>NZ_KV820438.1:0-26900 GCF_001815405.1 Peptoniphilus sp. HMSC075B08 | reverse complement strand
CCAGGTAAGGAAGATCCAGAAAAGCCAGGTAAAGAAGATCCTGTTAAGCCAGGCAAGGATAGACCTAACAAACCTTCTGAACCAGGTAATAAGACACCTAATAAGCCAGAAGATAAGACTCCTAACAAGGTCGTAGAAAATCCAAGTGAGGATCCAAAGGATTCTCCACAAGAATCTCCAGAAAAACCAAAGACTGAAGATGTAAAGGATATTGAAAAGAATTCTACTCCTGAAGAAACTAGAGAAGTAGAAAAGAAAGAAAATCTTGAAGATGATAATCTTGTTAAGAACAAGGGCATAGAAAGACAAGTTACAAGCGATGACAAGGCTCCTAAGACAGGCGACGCTGGTCTTGCAATGGAAACTGCATCAGCTGGACTTGCATCAGGCCTATTACTTCTATTAAAGAGATTTAAGAGAAGAAAAGAAGACGAAGAATAAAAATTAATTTTTAGAGACAGTCCATGGGGCTGTCTTTTTTTATGGAAATTTATAAGTTATTGTAAAAATGGCGACTTAAATGGTATTATAGAGAAAGGTGATATTATGAAAAAAACTTTAATGGCTCTTGGCCTTAGCGGTCTTTTAATTTTATCTGGCTGCAAGAACCAGGGAGCAAACAATATAAAAAATGAAAACACAAATTCAAATGAAAGTGTGGCATCTCTTGAAGTCAACAAGGATGGGGACAAGCAAGAGATTGAATTCTACGACACTTTTGACACTGTGATCCACATTGCAATTTACACTGACGACGATGACTTTGCCAAGGAAAATTTGACCTATGCCAAGGAAAGATACCAAGACCTCCACAAGCTTTTTGACAACTACAAGAACTATGATGGTCTTGTGAATTTAAAGACAGTTAACGATGAAGCTGGTGTAAAGCCAGTGGTGGTTGATGATGTTTTATTTGACCTAATAAAAACTTCTGTTGATGACTACAAAAATATATCTCACAACACAAATGTTGCCCTTGGACCTGTTACAAAACTTTGGAATGAATATAGGGATCTTTACGAAGGTGGAAAGACTAAGGAAGAAGTCATTGCCCTAAAGGGTCAGGCCCTTCCAAGTGATGAAGAACTGGAAAAACTACGTCCACTTACAAATATTGAAAATGTAAAATTAGATGAAGGGGAAAAATCTGTCTACCTTGAAGAGGGAATGGAACTTGATCTTGGAGCCACTGCCAAGGGTTATGCTACAGAACTTGTGGCTCAAGAACTCCGTGAGAGAGGAGTTACTTCTTGTGTTATTTCGGCTGGTGGAAATGTCAGGATAATTGGCAAGCCAACTGATGGAAGAGAAAACTTTAGGATTGGGATCCAAAACCCAGACCTAGAAAGCCCTGACCAAGTTTTGACAACTTTAAATGTTGCCAACACTTCTATTGTCACAAGTGGTGACTACCAAAGGTATTTTGACCTTGATGGTGTGAGATACTGTCACATCATTGACCCAGATACTCTAAAGCCAGCTCATGAAATGAAGTCTGTGACTGTTATCAAGGATGACTCTGGACTTTGTGACTTCTTGTCAACTGCTGCCTTTAATTCTAATGATGATGAAATAAAAGAATTGTCAGCTAAAACTGATGCAGCCATAGTTTGGGTGGACAAGGACATGAAGATGATGGCATCAGAAAATGCGGAAAAATATTTGGATAAATAGGAGTTATTATGAGGAATAATACTCGCGGCTTAATTTTTCACATCTTAATAGTTTTTATAGTCTTCGCCATAGCTAGCCTTATTAATTTGTCTAGCCAGGTGAGGGGACTTGTATATGGGAACCTTGCCTTCAAAGTTATTTTGGTGGGACTTATTCTTATCCTATATTTTAACTTTGGCAAGGGACTCTCCAAGAAGAATGCCAGGAGCTTGGACTTCTTTGCAGGTAATTTGATTTGGTTAATTGGCCTAATCTTATTTGCCTTTGCCTTTGTTGGCCTGGGCAAGGAAGTATTCTCAAGGTCAGTAGGTGGATCCTATTGGAAGTTTCCACTAGAATTTTTCTTGATGCCCCAAGTTTACGCTATTAAGGTTTTGGGAATATCTTACAACCCCCTAAGCCTTTTTATTTCAACCCTTATACCTGGCTTTATCTATGGGATTTCAATTAAAATCTCAAGAGCTAAGATGATAAGAAGAAATAGGGCGAGAATGAGAAGAAGATAGGAGGATCTATGATAGGAAAATTTTATAAATACGACATGGACGAACTCTATGAACTTACAGTAAATAGATTAGAGGAATTTGGAATAGAATTAGTAGAAATTGCGAAACTTGTGCAAGAATTGCAGGGAGATTATATTAAGGACTTGAGCCTGGAAAGGTGCCTTGAAAGTGTGGAGAGTGTTGTTAGGAAGAGGGAATCTATCCACGCAATCTTAACAGGCCTTACCCTAGACGACTTGGCCAATGAAGGCAATCTGCCTGAACCACTCTTATCAATTATAAGAGATGACGAAGGTCTTTATGGGATTGACGAGATCCTGACTCTTGGAATTGTAAACATGTATGGGACAATTGGTCTTACTAACTTTGGTTATCTTGATAAGAAAAAAATTGGCATAATCAAGGAATTAGACGAAAAGAAAAAAGTAGAAAGAGTGACTACTTTTGCCGACGACTTGGTGGCAGCTATTGCCGCAGCAGCCTGTGCAAGAGTAGCCCATCAAAATAAAGAATAAATTTATAGATTAGAATTAAAAAATTATAAAATTCGGAAGGTCTTATTGTCATAGTCAATGAGGCCTTCTTTTTTTAGCTTAGAAAGTTCACGTGAAAGTGAAGAACGGTTTAAATTTAAAAACTGTGCCAGCTCGCTAATATTAAAATCAATTTCAAAATATTTTGACTTTCTTTTGCGAGCCTCATTTGATAGAAAATATAAAATTTTTGCACGAGTAGATGGAAGACTAAGGAGGTTTAACTTGTCACGCATGAATAAATTCTTCCCTGCCAAGATTTTTATAAGATTGTCTTGGACCTTTACAAGTGAAGACGACCCAGATGACTTGTAGGCCTTGTAGTCAAATAAGATGACTTCTGAATCCTCTGCTGCTACAACAGAAAGGGGAATCTCTTCTATATCTTTAATAAGGACAGACTCGGCGAAGAGGGCTGGGCCTGTTAACTTGGAAAGAAGAGTCTTGTTGCCAAAGACGTCTTCTATGGATAGGTCCACTTGACCCTTTAGTAGAATCCCAAAATAATTTATGGGGTCTCCTGTATTAAAAATTATTTCTTTTGCATCATAAGTCTTCACGCTTGATAAAAATTTTTTTATTTCTATTAGTTCATTATCATCAAGACCCTTAAAGAGGGTCAAATTTTTTAAAATTTCAATGTCTTTCATTTCCCACCTCTACTATATTTTAGCATTATTAACATAATTATCATAAATTAATTATAATGATTGAAGAAGTGATTGTTAAATGATAAACTATCTTTATAGAGTGATGAGGAGGATATATGAAAGTTACTATTTGTATGGGTGCAAGATGCACTCTTATGGGAGCTAATGCTATTTATGATGCAGTAGAGTACTTACAAGATCATTTGTGTGGACCAGAGTCCGAGCTATGTTCTGCCGAAAATTTAGAAGTTGAATTTGCACATTGTCTAAACTATTGCAAGATTCACAATAACGAAGCATCACCAGTTGTCATAGTAGACGACGAGATAATGCTAAAGGCTACTGCACAAGAAGTTAGTGCTAAAATAATTGATAAACTAAGAATATAAGTAATAAGGGGAAGCGATGAAAGAAATTTATGGAACACTTGTCGACATCAGAAGAAAAGTTTTTGCTGAAGTTGCAAGAATTGCCTATAATGATTTAGATATTTCTGCCCTAGAAGAATCCAGCTACAAGATTGTACCTGGCGAAGTGGCAAAATACAGATCTGATATCTTTAGAGAAAGGGCAGTTGTCGACGAAAGACTTAGACTAGCAATGGGGCTAGATGTTAGAGAGATTGGCGTATTTAAAAATGTGACTGACGGTTTTGACAAGGTTGATATCGATACAAATGCCTACGAAAAACCACTAATAAATGTTATAAAGTTTGGTTGCGAAGCTTGTCCAACTAAGGCTTTTTATACAACGGATAATTGCAGGAAGTGTCTTGCACACCCTTGTATAAATGTTTGTCCTGTAAATGCCATTTCTATGGGTAAAGATAGAACTATTATTGATAAAGATAAATGTGTTAGGTGTGGAAGATGTAAAGAAGCATGTCCATATTCAGCAATTGTAAAATACGAAAGGCCATGTGCTGCTGCTTGTGGGGTAGATGCCATTTCATCAGACGAATATGGCAGGGCAGAAATTGACCATGATAAGTGTGTTGCTTGTGGAAGATGTATAGCAGAATGTCCTTTTGGAGCAATATCTGACAAGACACAAATCTTCCAACTTATAAAGGCAATAAAATCAGGAAAGAAAGTTTACGGAGCCATAGCACCATCCTACATAGGACAATTTGGTGCCAACACAAGTGCCAAACAAATAATAGAAGCAATAAAACAACTTGGATTTGAAGATGTATTAGAGGTTGCTCTTGGAGCAGACCTTACAACACTTCACGAAGCCAAAGAATATCTAGAAAGAGTGCCAGAAGACATTCCATTTATGGGTACAAGCTGCTGCTTCTCATGGACACTAATGATAAAAAATGAATTCCCAGAATTCTTTGAACAAGTATCAGACTCAGGTTCACCAATGAGATACACAGCCAACCACATAAAGGCTAAAGATCCAGATGCAGTAGTAGTATTCATTGGACCTTGTACATCAAAGAAACTTGAAGCCCTAGATACAAAGGTAAAATCAGACGTAGACTTTGTAATAACTTTTGAAGAACTAATGGGAATGTTCGTAGCAAAGAACATAGAACCATCTGAAATAGAAGTAGAAGAAAACGTAGATGATGGATCTGCCCTTGGTAGAGGTTACCCAATAGCAGGTGGCGTTGCCGAATCTGTAAAGGTAGTGGCAGAAAAGCTATCACCAGACAAAGACATCCACATCCAAGGAGCTCATACCCTTGCAGAATGTAAGAAGATGTTAAAGATCGCCAAGGCAGGCAAGCTTGATGGCTACCTACTAGAAGGTATGGCATGCCCTGGTGGGTGTGTAGCAGGTGTGGGAACAATAGCTTCTGTAAATAGAGTTAAGAAGCAAATCGAAAAATTCAAGAAAGAGTCAGCTTATCCAACTCCACTTGAAAATATCCACATCGAAAAAGAAAGAGAAAGTATTTAATAAAAATCCCCATAAATGTTGACAAGATAGACTTTTTAGTCTAAAATATGTGTCATGTTTAAAAAGCCCCGGAATAATTTTTAAACAATTTAGGAGGAAAATTCATTGAAAAGCTACATGGCTAAAGCAAATGAAGTTGAAAGAAAATGGTATGTTATCGACGCTGAAGGAAAAGTCCTTGGTAGATTAGCATCAGAAATCGCAAGTGTATTAAGAGGAAAGAGAAAACCTATCTTTACACCACATGTGGACTGTGGAGACTTTGTTATTGTAATTAACGCTGACAAGGTTGTATTGACAGGAAATAAATTACATCAAAAAATTCACGCATATCACACTGGATACCCAGGTGGAAGAAAAGAAGTTTCATATGCTGAAATGATGGAAAAGAGACCAGAAAAAGTTATCGAACTAGCAGTTAAGGGAATGCTTCCTAAAAACAGACTAGGCAGAAAGATGATCAAAAAACTTAAAGTTTACACTGGTAACGAACATCCACACGCAGCACAAGCACCTGAAGTTTATGAATTTTAATTGGAGGTAAGAATGGAAACTATACAATACAGAGGTACTGGAAGAAGAAAAAAATCCATCGCCCAAGTTAGACTTCTACCTGGCAATGGAAAATTTATTATCAACGGTAAAGATATCGAAGAATACTTTAACTACGAAACACTAAGAACAGTTGCAAAAGAACCACTAGAACTTACAGAAACAGAAGCATCTTTTGATGTTATCGTAAAAGTTATCGGTGGAGGATACTCAGGACAAGCAGGAGCTGTTAGACACGGCGTTGCAAGAGCTCTACTAGAAGTAGACCCTGAATACAGATCAGTTCTTAAAAAAGCAGGATATCTAACAAGAGATCCAAGAATGAAGGAAAGAAAGAAATACGGTCTTAAAAAGGCTAGAAAATCTCCTCAATTCTCAAAAAGATAATATTATATCATTTTACAAGAGCTCTGGAAACAGGGCTCTTATTTTTTGGCTAAAATTTCTTTATATATTTTAGACGGCAACTTTCTTCAGAAAATCGAAATATAAGAACTTCGATTTGCAGCTGGCCATTTGATACAAATCGAAGTTCCCTTTGGTCCTTCTCTTTGTCAAATGGTTGCAGCTGACCTACCAGCAATTTGCTTCACAAATTGGGTTAGGTCAAGCATGTCTGCTCTTGACTAATCCAATTTACTAACTTACGAATTTTTTATTAACTAGTGGATTTTTAAAAAGTTATGAAGTCCTATTAAATGATGATTTTTTGTAAAGTTCTATAGTTTTATTAAGTTGTAAAAGTTTATCAAGCTGCAAAAGTCTATGAAGTCATAATTATTTATAAAGCTATAATTATTTATTAAGTCACAAATATTTATCAAATAATAGTAATTTATTAAGTTGTAAATTCTTATTGACTAATTCTTCATACATTACTTCTACACTTTAGTTTGTATTTGTTGTATAATATCTAAAACTAAAAGGGAGGAAGTTATGAAAAAGTTCAAAAGAATTTTAGTTGCTAATCGTGGAGAGATTGCCATTAGGATTTTCAGGGCAGCAAGAGAAATGGGGATTCGCTCAGTTGCCATCTATTCTGAAGAAGACAGGCTAGCTCTTTTTAGGACAAAGGCCGACGAGTCTTACGAGATTGGCAAGGGGAAGTCACCTCTTGATGCCTATCTTGATATTGATGAGATAATTAGTCTTGCAAAGAAAAAGGGTGTTGATGCTATCCACCCTGGCTACGGATTTTTATCAGAAAATCCTGAATTCGCAAGAAAGTGCAGGGAAGAAGGAATTACTTTTATTGGACCTAGTCCAGAGGTTATGGAAAAGCTTGGGGATAAGATTACTTCAAAAATTGTTGCAAAGGAAGCTGGTGTTGCCACTATTCCTGGAATTGAAAAGCCAATTCGCAATGAAGAAGAGGCCCTTCTCTTTGCCAAGTCTTGTGGATATCCTGTAATGATCAAGGCAGCAGCTGGCGGTGGCGGAAGGGGAATGAGAATTGCCCAGAGCCAAGAGGAACTTTTGGGAAAATTCCAATCTGCCAAGAGTGAAGCTAAGAAGGCCTTTGGCGATGACTCTATGTTTATTGAAAAATACCTGCACAAGCCAAAACACATTGAAGTGCAAATTTTGGGAGATGAGCATGGGAATGTAGTCCACCTTTATGAAAGGGACTGCTCCATCCAAAGACGACACCAAAAGGTAATTGAATACACTCCAGCCTTTTCTCTTCCAGTAGAGCTTAGGGAAGAAATTTGCCAAGATGCCCTAAAGATTGCAAGGTCCATTGGCTATTCCAACGCTGGTACTGTAGAATTTTTAGTTGACTCCAAGGGCGACCACTACTTTATAGAAGTAAACCCAAGAGTCCAAGTTGAACACACTGTAACAGAAATGTGCACTGATATAGATATCGTTCAGTCACAAATATTGGTTGCCATGGGTTACAGGCTTGACAGTGAAGAAATTGGAATAAGCGGCCAAGATGCCATTGACCACAGGGGATTTTCTATCCAATGTCGTGTGACAACAGAAGACCCACTTAACAACTTTATGCCCGACACAGGACAGATTAATTTGTACAGGTCATCTTCAGGCTTTGGAGTAAGGCTTGACGGGGGCAACGGCTTTACTGGTGCAGTGATTTCTCCTTATTACGACTCACTTCTTGTAAAGGTAATTACTGAAGCGAGGACTTGGAAGGACACCATAAGAAAGGCCAAGAGATCTCTTTCTGAATTAAAGGTTGGTGGAGTTAAGACCAACATTGGTTTCTTATTAAATGTTTTAAATACCAAAGAATTTGAAGAGGGAACTTGCGACACAGGTTTTATTGAAGAACATCCTGAATTATTTGAAATCAAATCTTCTAAAGACAAGGAACTTAGGCTCATGAAAATTATTGGAGAGAGGGTTGTCAATGACACTAAGGCCCTTGAGAAAAACTTTGATGTCCCACAAGTTCCAGACTTTGAAAAGAAGTACTTCAGGGGTTACAAGCAAATTTTTGACGAGCTTGGACCTGATGGAATTAAGGACCACATCTTAAATGAAAAGAAGCTCCTCTTAACAGATACGACTATGCGTGATGCCCATCAATCACTTATGGCCACAAGGATGAGGACTATTGACCTTGTGAAAATTGCTGAGGCCCTAAACTACAACATGGACAAGTTATTTTCTGTAGAAATGTGGGGCGGGGCAACTTTTGATGTTGCTTACAGGTTCCTCCATGAAGATCCATGGGAAAGACTTAGGATTCTTCGTGAAAAAATGCCAAATATGCTTTTACAAATGCTAATTCGTGGCAACAACACAGTTGGTTATAAAAATTATCCAGACAATGTTGTTGTTAAGTTTATAAAAGAGTCTGCTAAAAATGGTGTAGACCTATTTAGGGTTTTTGATTCACTTAACTGGCTTGATGGAATGAAACTTTCCATAGACCAAGTCCTTGAAAATGGAAAAATTGCAGAAGCTACAATGTGCTACACAGGGGACATCCTCGATGAGTACAGGGATAAGTATTCTATTAAATATTATGTTGACTTTGCCAAGAAACTTGAAAGGACTGGGGCACAAATTCTTGGAATCAAGGACATGTCTGGACTTTTAAAACCTTACGCAGCCAAGAAGTTAATCAAAAACCTAAAAGAAGAAGTGGGACTTCCAATCCACCTTCACACTCATGACACAACTGGCAATGGTGTTGCAACAATCCTTCAGGCAACAGAAGCTGGAGTAGATATTGTGGATACAGCAGTTAACTCTATGAGTGGACTTACTTCACAACCTGCCCTAAATTCAGTTGTGGCTGCCCTTAAAAATACTGAAAGGGACACAGAAATTGATCTAGACAAGGCAGAGGACATTTCAAAATATTGGGCTGCAGTTAGGCCAGTTTATGCAAACTTTGAATCTGATTTGAAGTCAGGAACTACAGAAATTTACAAGTACGAAATTCCTGGTGGTCAATATTCAAACTTAAAGCCACAAGTTGAATCCTTTGGACTTGGTCATAAGTTTAAGGACGTAAAGGAAATGTACAAGCGTGTCAACGAAATGGTGGGTGACATTGTAAAGGTAACTCCTTCATCAAAAATGGTTGGGGACTTTGCCATCTTTATGGTGCAAAATGAACTCACTCCAGAAAATATTTTGGATAAGGGCAAGAACCTAGACTATCCAGATTCTGTCATGACTTACTTTAAGGGAATGATGGGTCAACCTTATGGAGGCTTCCCTAAGGACCTACAAGAAATGATTCTAAAGGGGGAAAAGGCAATAACAAAAAGACCTGGAGAACTCCTTCCTGATGAAGACTTTGATGAAATTAAAAAGCACTTGGAAGAAAAGGGAATCGAGCCAAGTGAAGAAGATATAATTTCTTCTGCCCTATATCCAAAAGTTTTTGATGATTATCTTGACTATATAAAGGAAAATGGTGAGGTCACAAGAATAGGCTCAGACGTCTTCTTCCATGGACTAATGGAAGGTGAGTCCACAGAAATTTCTCTTGAAGAAGGAAAGACTTTAATCGTCACTTTAATTGAAGTTGGAAAGTTATTAGAAGACGGCACAAGAAACTTAACTTTTGAAATAAATGGATCAAGAAGAACTATTAACATTAAGGACGAAACTGTTAAGTCAGGGGAAAACTTTGGGGAAGAAAAGATTTATGCAGATCCAAAAAATGAAAAAGAAGTTGGTTCTTCTATTCCAGGTAAGATTGTAAAGGTTCTTGTGGCTGAGGGCGACGAGGTTAAAAAGGGAGACAGCCTCTTTATTGCTGAAGCCATGAAGATGGAAACAAATATTGTTGCAAACATTGACGGAAAAGTTAAAGACATCACAGTGAGAGAAGGCGACATGGTGGAAAGTGGCCAGCTGCTAATGTATTTTGAATAAAAACTTTATCCTGGGGTAATTTATAAATAAGATTTGAGATTTATAAAGGAAGTGTGAAATGAAAAAGTTATACAGGTCAAGAGACGACAGGGTTCTTGCAGGAGTTTGCGGCGGGATTGCAAAATATCTTGGCGTTGACTCAACTATCGTGAGGATTATAGCTTTTCTCTTAATTGTTCCAGGAGGTCTTAGCATTTGGGCTTACATTGCCCTTGCTATTATTATTCCCAATGAACCCTATGGGAGAATAGAAGATTCTTACGGCGAAAAGTATTCTGATCCCTTCAAAGATAGCTACGACAATTATAGGGATGAGTACGAAAGACAAAATAATAAAGACGAAGATTTTTATTGAGAAGGAGGTCCTGAGGGGCCTCTTTTTTATTGGACATGAGTAAATAAATATTTCTGTATAAAGTCCCCATTACTTGATACAATATTGTCGAGGTGTTTTAATTGATTAGTCTTGAAGGTCTTGTGGAAAAAATAATTTTTAGAAATGAAGAGAACGGCTACACTGTTGCAAAAATAAATTCAAGTGACGGCGACCTTGTAGTTGTTGGTTCAGCCACAATTTTCAAAGAAAACTTAAAATACAAATTTACTGGAGACTTCACCTACCACAACAAGTACGGAGAACAGTTTGCCTTCACAGACCTTGAAGAAGTCATGCCCGAAGGTGAAGCTGCCATTGTATCTTATCTTTCTTCTGCAATGATTCCCCATGTTGGAGAGAAAATGGCTGAGAGGATTGTAGATGAGTTTAAGGAAGAGACCCTTGATGTAATTGAAAATCATCCTGAAAGGCTCCTTTCTATTAAGGGGATTGGTCGAAAAAAATACAGGGACATCAAGGAAGCTCTCGACAAGCAGTATGCCATGAGGAAGATTTTCCTCCACTTCTCCAAGTACAATCTTCCTGCCTCAGTGATTTTAAAAATTTACAAAGAATATGGGGACGAGTCCATAGACCTTGTAATGAAAAATCCCTACGACTTGATAGGAAGGGTAAGGGGACTTGGATTTAAGAAGGCAGATGAAATTGCAGAGTCCATTGGTATTGAAAAAGATTCTGACTTTAGAAGGCTGGCAGGACTGAAGTACGCCCTAATGCTTGCCAACAGGGACGGCCACACTTATCTTCCCCTTGACAAGCTAATAAAGGCTGGAGAAAGAATTCTTGGAACAAAGTTTGAAGACCCAGATGAAGTAGCCAGGACTCTTACACTTGAGAAAAACTTTTTTGTTGAGAGGGATGGAGAAAACTACAACTGCTACATAGCCAGATACTTGGCGGCAGAAAATTATGTTGCAGGCAAGTTAAATGATTTAAATATTTCCTTTGATGAAAAGTTTGATATTGATAAAAAAATCAGGAGGACAGAAAAGTTTAGGAAGATTGAACTTTCTAAAACTCAGAGAAGGGCTGTCAAGGATGCCATTAACAAGGGAGTCTTTGTCATAACTGGGGGACCGGGAACTGGTAAGACAACTACCCTTAAGGTCTTAATAGATATTTTTGAGTCCATGGATAAGGATATAAAGCTTGCTGCTCCCACAGGAAGGGCTGCCAAGAGGATGAAAGAGCAGACGGGAAGAGATGCCTTTACAATCCACAAGCTACTTGAAATTGGTTTTGGTGGCGACTTTGCCAACGTAGAAGAACTTGAGTGCGACGTACTAATCCTCGATGAAGTTTCCATGGTTGATATTCTTTTGATGGAAACCCTCTTAAAGTCCATTGAAAGTCCAACTCGTTTGATCTTAGTTGGGGACAAGGACCAACTTCCATCTGTTGGGGCAGGCAATGTCTTGGCAGATATTTTGGAGTCTGGTGTCATTGAGTCAGTTAACCTTGAAGAAATTTTTAGGCAGTCGGAAGAATCTATGATTGTAAAAAATGCTCACCTAATAAACAAGGGCGACATGCCAATTTTAAATCTAGGCGACTTTTTTATGATTTCTGAAAGGGGAGAGGCCAAGGGGCTAGAAATTATCAAGGACCTTGTTAAGACTAGGCTGCCAAATTATTTTAACGTCAGCCAGTCAGATGTCCAAGTCTTAACGCCAACTAAGAAGGGGGTACATGGGACAGAAAATTTAAATCTCGCCCTCCAAGACCACCTAAATGATAGTGATGAATTTATAGAAGTCCTTGGGAAGAAATTTAAGTTGGGCGACAGGGTTTTACAGACAAAAAATAATTATGAATTGGAATCCAAGGTTGAAAATGAATTTTATGAAGACAAGCAAAAGGGAGTTTTCAATGGCGACCTTGGTTATATTTCAAAAATTGACAAGGAAAACAAGAAGGTCACAGTTGTCTTTGAAGACGTGAGAAGTGTTGAGTATAATTCTGATAATCTCGACGAGCTTGCACTTGCCTATGCAATGACCATCCACAAGTCCCAAGGAAGTGAGTTTCCCGTAGTTGTCATCCCCATTTATAGGGCTGCTCCAATGCTTTTGACGAGAAATTTGATTTACACAGCAATAACTAGGGCGTCAAAGGCCGTTGTCCTTGTGGGAATAAGCGACTATCTTGTGAAGATGATTGAAAACAACAAGACCCGCAAGAGGTATTCTAATCTTGCAAAAAAGTTGAGGGACCAAGATGAAATTAAAAGAGGATAGGTGCCCCTTGTGTGGGAGAAAAGTAGAAGAATATGGACTTTGCCATGAGTGCCTTGGCTTAATAAGTAGAGACCCAGTCTATTATTATGATATTGAAGGCCTTGATGATCTAATAGTTGCTTCAACTTATTCTGGAATAATGAGAAGGCTTATAATAGATTTTAAATTCAAGGGGAAGGTCTCCTATGGGGAGATAATTTCTGAAATAATGATAGAGAAGATTTTGGAGAAAAATTTAAATAAAGAAGTCATAACTTTTGTCCCCATGCACAAAAATAAGGAAGGGGAAAGGGGCTACAACCAATCTAAACTTTTGGCAGAAAAAATTGCAGGAAACTTAGACTTATCCTGCCAAGATATTTTTGAAAAGCTAAGAGACACCAAATTTCAGGTTGGTTTAAAGAAGTTAGACCGTGAAGAGAATCTACGAGATGCCTTTCGTGTAAAATCTTATGCGGAAGAGATAATTATTGTGGACGACGTAATAACTACTGGAGCAACCATTGCTGAACTTACGAAAGTTGCCAAAAAAGCAGGCATAAAAAAAGTGACTGCACTAATTGCAGCCACAGAAATTGCTTAATCTTGTAAATTTTTTAGCATTGAGTCGTGCCTTGGCCAGTTGTTGAGACTTTGGAAGTTCTTCATGGAGTAAAGAGTGGCATTTATCTCTGCCCCAACTAAAATTATAGTTGAAATGAGATAGAGCCAGATTAAAAAGACTATAATACCCCCAAGAGACCCATAAGTTATGGAATAATTCCCAAAGTTTGACACATAAAAGTTGAAACCCAGTGAGGCAATTATTAGGCCAAGAGTTGAGAAGATGGAACCTGGTAAAACGCTCTTTATTGTAACCATATTCTCCCTGGATTTTGATGGGGAAAATTTGTACAAGAGGATAAAAGTGATTAACATATAGGCAAGTGGTATTGCGTTTTTTGCAAGAGACCAAATTTTGTCAAAAGAACTATTTCCAATCCCCAAATAAGACATTATATTTACATAAATAATTTGTCCAAAGATTTGTGTAAGGACAAGAAGAAAAATCATAAGAATTAGTGCTACTGTGAAGAAAAGGGCCATGAGCCTTTGAGCGACAAAACCCCTTGATTCTTCGAAGCCATAGGATTGATTTATTATCTTCATGAGCTTAAAGACTGCAGTAGATGCAGTGAAAAGACCTAGGACAAAGGAAATTGTGAAGAAGGATCCAGATGATGACATTTGAAGCTCGTTTAAAAAGTTGCTCACTATCTCTTGTATTTCGCCAGGGAGCACATCTATTAGTCCATAAATATATTCTGGATCAAGAATCCCCGAAAAATTAATTGCGTTGATTAATGAAATTAAGAAGGGGAAAATTGATAAAACTAAAAAATAAGTTAGACTTCCTCCATAAGAGAGGGTGTCGTGGTCCAGGACCCTGTAAATTAGCTTATCAAAAAATGTAAAGACCTTATTGTCTTTTACCTTATCTATAAAATTATTCATATTTTTCAAACACCTCTTGAGTATTATATAGTAAAAGTCGTATGATAACAATTCGTTAAATGATAAAATAGGAATAGGTGATACTATGAACTACAATATACTAGTTTGCGACGATGAGAGAGATATCTTAGACGCAATAGAAATTTATTTAAAGGCCGAGGGCTACAAGGTCTTCACTGCAGAAGATGGGGCTGCGGCTCTTAAGATTATGAAGGAGAATGAAATTCACCTTGCCATAATTGATATAATGATGCCTGTCATGGATGGGATTACCCTTATTATGAAGATGAGAGAAGAGACAAATATTCCTATTATTGTATTATCGGCCAAGAGTGAAGTCACAGATAAGATTGTGGGCCTAAATGTTGGCGCCGATGATTATATAACTAAGCCCTTTAATGCAGTGGAGCTTACAGCAAGGGTCAATTCTCTTATAAGAAGATATTTTTCCCTTGGGGCATCTGATATAAAGACTGGAGACTTAAAAATTGGCAGAGTTTCCATTTTTGATGACTCAAAAGAAGTCCGTGTTGAAGATGATCTTGTGAACCTAACACCCTATGAATATAAGATTTTATATTTATTGGCAGAAAATCCTGGAAGAGTTTTTTCTTCAAATGAAATTTATGAAAGAGTCTGGGAGGAAGAGGCTGTTGATGTGAGAAAGATTATTTCTGTTCACATTTCCCATCTTCGCGACAAGATTGAAATCAATCCAAGAAAGCCTGATTTAATTAAGTCTGTCTACGGTATGGGCTACAAGATTGAGGGCAAGTGATGCTAGCTGATTTTAAAGATTTTTTGAAAAATGTCTTTATCGACTTAAGAGACAGGGTGTTTATCGAAAATATTTTTGTATCTTCAGTAATTATTTTTGAGCTATTTAATATTAACAAGCACTTCATACTTTCCTGGCTCGTTACTCTTCTATTTGTCCTCTTAAAGATAAAGAGAAAAAAACTTTTTGACACAATTTTTACTTATAACCTCTATAAGTACAGGAGGTTTAAAAACTTCAGGCTCTTTGGTACCTTGAATGTGACCCTAATAATAATGTACATACTTTTTTATAGCTTAATAAGTGGTGACATAGTTCTATTAAATGTCCTCTTGTTTATGATTTTAAGGGCAGTGATTATTGTTGAAGTTCAGTTTGCTCAAAACACACTTTCCATTGAACTAATTGAGTCCATCCTTTATGGATATGAATTTGAAATCCCAGGGCCCTTTGAGAACGAGTACTTGGACAGGATTACTGTCTTAATGGAAGACTTTAAGAAGCGAGACAGGATTAGGCTAGAAGAAAACTTTAGGTCTGAAAGGTTTAAGGTTGATTTAATTACAAATATTTCCCACGACTTAAAGACTCCCCTTACCTCAATAATTAATTATGCAGACCTCTTGTCCAAGAAGGAGGTTCTTGATAACGAGGCCAAGGATTTTATTAGCATCTTAAAGAGAAATTCCACGAGACTTAAGGACCTAATCGTCGACTTGGTCTTTGCTTCAAAGACAAGTACAGGCAACCTATCTATTGAGAAGTCCTTAGTTGAATTAAACGAGATGATTTTACAAATTTATGCCGATTACGATTCCCTCTTTGAGAAGAAGGACCTAGATTTTTCTTATAAGTCTCAAAGTGATGAGATTTTAATCTACACTGACGTCAATCTCTTTGTAAGAATTGTGGAAAACTTATTTTCCAATGCAGCCAAGCACGCAAGGCCAGGGACAAGTGTCCTTGCTGGTGTGATTGAAAGAAAGTCTACAATAGAATTTTATGTGAAGAACATTGTAGACGAAAAAGTAAATATGAACTCTGATGAACTTTTTGAAGAACTTTTAAAGGCTGACAGGTCACGCCACTCTGAAGGGTCGGGACTTGGTCTTAATATAGTTAAGAACCTAGCAGAGCTTCTCGGTGGAGAGGTTAATGTGTCTATCCATGGGCAGTGGTTTGATGTTCACGTCCTCCTTTTAAGGGATTCTGAATGACTATATTTTATTGACAAAGTTTTTAAATTGAAATAAAATAAAAAGAAACCACAGGTTTTTCATAATGGCAATTTTAATTAATTGCCATTTTTTTGTTTTTATTTTTAATAGGGGGAAGCATGATAGAAGAATTTGGAATAAAAAGCTTTAACAAGAAGAAGATGAAGGAATCACTACCCTATCCAATTTACTTAAAGTGGAAGGACGCACTTAGAAACGAAAAGGACTTAGACAGAGAAACTGCCGATGCCATTGCCCATGCCATGAAGGACTGGGCCCTAAAGAATGGGGCAACGCACTTTGCCCACTGGTTCTTGCCCCTATCAGGCCACACTGCAAAGAAGCACGAGGCCTTTATATCAAGAACCTCTGATAACGAACCAATTAATAGGTTCTCTGGCAAGGAACTTGTAAAGGGTGAACCCGACGCATCATCCTTCCCATCTGGTGGCATGAGGTCTACCTTTGAAGCAAGGGGCTATACTTATTGGGATCTTACAGCAAACTCCTTTGTCATAGGAAGTGTCTTATACATCCCAACTATTTTTATGTCCTATAAGGGAGAAAAACTTGATAAGAGGGGACCACTTATTGACTCCACAAAAATCCTAAGTGATGAGGGAACAAAGATCGTCAACTTATTTGAGAAGGACGAGTATGCCTACAGGATGAGGGTCAAGGTTGGACTTGAACAAGAATTTTTCCTCCTTGATAAGGAAATCTACAAGAAGAGAAGCGACCTAAAGAGCACTGGAAGAACCATTGTTGGAGCACCTTCTCCCAAGGGACAAGAGTTATCAGATCACTACTTTGGACAAATCCCCGCAAGAGTAGAAAAATTTTACAAAGAAGTGGACCAAAAACTTTATGAGCTTGGAATTTATTCTGAAGCTGAGCACAATGAAGTTGCTCCAAATCAATTTGAAATGGCAATTTTATTTGAAAATGTAAATGTGGCAATAGATGACAATCAACTTTTGATGAACATCTTAAAAGAAACTGCCCTAGAAAATAATTTGGTATGTCTCTTCCATGAAAAACCCTTTGATGGCGTAAATGGTTCTGGCAAGCACAATAATTATTCTATTGTTACAAACTACGGTCTAAATGTTTTTGATCCAGGCGACGATCCCTACAATAACAATGTCTTTTTATTGTTTGTCGCTGCAATAATTGAGGCTACAGACAAGTACCAAAGCCTCTTGAGGGTAAGTGCATCATCAACTTCTAATGACTTTAGGCTGGGAGCAGACGAAGCTCCACCGGCAATTATTTCCCTCTTCCTTGGATCAGACCTTGAAGAATTATTTAGGGACATAAAAGAAGATATTGAATATAAAAATGATTCTGACAAGGCCTTTAGGGGTTACAACCTCTTAAGTGTTCCAGTGGATTCTAGCGACAGGAACAGGACGGCAGCCGTCGCCTTTACTGGCAACAAGTTTGAGTTTAGGATGTTGGGTTCTTCAAAAACTGGATCAGACTTAAACATTGCCCTAAACTGTGCTGTGGCAGACTCTCTTGAAAAATTTTATGAAGAATTAAAGGACTTCCAAGATGATCCTGCTAAGTTAAGAGAAAAAACTCTTGAACTTGTAAGAGATGTTATGGAAAAACACGATAGGGTAATTTGCGACGGGGACAATTATTCTGATGATTGGAAGGAAGAAGCCAAGAGAAGGGGACTTGCCAACCACAAGACTTATTTTGATGCCCTAGTTGCCTTGAGGGACTTTGACTTTAATGATATTTTTATCAAGAGGGGGATTTACACTGAGAAAGAAATCAAGGCTTCTTATGAAGTAAACATCGAAGAAGTGGTAATTTATCACAGCCTTGAGGCCAAAACCATGGTTTCAATGATCCATAAGGACCTAATTCCTATGGGAATGGCTGAATTAAAAGACCTATCTCAAATTTTAAAATTTAAAAACAATGAAAAACTAAGGACTAAGTATGATAAAATAGACAAGATGATTACAGACTTACTTGAATGTGGAGATGAGATTGAACTTCTCCTTGATCATTCAAATAAAATAGATGAAATTTATAAAAAAGCAGAGTATGTTGAGAGAAATATTGCCACAAAATTATATGCAACGCGAAAAATTGCAGACCAAATGGAAAAATTAATCTCAAGAAAAAATATGACTTTGCCATCTTACGAAGATATTTTTAATTCACTAAGCTAGGAGGAAGTATGACTAAATTTATATTTGTTACAGGTGGAGTTGTTTCAGGAATTGGAAAGGGAATTTCTGCAGCAAGTATTGGTAGACTTTTAAAGGACAGGGGACTTTCTGTATTCATGCAAAAGTTCGACCCCTACCTAAATGTTGACCCAGGAACTATGAGTCCCTACCAACATGGGGAAGTTTTTGTAACTAAGGACGGAGCAGAAACTGACCTAGACCTTGGTCACTATGAAAGATTTATTGATGAAGAATTAACTAAGGGTGCATCAATTACAACTGGTAAGGTCTACTCAAGAGTTATTGCAAAAGAAAGAAGGGGAGACTATGACGGTGCAACTGTCCAAGTTATCCCACATATTACAAATGAAATCAAAAATGCAGTTTACAAGGCTGCAAAGGAATCCAAGGCTGACGTTGTAATAACAGAAATTGGCGGTACAGTTGGTGACATTGAGTCCCTTCCATTCTTAGAAGCCATTAGACAAATTCACTCAGAAAACAAAAAGTCTGACGTCCTTTTTGTCCACACAGTTCTTGTTCCAAATATTCCTGGATCAGATGAATTAAAAACAAAGCCAACTCAACACTCCTTCAAGGAGCTTATGTCCAACGGAATCAAGACTGACGTAATAATTGTAAGGTCCAATGGAGTGGTGACAGATGACTTGAGAGAAAAAATTTCTCTATTCTGTGACGTTCCAGTGGAAGCAGTTATCCAATCTACAAATGTTGACCTTATATATGAAGTTCCCCTAGTATTCCACGACCAACATCTTGATGACTACATCCTTAAGGAACTTGACCTAGAAGACAGGCCAGCTTCCAAGGGCAAGTGGAAGGAAATGGTAGAGAGATTTAAGGACGTAAAGGGCGAAGTGACTATTGGTCTTGTGGGAAAATATGTAAGCCTTCACGATGCTTATCTTTCTGTAACTCAAGCCTTAACTGATGCAGGTTGCGAAAATGGTTACAAGGTAAATATTGAGTGGATAAATTCAGAAGACATAGAAAAAGATGTAAGCATCCTAGATGGACTTGACGGGATAATTGTCCCAGGTGGCTTTGGTTCACGTGGAACTGAAGGTATGATTATGGCATCAAAGTTTGCTCGTGACAACCACATCCCTTACTTTGGAATTTGTTACGGAATGCAAGTTGCCCTAATTGACATTGCAAGAAATAAGCTTGGCCTAAAGGACGCAAACTCTACGGAAATAAATCCAGACACAAATTATCCAATTATTGACCTTTTAGAAAATCAAAAGGACATAAAAAATGTTGGTGGAACTTTAAGACTTGGTAACTATGACTGCACTCTTGAAAAAGATTCTTTAGTTTATTCTCTTTATGGAGAAGAAAAAATTAAGGAAAGACACAGACATAGATACGAGTTTAACAACCAATTCAGGGGACAAATAAGATCGGCTGGTGTGGCCTTCTCTGGCATCAATGAAGACAAGGACCTAGTTGAAATTATTGAACTAAAGAACGAAGACTTCTTCGTAGCTTGTCAATTCCACCCAGAATTTAAGTCAAGGCCAACAAAAATTCACCCATTATTTAATGGATTTGTGAAAGCAGCAATAGAAAAGAAAAACAAATAAAAATAAAATCTCATCCATTAGGCTTGCAAGCTTGGGTGAGATTTTTTTATGACTTTGTAAATAGATAAAGCTCTTGCGAGGATGTTTGATTTCAAAAGTTTCCTTGCATGAATTTTTTTAAAAAAATTTATTAGTCAGAAGCAAAAGATTTTGATAAATTAAAAAATAAAAAAGTCCTGGGCTTATACCTAGGACTTATCTTATAGGAACTTGTCTTTCAAATTATCCCAGTAGGAATTATTTGAGAAGACAAGTTTTTTTATTGTTTTGTTTGAGAGTCTGATGTTGACCCTGTGCAAGTTGTTGAAGAAATATTCTGACCCGTCAACTAGAAGCAGGTTGGAATCCTTGTATCTCTTCTCAACAACAAGTGAAATTGTGTGGGCTCCTGGAACTATGACAGATGAGCCAAGAGATCTGTAGGCAGCTGAATTCACTGGAGAGATGGGAGTCATTTGCAAGACGTGAAGGCTTGGGTAGACTATGGCCCCGCCAGAAGAAAAGTTGTAGGCAGTGGATCCTGTTGGAGTGGAAACAAGAATGCCGTCACCAGAAAATTTTTCCACGTGGTTCCTATCTATAAAGACATTCATGTGGATTGTCTTTGAGTGGGCAGCCTTTAAGACAACTTCGTTGACTGAATAAAACTTGTAGACCTTGTTCTTTGTGTAGATGTCAGATCTTATTAGTTTGATGTCGTCAACTTGGTAGTTGCCATTTTTATAATCTTTGACAAATTCTTCCACTTCCTCAGGTTTTATCTCTTGATAAAAACCCAGGTGGCCAGTGTTTATTCCCACGAAGGGCATATCTGGGAAGTCGTTCTTGTGGATGGCCTTTATAAAAGAACCGTCGCCTCCAATACAAATAGAAAGCTCAGCATTTTTTTTGAAACCATTAAAGGGTTCATATCCATATTTTGTTAAAAGCTTGTGCAAATTATTTGCAGTTTTTTTAGATTCATAATTTGCATTAGTCAGTATATTTATAATTTTTGACAAGACTAAACCCCCTTGATTTTTTGTATCATTATTTATATTATAAACGAATAAAGTTCCCTTGACTAGAGGTGTAAAATGTATAGATTAAATTCCAGAGATTTTTTAAATTTCAAATTCAATGGAAGTTCAAGAGATAAAATTAAGGTAAATGATTTTCTTAAGGAGAGAGGTCTTTCCTCCCGACTTATAAGAAGGTCTGTAAAAAGTGGAAATATTTATTTAAACTCCAGATTAAATAAGAAAAATAAATTTTTAAAGAAGGGAGATATTATTTCCCTTAGGTTTGAAGATGAAGATCCCAATGGAGCTGTCGAACACAAGGACCTTGACATAGTTTATGAGGACGAGGACCTTGTAATTGTAAATAAAGAGCCTTTTATGGTGACTCACACAGCAAAGGACGATGCAGATGGGACTCTCTTAAACTATCTCTTGGGATATTTCAAAGACCAGGGATTAAAGAGAAAGGTTAGGTTTGTAAATAGGCTTGATAGGGACACTTCGGGCCTTGTTGTTGCCGCTAAAAATTCTTTTGCCCAAGATAAAATTTCCAGCGACTTCAAAGATGGGGTTGAGAAAAAATATATTGCTATTGTGGAAGGAATCCTAGATGAAAAAGAAGGAATAATTGATGGGCCCATTGCCACAAGTGAAGATGGAATAAGGCGTGAAGTCAACTATGTCATTGGCAAAAAATCTTTAACTTCTTATAAGGTCCTTGGTGAGTACGAGGGCATGAGTCTAGTCCTCTTGACCCTTCACACAGGAAGGACTCATCAGATTAGGGTTCACATGGCCCACCTTGGTCATCCAGTTCTTGGCGATGGACTTTATGGATCTAAGTCAGACCTTATTAATAGGCAGGCTCTTCATTCATATTCTCTAAAGTTTAAGCTCCCAAGGACTAATAAGGACCTGGAAGTCTTTGCTAAACTGCCAGAGGATTTTTCCTTTTTTCCCGAAGTTTATTGAAAAAACATTTTCATTGAGTTATAATTTACTTAAGTAAATTCTGCGATGTTCGAAGAATGCCTACTTAATTCAACCGACAAATTTAACACGGGAAACTGTGTATCAGCGTCCTATGACAAGCCGTCTTTGAGCGGAAGTCAGAATGCGCTATCAAGTTTTTGACCCACCATGATAATTGGCGGGTGTGAATTAACTAGGTGTCGGCATTGCGGTTTTTACTATTATTTTAGATTTTATTATTTTATTTCCAATAATTTTAGCTTAATGTGATTGAATTAAGCTTTAAGGGGTAAAATATTAACAAATAAATTATACAAGGAGAGTTATTATGGGATTATTTGATTATTTAGAAGAAAAGAGAAACCAAGCAGTTAGAAGAAGAAGACTTAAAGAAATTTCTAAGGTTGGTACTGGTCTTGCACTAGGAGCTATTGGTGGAATTCTTTTTGCACCTCAAGAAGGTAGAAAAACTCGTGAAGATATTGCTAACAAATCTAAAGAAGCAGCTAACCAAGCTTTAAACGCAGCAAACGATGCTAAGGATACTATTGAATTCAAGGCTTATCAAGCTGGCGAACAAGCTAAAAAGACTTATGCTGACTTAAGAGACAAGGCTACACTTAAAAAATATGAATTTGACGAAGATGTAGAAGTTGCTAAGGCAAAAGCTAAAGCAATTGGCGAAGTTGTTAGAGCTGGTGCTGAAGACATCAAATACGATGTAAAAAATACAACAGAAGAAGTTAAAGATACTGCAGAAGACGTTAAAGATGAAGTAAAAGAAGGCGCAAAAGACGTTAAAAGAGAAGCAAAAAAATCTGCTGAAAATGTAAAAGAATCTGTTGAAGAAACAAAAGATAAGGTAGAAAAAGAAAAAAGAAAATAAGATAGGAGGTATAGAAGATGTTAGATCAAGCATTTACTATAGGTGGCCTACTTAGTTTCCTACTTTATGTAGCTGGTATAGCTGCACTTGTTGCACTATTTCTAGTTCTAATTAATGTATTTAAAATTTTAAAAAATGTTAATGAAATTGTTGAGAGAAACCAAGGTGAAATTGATCACACTATAAAGACTGTTCCTTCCATTATGGATAATGCCAAGGACATTTCTGACAATGTGAACGCAATTTCAACTGATGCTACTAAACTTGTAAATGATGTAAAACCAGAAGTCGCAAGACTTGTATCAACTGTAGGTTCTGTTTCAGACACAGTTAATGGTATTACAAGACAAGTCGATGATACTTCTTTTAGAGTGTCAAATACAGTTATGAATATATCAGATGTTATTTCTGATACAGCTAAAACTATTTCACTTAGTTCAAATAACGCCATCGACTATTTTTATATTTTAAGAGAAGTTGCAAAGACTGTAAAAGAAGTCTTTCTAAGATAAGCTAGGGACGGAGTTATTCTTCGTCTCCTTTTATTTTTATAAGTAAGACGAGAGGAAAAGATGAAAAGAGTAAAGATCATTGCCAATCCCAATTCAGGTAGGGGAACAGCGCTAAACAAAATTCTAGAACTTATAAAATTAATGAGCAAGGATAAGTATGAGATTGAACTCCTATTTACCCATCAAGAAGGGGATGGCACTAGGTTTTCTTATGACTATTCTGGTGAAGATTTCATAATTTGTAGTGGTGGAGACGGGACAGTAAATGAAGTTGTAAATGGGATTTACCTATCAGGAAGGGATACACCTCTTGGAATTCTACAAAGTGGTACGGTAAATGACTTTGCCAATGCCCAAAGGCTTCCTACTTCTCCCAACGCCTTCTACAAGATGATAAAAAATTTCAAGACTAGGACAATTGATCTTGGACTTGCTGGCGAAAGAGCCTTTATCAATGTTGCTGCAGGAGGAATGCTTACAGAAATTGCCTACACTGTTCCAGCTGAGAAAAAGGCTACCCTAGGAGATATGGCTTATTATCTTGAAGGTGCAAGGGTCCTTTTAGAAGAGAGGATTTTAAGAAATCAAAAGAGTCTAAACTTTTATGTAGAAAGTGAAGAATTTACTGGAAAGGTAGAAGGACTTTTATTCTTAATAACCAACTCTACTTCTGTTGGTGGTTTTAAAAAAATGGCGCCTCTGGCTGATATTTCAGATGGCTATCTTGATGTTCTTATTTTTAAGGGAATTAGAATTTCTGATGTGCCAGAATTATTTACTTCTCTAATGGGTGGCCGACATGTTGATCATAACAAGGTAATGTACTTAAAGACGAAAAATATAAAAATAGAAAGTGATGAGAAGCTCACAATTGATGTTGATGGAGAGAAAGCATCAACACTTCCTATGACTTTCAAGGTTTTGGAAAATAAATTAAAAATAATAGTACCATAAGGAGGAAGCTATGGCATCTACAATTAAAGACGTAGCAAAAATGGCAGATGTGTCCATTTCTACAGTATCAAGGGTAATAAATGACTCGAAACCTGTTAGCCCTGAGGCACGAAGAAGAGTCCTACACGCTATTGACGTATTGGATTACAAACCAAACGAAGTTGCGAGAAGTTTAGTTACAAAAAAATCTAATTTAATTGGTGTAATTGTAGAAGACATTGGATCCAATTTTATTTCACAAATCCTAAGAGGAGTTGAAGAAATTGGAAGAATGTATAAATACGACATACTCCTATCAAGCTCTTATGGTGACGTTGAATCAGAAATGAAGTTTGCCAATCTTCTAGCTCAAAAACAAGTTGAAGGTATTATTGTAATTTCAAACTTACACAACCCTAAGCTAGAGTATAAGCTTGAAGAGAGTAAGATTCCCTATGTAATAATCTCAAACTTCTATGAAATCGAAAGATTCTCTACAGAAATAGACTATGAAAAAGCATCATATGAAATGGTAAAACTTTTAATAGAAAAGGGCCACAAGAATATTGCATCTCTTGCTATTAGAAGAGACTATGACAGGACTTTTGAAAAGAAAAAAATTGAAGGTTACAATAGGGCCATGGAAGAGGCTGGCCTAAAGAAGGTGAACCTACTTGTTGAAGGATTAGAAGCAAGTGACATAGAAGATGAAAAAGAAAAGATTCTTGACACTGTAAAGAAAGAAAATATTACGGCATTCTTTACATCCTATGATACAATTGCCATCCACCTAATGAATATGCTACTAGATAATGGCTACAAGACTCCAGATGATATATCAGTTACAGGCTTTGGCGGATCCTATATATCAGACATCTACAGACCAAAACTTACAACAGTAAAGGTTCCTTACTATGATATTGGAGCGGTTTCAATTAGGAAAATCCTAAAGAAAATTGATAAGAAAGAAAGCGACCTATCAGAAAATCTTGTCCTTCCATCACAAATTCTTGAAAGAGAAAGTGTAAAGGAATTAAAATGATAAGAGTTTCTATAGAGACAAAAAGTGAAATTATAAAGAGAGGACTTCAAGATATCCTAGAAGGATATGAAGTCCTTGATTTTTATAAAGACAAAGAAAAAGATTTTGATATCCTAATCTTTCAGGACAAGGAATTGGAGAAACTTGAAGTAGAAAAGATCAGATTAATCGACGAGAGGGACTTGCCATTATTAGTGGAGTATTCTCTTTTAAGTCTTGGAGCTTCAGAAGAAGAAGTTATTGATGCAATAGATAAGACACTTAGGGGACACATATATATAGAAGAAAATTTAAAAAAATTAAGAAGTGATAGAAATAATAAGTTCGAAAAATTAAAAACCCTTAATAGGAGAGAAAAGAAACTCTTAGAAGAAATAATATCTGGCAAAACTAATAAGGAAATCTCTAGGGAGATTTA
Source organism: Peptoniphilus sp. HMSC075B08 (assembly GCF_001815405.1). Taxonomy (NCBI): domain Bacteria; kingdom Bacillati; phylum Bacillota; class Tissierellia; order Tissierellales; family Peptoniphilaceae; genus Peptoniphilus; species Peptoniphilus sp. HMSC075B08. The sequence continues at coordinate 1,026 of NZ_KV820438.1, read as the reverse complement.
CATCAGTGAGAAGACAATAAAAAATAACCTAACCCTTGTCTATAAAAAACTTGGAGTAAGTGGAAGAAAAGAAATAATAAAAAATTACGAGCAAATCAAATATTAATAGTTTATAATATGTTAGTGAGACTAACATATTTTTTTACATAAAATTAGAAAGAGGAAGAAATGAGAGACTATTTAATTTATTTTTTTATCTACGCCTTTGTTGGTTGGGTAATAGAAGTATCTTATCACACAGTAACTAAGGGAAGATTTATAAATAGGGGGTTTTTGGCAGGACCTTACTGTCCCATATACGGTTTTGGAGCCATAGCAGTAATATTTTTTCTAACAGACATAGGAGAAAAAAATAAGCTGATCCTTTTCTTAGGGTCCATGTTCATCGCCAGCCTAATAGAATTTATTGCTGGCTTCTTATTAGAAAAGATTTTTCACGAAAGATGGTGGGACTATTCAAATAATAAACTAAACATAGGAGGTTACATCTGCCTAGAGTTTTCTATAATATGGGGAGTATTTTGCTTTTTACTTTATGAAGTAGTTCATCCTGTGATAAGAAAACTTGTGGGAATAATACCAGACAGACCCTTAACTTATATAGGGATTGGTCTAATAATAATTATGACTCTAGACTTAATTGCTACTATTAATACACTTATTGGGTTAAACAAAGAATTCAAAGCAATAGAAAAGATCAGCATAGATATTAAGAAGGTATCTGATAAGATTGGAGAGAGAGTATACGATAAGACCCTTCAAATTGAAAATAGACAAGAAGAGCTAAAGAAGACAAGGGAGTATATTGAATTAGAAAATAGGATTAAGGAGTTAAGAGAAAGAAGAGAATTAATAAAAGAGAAGAGAATTTTAAAATCCTTCCCCAACCTAACTAATAGATTAGAAGAAAGGCAAAGGGACATAGAGGAGTTAAGAGATAGGATAAGAGATCAATACTCAAGAGATTAAAAAAATATAAAAAAGCTCTTGACAGGATAAAAATAAAAGAGTATTATATAACAGTTG
>NZ_KV820437.1:117843-196558 GCF_001815405.1 Peptoniphilus sp. HMSC075B08 | reverse complement strand
CATGATGCGAATAAGGCTGCTACTGCTGCCCATGTGTCTGTACCTAGGGTATGTTTAAATATTGGATATCCTATTAAGAAACCTACAAATAGTGTTGCTGAACATCCTAAGAAAATTGCTACCATTCTTCCACCTAATTTTGCAAGTTTTTTAAAGTCACAACGCAGTAACATTACAAAAATCATTGCATATAGTAGGTTGTTCTTTAGGGCTGAATATGTATTTGAACATGCTTCTGAGTCATATAGTCCCATGGTACAGAAAACCATGTTTAATACATATATAAATACAAGTGGTGGTACAACGTTAAATACTTTCCATTTTGTGTATTTTTCTAGGGCAAGAAGGGCTCCTGCTACAAACATTAAAAATGCTATATAAGTAAATCCATTTGTGATAACCATAATTTACTCCTTTCTTTTTTATATTTTTTGATTTTTAATATTTTATTTTATTAAGTTTAGTTTTTATGATTTCAAGCTTTTATATGTCTAGGTATTTTATTCCCTTAACTGATTTGATTCCTAGTCCGTAATCGTCTGTCACAGTTACTTCTTTTTCATTGAAGATTGCTCCACCTTCTATTGGATCTTCGGAACAAAGTACTGGTCCATCTAGGTCAATCTTTGTGATGATTTGCTTTGCACATGCTAGGTGAACTGCTGCGTTTACTGAGATTTTTGCTTCTAACATGCATCCTATCATGCATTCTACTCCACAAAGTTCTGCCATGCTTGTTATCTTAAGAGCATTGTAAAGTCCTCCGCACTTCATTAATTTTATGTTTATTAGGTCTGCTGCCTTCATATTTAGGATTTTCATGGCATCTTCTGCTGAGAATACACTTTCATCTGCTAGGACTGGAACTATTGAATGGTCTGTGACATATTTTAGACCTTCATAGTCGTGTGCCTTTACTGGTTGTTCTACTAATTCTATGTCCAAGAGTTTTTCTTGCATTGAGTCTAGTATTCTCACTGCTTCTTTTGGTGACCAAGCTTGGTTGGCATCAATTCTAATTCTTACGTCTGGGCCCACTGCCTTTCTTATGGCATCAAGTCTTTCTACGTCAAGGCTAGGATCTATTCCTACTTTTACCTTTAGGGTGTCGTATTTTCTTTTTACTGCATCTATGGCGTCTCTTGCCATTTCTTCTGGATCATTTACAGATATTGTTATGTCTGTAGTTATTTTCTTTCTTGAACCTCCCATTAGTTTGTGAACAGGAATTTTATGTAGCTGTCCATATAGGTCCCAAAGGGCCATGTCGCAGGCTGCTTTTGCACTTGTATTTTTTACTATGCAAGAGTTTAACGCCATCATTAAGTTTTCAAAATCGTCTACGTCCCTACCCACAATTGTTTTTATTATATGGTCTTTGAAGGCTCCTATGATTGAATATTGTGTCTCACCTGTTACTGCTCCTGTTGGTGGTGCTTCACCATAACCAATGTGTCCTGTGTCGGTGTGAATTTCAACAATGATGTCTTCTACGCTGTCAACTGATCTTAGGGCTGTCTTAAAGGGAACCCTCAAAGGGACAGATAAGATTCCTAATTTTACGTCTGTAATTTTCATTTTTACCTCCTTACTTTTCACTTCAAATGACAAAACTAAAAAACAATATAAAAAAGCCCAGCAAAATAAAACTAGTTTATTTACTGGGTCTCATAAAGCTTTTTGATCTACTGTAATAGCTCATGCAAAATGAAGCAGTTAATATATCTTTGTGAAAACATTTTACTATTTTTAGAAGTTTTTGTCAATATGATAACGTAGTGAAGTTATGAGTAAATTAAAATTTTTGTGATAACATTTTTAATTTTTTTATTTAAATTTTCCACTTCTCTTAAGAATAAATTCTTAATCTCTTCTCACTTTATAAAAATTTTTCAACTATTTACAACTTATTAAACATAAATCAAATAGAAGAAACTTTAAGATTAAAAATAAAGATAAAAAAACTCTGGCATCTCTACCAGAGTTTCTCTATTATATCTTATTCATATTTTCCGTGACAGTTTTTATATTTTTTTCCACTTCCGCAAGGACATGGATCATTTCTTCCTACTTTTTCTTTTTTTCTAACGTAGGGTTTTTTCTTTCCGTCATCTGGATTTACAGTTTCAACTTCCTTTGCCACCCTAACCCTTTGTACTCTTTCAGGGTTAACTACGTGGTAAAGCATTTTAACTGTGTCTTCTTTAATTGATTCGTTCATTGCTTCGAACATGTCAAAGCCTTCTTCTGCGTAGGCTCTTACTGGGTCAGTTTGACCAACTGCACGAAGTCCAATTCCCTTTCTTAGTTGATCCATTGCATCGATGTGGTCCATCCACTTTTGGTCAACATTTTGAAGAAGGGCAACTCTTTCAATTTCTCTGAATTTTTCTTCGCCGAAGTCTTCTTCTTTTTCAATATATTTTGCATCAGCAAGTTCTTTTATATAAGCCTTTAGTGAATCTACTGTAGGATTTTCAAGCTTCTTTAAGAAGTCTTCTTCAAAATCAAAGGTAGATACTCCAAAGTTTCTTATTGATTCAAAGTCAAGATAGTTTTTATTGTTGTCATCTAGCTTGTTGTAGAAGTCAATAGTCTTATCTATTACATCATTTCTCATTGCAATGATGTCGTCTCTTAGGTTTTCACCTTCAAGCACTCTTCTTCTTTCTGCATAGATAACTTCTCTTTGCTTGTTCATAACGTCATCATATTTTAGGACGTTCTTACGAATACTAAAGTTGTTACCTTCTACTTTTCTTTGAGCTGACTCAATTAGTCTTGTAAGAATTTTGTGTTCGATTGGTTCGTCTTCTTCTGGATCAAGCTTAACCATTGTGTCTTTGAATCTGTCTCCAGCAAATAGTCTAATTAAATCGTCATCTGCTGAAATGTAGAATCTTGAAGAACCTGGGTCTCCTTGACGTCCTGAACGACCACGTAATTGGTTATCAATACGTCTTGACTCGTGTCTTTCTGTACCAATAATTCTAAGTCCACCAACCTTTTTAACTTCTTCAGCTTCCTTGTCTGTTTCAACCTTGAATTTTTTAACAAGAGCTTGATAATCTTCTCTTGCCTTTAAGATTTCTGGGTCGTCAGTCTTGAAGTATGAGTCTGCATATTCTAGCATTTCATCTTCCATACCTTGTTTTTTAAGTTCCTTCTTTGCAAGATATTCTGGGTTACCACCAAGTACAATGTCGGTACCACGACCAGCCATGTTTGTGGCAATAGTAACTTGACCGAAACGACCTGCTTGGGCAACTATTTCAGACTCTTGTTCGTGATTTTTGGCGTTTAAGACATTGTGCTTAATGCCAGCACGTTTTAAATATTTAGAAAGTGCTTCAGACTTGTCAATTGAAACAGTACCAACTAGGACTGGTTGACCTTTTTTATTTGCTTCAGCAATTTCTCTTGTAACTGCCTTGAATTTTGCATCCTCATTTATATAGATGTGGTCATTATCGTCTTCCCTTTGAATTGGTTTGTTTGTTGGGATTTCAACAACGTCAATGTTATAAATATCTCTAAACTCGCCTTCTTCTGTCATAGCAGTACCTGTCATACCAGCAAGCTTGTCATACATCCTAAAGTAGTTTTGGAAGGTAATTGTTGCAAGAGTCTTTGATTCAGCTCTTACTTCTAGACCTTCTTTTGCTTCAATAGCTTGGTGAAGACCTTCAGAGTACCTTCTACCATACATTAGACGGCCAGTAAATTCGTCAACAATTATTACTTCGCCATCTTTTACAACATAGTCAATATCCCTGTGCATTGTACCTGCTGCCTTAAGGGCTTGGTTGATGTGGTGAGATAATTCCATGTTTTCTGCATCAGATAAGTTTTCAATGCCAAAATATTTTTCGGCCTTAGCAATACCCTTGTCAGTAAGAGTTGCAGTCTTATCTTTTTCATCTATTACATAGTCTACAGTTTCTTCTTCGAATTCCCTGTTAAATCTTTCAAGATCAATTTCATCTTGAGACTTGATTCTGTGGCTAAGAGTGTTTACAAAATCTCTTGCCCTAACATATAAGTCAACAGATTCATCACCTTGACCAGAAATAATAAGAGGTGTTCTCGCTTCGTCAATTAAAATTGAGTCAACTTCGTCGACGATACAATAGTGAAGTCCTCTCTGAACCATTTCTTCCTTATATATAACCATGTTATCTCTTAGGTAGTCAAAACCAAATTCGTTGTTAGTACCATAAGTGATATCAGAATTATAGGCAGCCTTCCTGTCCTCTTGGTCCATGTCGTGGATAATACATCCAACGCTAAGACCTAGGAATTCATAAACCTTACCCATCCAGTCCCTATCACGGCTAGCCAAGTAGTCGTTGACAGTAACAACGTGAGTTCCCTTGCCTTCAAGGGCATTTAAGTAAGCTGGAAGTGTAGCAACAAGTGTCTTACCTTCACCAGTTCTCATTTCTGCAATTCTACCTTGGTGAAGAACAATACCACCAATAACTTGGACCCTAAAGTGCTTCATGCCAAGAACTCTCCAAGCAGCTTCTCTTACAACAGCAAAAGCTTCTGGAAGTAGGTCATCAGTTGTTTCACCATTCTTAATTCTATTTTTAAATTCTTCAGTTTTATTTTTAAGCTCGTTGTCTGAAAGCTTTTCCATCTCACCTTCGAGACTCATAACTTTATTTACAAGGGGCTCGATTTTTTTAAGTTCCCTATCGCTGTAGGTACCAAAAATCTTTTCCATTAAACCCATTTTACCACTCCTTTTACCTGACGTATTATTCTATCATTAAATGGCATATTTTACAATAAAAATCCCGTTCAACACATCTCTATAAATTATATTGTTACTAATATTTAATGTCAATATAAATAGGCTAATTACTTAATTTAAATAAGTTCTCTAGATGTGAAACTATACAAAATTAAAATTTTATTATAAAATGTACTAAATGATGAGGAGGTTAATATGATACTAGTAGTTGACTTTGGCGGCCAATACAATCAGTTAATAGCAAGACGAATAAGAGATCTTAACATTTACTGCGAAGTTGTACCCTACAACAAGGCCTTAAAAGAATTAGAAAATAGAAAAAACGTTGAAGGAATAATTTTTACAGGTGGACCTAACTCAGTCTATGAAGAAGGAGCACCACAAATAGAAAAAGAAATCTTCGACAAAAACATTCCAATCCTTGGACTTTGCTATGGAATGCAAATCATGGCCCACACACTTGGTGGAGAAGTTATAAAAGCTCCAAAAGAAAGAGAATTTGGAAAAACAGAAATCGAAACAAAAGAATCACCAATCTTTAAAGACCTAGCAAAAGAAGAAACGGTTTGGATGAGTCATGTTGATAGAGTAAAAGAAGTGCCGGAAGGCTTTGAAATAATAGCAAAGAGCGAAAACTGTCCAGTAGCAGGCATGGCAAATGTAGATAGAAAACTTTACGCACTACAATTCCATCCAGAAGTAAACCATTCAGTTCACGGCAAAAAAATGTTAGAAAACTTTGCAGTAGAAATCTGTGGAGCAAAAAAAGATTGGACAATGGAAAACTATGCAAAAAAATCCATCCAAGAAATAAAAGAAAAAGTTGGCGACGGAAAAGTCCTCCTTGCCCTATCAGGTGGAGTTGATTCATCAGTAACAGCAGCCCTACTATCAAAAGCAGTTGGCGAAAATCTAACATGCATTTTCGTTGACCACGGCCTAATGAGAAAAGACGAAGGCGACGAAGTAGAAGAAGCCTTTAAAGACTCAGGCATGCACTTCATAAGAGTAGACGCAGAAAAAAGATTTTTAGATAAACTATCTGGCGTAACAGACCCAGAAAGAAAAAGAAAAATCATTGGCGAAGAATTCATAAGAGTCTTTGAAGAAGAAGGACAAAAAATAAAGGCAGTAGACTTCCTAGCACAAGGAACAATTTACCCAGACGTAATCGAATCAGGACTAGGCGACTCAGCAGTAATAAAGTCTCACCACAACGTTGGCGGACTTCCAGACTTCGTAGACTTCAAAGAAATCATTGAGCCACTCCGCATGCTGTTTAAAGACGAAGTACGTGACCTTGGAAGAGAATTAGGACTTGCAGACTACCTAGTAGACAGACAACCCTTCCCTGGACCAGGACTTGCCATAAGAGTCATGGGAGAAATCACAAAAGAAAAACTAGACATACTTCGTGACGCAGACAAAATCTTTAGAGACGAATTAGAAAAAGCAAAACTAGAAGACATCAACCAATACTTCGCAGTCCTAACAAACAACAGGACAGTAGGAGTAATGGGCGACTTTAGAACTTACGACTATACCCTAGCCCTTCGTGCAGTATCAACAACAGACTTTATGACAGCTGACTTCACAAGAATCCCTTGGGAAATCTTGGATAAGGTGTCAAATAGAATAGTAAACGAAGTAGACCACATAAATAGGATAGTATATGATATAACATCAAAACCCCCAGCAACTATTGAATGGGAATAATCGCAAAATTTTCTAAAATGTCTTCATTACAAGCTATAAAGAGAATGAAAAATGGCTACTGGTACTCAAATTGTACTGGAAGCTAAAAAGAATAAACTAAATAATAGTTCCAAGTGGTTTGCATTTGGACAAAAAATTAGATCATAACTTAAGTGTTATGGTCTTTTTTATTTGATAGGTTGTACAATTAAACGCGACAATAAAATGTCGGTTTGAATTCTCGTACTGTCGCCAATATGATATGATAATTATGTTAGAGGAGGACTGCAATGAACCTATATATAGAGTCAGAAACAATGGAATTAAAAGAAAAATACACAGATACAATTACAAAGGAAATAGTATCTTTCCTTAATAGTGTAGGAGGATCAATTATTATCGGAGTAAAAGATAATGGTGTTGTTGTCGGTGTAGAAAAAGTTGATGAAGTTCTTAGAAAAATATCTGATATTATAACAACTCAACTAGAACTGAACCCACAAGATTAAATCAGTTCAGAGCTTAAATTTGATGAAGGGAAAACTTTAATAGTAATTCATTTAAATAAAGGACATTATCATATTTATTGTCAAAAGAAATATGGATTTTCTTCCACAGGATGCACAATACGAATCGGAACAACCTGTAAAGAGATGACACCAGAGCAGATAAAAATTCGATATGAGAAAAAATTTATAGATAATGAATACATGCTTAAGAAAAAATCAAATTCATCTGATTTATCGTTTAGGGAACTTAAGATATATTATTCGGAAAAAAATTATCATTTGGACGATAAATCTTTTGAAACTAATTTGAATTTAAGAAATGAAGCCGGAGAATATAATTTACTGGCAGAACTATTATTTGATAAAAATAATATTCCCTTTATTTTTGTGAAATTCCAAGGACAGAATAAAGCTTCTATATCTTAAAGAAGCGATTATGGGTATGGATGCATATTAACGACTTGTGGAAAAATAGAAAACAGATTGCAGGCTGAGAATATATGTATTTCTGATACGACAGTAAGACCCAGAGAAGATACATATTTATTTGATTCTAAATGTGTTAATGAGGCAATTTTAAATGCTTTAGTTCATAACGATTGGACAATCACTGAGCCACAGATTTCAATGTTTAATCATAGACTTGACATATTATCGCATGGTGGTCTTCCTGATGGAATGACAAAAGAGCAATTTTTTGATGGAATAAGTAAGCGTAGAAACGCAATATTGATGAGGATATTTCTAAATATGGGACTAACTAAACACACCGGACTTGGGATTCCTACGATTATAGAAAAATATTGTAAAGATGTTTTTGAAATTGAAAGCAACTATATTAGATGTACTATTCCTTTTAATCAAGAAGTAGTTGATCAGATAGACAATAAAAATGTCGGTTTGAATGTCGGTTTGAATAAGACTGAAAAGAAAGTGATTGAACTTTTGATAGAAAATCCAAGCTTAACATCAATTGAACTTTCAGAAAAAATAGGTGTAACAAAGGGGACTATCGAAAGGACATTCAAATCTTTACAAGAAAAGAAAATGATAGAAAGAATTGAATCAAAGCGTGATGGCATTTGGATTGTTATTGGATAAATAAATTATATTTATAAAATAAAATTTATAAGAGCGATTTGTTCAAATAATTTCCAAAATTCTAAGTAGAAGCAATATGAATTGACACTAAATTGATATTGCTTTTTAATGTATTATTGAGGTATTAAAATGGATATAAAAATAATGAATTGCAACAATGTAGATGAAGGAAATATAAAACTAATTGAAGGAAGACTTAATATTAAATATGCCATTAATGGTACAGGTAAGTCAACTATTGCAAAAGCTATAGAAGCAACTATAACAGACGATGAATCAAAAATGAAAGAATTACTTCCATTTAAGTATTATGATATAGACAGCAAGCATGAACCAAAAATTACCTGTAATGAAACACTTAATAGCGTTGCGATTTTTAATGAAAAATATGTTTCAGATTATATTTTTCAACCAAATGAGTTAATAAAAAATAGTTTTGAAATTTTTATAAAAACTAGTCAATATGAAAATCATACAAAAGAGATAAAAGAACTTTTAAAAAAAATAAATCTAACTTTTAAAGAACATCCAGAATTAGATGATTTAATAAATTCATTTCAGAACTTTATTTCTGGTTTTGGTAAAGCTAAATCAGGATATTCTGCAGCTGGCTCAATTGCTAAAGGTATAGGAAAGGGAAATAAAATAGAAAATATCCCCAAAGGTTTAGAAGTATATTCTAGCTATTTAAAACATGAGAACAATGTTAAATGGCTTAAATGGCAAATGGATGGTAAAAGTTATTTAGATATGGATAATATATGCCCTTATTGTGCGAATGAAGTAGAAGAAGTTAGGAAAAAAACAATTTTAAAAGTTAGTGAAGAATACGATACAAAATCTGTTGAACATTTAAATAAGATGTTGGAAGTCTTTGAGCTTTTAAATCCATATTTTAGTATAGAAACAGAAAAAAAAATAAAAGAAATCACTAAAAATGCTACAAACATATCTGAAGAACAAATAAACTATTTGACAGAAATTAAAAAACAGATTGAAGTATTATTGACTCGATTGAATGGATTAAAAAACATAGGCTTCCACTCGTTAAAATATTCAGAGAAAATTGCTGATGAATTGAATAAATATAAGATTGATTTATCCTATTACTCACACCTAAACTCTGAGTTGACTATGGAAAAAGTTAGAGTGATAAATTCTAGTTTAGATGAAGTTTTACTAAAAGCAGGACAGTTACAAGGTGAAATAAATAAACAAAAGAAGCATATCAAAGAGACAATTGAAGAATATAGTTCTGAAATAAATGATTTTTTATATTATGCAGGATATAAGTATAGAGTTTCAATTGAATATGATGATGTCAACAACTATCACTTAGTTTTAAAGCATATAGATAACACGAGTAATGTTAATTCAGTGAATAATCATTTAAGTTATGGCGAAAAAAATGCATTCGCTTTAGTTTTATTTATGTATGATATATTGAGGACAAATCCTGATTTGGTAATATTAGATGATCCGATATCATCATTAGATGGGAATAAAAAATTTGCTATTATTAATATGCTATTTATGGGCAAAAAATGTTTAAAGGATAGGACTGTTCTTTTATTGACACATGAATTTAATACTGTTATTGATTCGATTAAAAATATGAGTCATCTATTTAATCCAGCACCTAAAGCTGCATTTCTATCCACAAATAATGGTGTGTTATCAGAAAAAAATATTAGTAAAAATGATATTAAATCTTTTGTTGATATTGCTAAATCAAGCATATCATCTGAAATAGATATTTTAAATAAACTTGTATATATGAGAAGATTAGAAGAGATTCAAGACAAAAATTCATTCTCTTATCAATTGATATCAAATCTCTTCCATAAAAGAGAGGAACCTATATTTAAATATTTCGATGCATCTTCGGGAAAAGAACAGTGTAGGAAAATGAAAAATGAAGAGATTTGCAAAGCAAGTGATGAAATAAAAAAATTAATACCAGATTTCGATTATGAAGTTGAGTTAAAGAAAACACAAAATAAGACTATATTAAAGAATTTATATGCAGACAGTGAAAGTAATTATGAAAAATTGCAGTTGTATAGAATTGCATTTAATGACAACCATGATAATGATGTTATAAGAAAATTTATAAATGAAACTTTTCACGTAGAAAATGACTATTTATTTCAATTAGATCCAAGAGAATATAACACCATACCTCAATATATAATTGATGAGTGTAATAAAGAAATGCTTTAGATATAAGAGAAAATGAATTAAATAATTATTTGATATACTAATGCTGATATTAATGAATTAAAAATTAGTAAATTTTAAATATTTATGTAATGATGAATTTAAAGTTGTAAAATCACAACTATATTCTCAAAAAGAGTTTCTCCGGTACTGGGACTGGGACGGGACTAAAAATCTAAAAATGCCCTATAATTAGGTGGATTTATGGATATTGTAAAAAATAGAATATAGTATTTTGAATGGTTTGGGATATATCGGACGTTTAGAAAAGAAGAGTGGGAATAAAAGTTAATAGAAACTTACAAGACCTTAGTTACGACTAGGGTCTTTTTTGTACTAAAACTTTTTTAGTTGAATAATAATTCTTTATTTCTGTAGTAGATTTAAAAAATAAGTTATAATTAATTCAAATTGAAGTTTTAATATTATAAGTTTTTATTTGTTTTTGAAATATTTTTGAGGTGAGTTTTTTGAAATCAAATTACGATGGTGTGAAATACTATGGAATTAATGACCTATCTTTAGGATTTTATTTAGATAAATCAGAGAAAATTATAAGAAATAATCCAACCAGCTCAAAGATTGATGATATTAACGTTATTTTAGAACTTTACAATATTTATTTAATTTTTAAGAGTGGTTCAAAACTTCAAAGTTGGAGTGAAGCTACTTATGATGAATTAAAACGTTCTACTTTAAAATTTATGCCTTTCATAAGTTCCTATTTTTCTAAAATTAAACCTGAGAATTTAAGATTGATATATTCAAAAATCAGCAATCAATACATTGATGATTTTTGGTCTCTCTTTGATAAATATAATATTTTTGAAAACATAACAAACGAGACGTTTGAAAATTTTTTAAACTATGAAAAAGTTCACTTATCCTATCTTTTAGAGCACAAAAATCTTGTGAATTACTTTGATAAAGAGATTGCAAATTATATGCGACTCTCGAATTCAACTGCTGAAATACTTATAGAATACAGACTTGTTGAAAGAGAAGACAAACCTATAAAATATTTCTTACCAAAGTCTTTAACAATAGAACAACAAATAGATATTGTAAATGGCTATATAAACTCTCAATCATATAATCCAAATTATCTAAAAATAATATTTAATTCGGGTTCAAATAAAGATTTTCCAATAAACGATTTAATGAGATTAAATGCTAAGAAAAAATATGAGGAGAATATAGATAAAGTATTTAATTCAAAATCAGGTTTTAAATTTGGTGCAGAGGTAGAATTTAGCAACACTACTGATATTGTTGAAGTTCGTTCTTATAATCCTTTAGTACCTAGGTTTATTTATAGTAGTGATTGGATTAAGGATAATTTAGATAATCCAACTTTATTAAATAATTTCATTTATCTATTCAACTATACAGATATGTTTTTTAGGTCCAACTTTCCATCTAAAGAATGTGAGTTTTCACCTCTAGAAAAATTTACGGGTTTAAAAGGTATTAAGTATTATGAAAAAGGAATTGCTTTCTCACAAAAAGAAATTCTTCATTCCGTACAAATTATTGCTTATGAGAATGAGTTAAAGAAATACAATGTAGAAATAGAATTTTTGTTTAAATGGTTTTTTGAAGATTACCTAAAAGATGAATTTGAAGTGTATGGATTTAAATTTTCTCCATGTTCGGAAAATTCCACATACCTAGAAAAAGTTAGAAATTTATGTTCTGAGATGGACTCTTTATTAAAACAATACAATTTATATGTTAATTACAATTCAATAGATAGAGAACTTATCGAAATTTCGCGAAACTCTGTTTCCTTGGATAATCTACCCAGTTTCTCGTCAAGTAAATATGGATATATTTTAGATTCAGAGCTTATTGGTATATCTAATTTGCTGTACTCTGATCAATCAATTATTAATCATACTTCAGTTGAAAAAATGCAAGATAATTTTGAACAATTATTAAAACACAAAAAATTAAAGATATTAGACTTTAGTAATTATCAGATAGAAACTTTAAAGTACCTAAAATCCAAGAATATAATATATGAAGATTTTTATGGATATTTAAACTTAAATAATGATTTATGTAAAATATTGAAAGATTTTTACTATAATGAAGTTTTATGTTTAAATTATTATAAAAATAAAAAAGTTCTAAACTCTTTAATTAATGATAAAAAAATTATTATAGAAAATAAGCTTTTTTCTAAACCAGAACAAAATTATTTGAACTATGTCCTTAATAATCGCAAATATGACAATGGTTTATCGATAAGAAATCGATATTTACATGGTAGTAATACCAACGATGTTTCTGATCATAAACAAGATTACTATACAATACTAAAAGTTTTCGTTTTGATAATTATAAAAATCAATGAAGAGTTTTGTTTAAGAGAAAATTTCTAATCAGAGTTTAATTATCTATTTATATGAATTTAAAAAGCAGAGTCTATCCAAAATTTAGACTCTGCTTTTTTTATTTATTTCTCATTACTAATTATTTCTTTTAACCTTAGCTCAAGTCTGGATATTATTCCAGTAACTAAGGCATTTCCCATCATAAAATATCTATTTCTTCTTGGCATTGTATCTGTCCAGTTAGGTGGAAACATTTGAATTAATTCGCACTCAACTGGAGTTAAAATTCTATATTTTTCAATATCTTTGTCATAAATTATATGCGACGACCTATTCGTTGTCCCTTCACTCGTAAGCATTGTTCTTGCAGGTTCATCTACATTTTCTGGGAAAGACATGGAACCTTCACTATAAATATATTTATGTCCATTTGCTGAAGTTCTTTCGATTCTCTTAGAACCTTTTAAATACTTCCATTTTTCAAGTTTTTCATCTTCTACAACAAATTCATCTAATGAGGTATTATATCCTTTAGCTTCATCTAGAACTCTTGAAAGTGTGTATTTGCTTTCTGATATTGGAATAATTTTAGAATGTTCGATTTCTCCATCAATCATTATACCTGATTCTAAAAATTTTCCATTATTAAAATTATTTGAAACATCTAGGATATCTTCATAATTATTTAAATTAATTGTTTCATGTTCTTTAATTTCTTCTACTGGGAATAAATCATTGAAAATATTCTTTTCATTTAAGTTTAAACTTCCTTCTTTTACCCATTGAGAAAATTGTGAATTATTTTTATAAGCAAAAATAAAAACTCTTCTTCTTTTTTGTGGCATCGAATAGTCCCCAGCATTTATAACTCTCCACTGAGCATCATAGCCTAATTCATTAAAAGTTTTTAACATTATAGCAAAGTCTCTTCCCCTTTGAGATGCTGGGGATTTCAAAAGTCTATCAACGTTTTCTAACAATATAAATGGAGATTTTTTTTCAACTATTACATCTTTAATATCCCAAAACAAAACTCCCTTTTTACCCTCAATTCCCATTTCTTTAGATAAAGACCTAGCAACTGAATAATCTTGACATGGAAAACCACCAACCAATAGGGAGTGATCCGGTATTTCTTTTTTGTCAACTTTGTTTATATCTACATTTGAGTTTTTTTCTTCACCAAATCTTTTAACATAACACTCAAAAGCTGGCTGCATTTTTGTAGATGGTTCAAATTGATTTGCCCATACAAATTCCCAATCTCCTTTTTCAATTGCCAAACCATTTTCATCTATTGAGTCAATATGATTTAGTCCTACCCTAAAACCACCAACCCCTGCAAACAGTTCTGCTACTGTCAATTTCATCTATTCTTAATCTCTCCTTATATATCACTAACAATTTTTGCTATATAATCGTTATTTAGCCAAAAACATTGGCTAGTCATCTTATCCCCATTAGGCAATTCATCCATGTCGCTATCTTTTCCATTTCCATATCTTCTTCCATTTATTACATAAGCGCTTTTACTAGCGTGTGGCCTCATGTGGAATATCTTTGTATCTGTTTTCTTAGGCAAGTCATTTTTAACAATTTGTTTTCCATCTTTTTGCCTGCTTAAAGAAAATTTTACACCATTTATAAATTTTTCTTTATATGCATTCCATTCATTCTGTCCAGTTGTTTCTAACTCATCAATAGGCATATTCCAAAACTTAGATCCTGCTAAAGCATATTCACCATTTTTATTCTCTTTAAATACTACAAATAAAAAACGTGTTGTTTCAAAAAATTCATATTCATAAGAACTCTCAAAGTCTTGTTGAACAAAATCTTTTATATTAACTTTTGGAAAAGACATACTTTCCTTTGGTTTACCATTTTTCTGTAATCTAATTGTTTTTATAACAATGCTAGCCTTTTCAAATTCTTCAGAATTTTCTGTGTGAACACCTAAAATTCTATTAACTAAAGTTTTATTTATTTGTTTTGAAGTATTGTCTGTAGGTAAATTAAAAATTGTACAAAGTTCTTTTACGCTAAATCCCTTGTATTTATTAATTTTTGATATTACTTGTGAATCAAAATTTCCTTCTTTTAAATCCTCTTTACCAAAAATAGAATCATAACTCATTAATCCTGGCTTCACATATGAATTTAAAACATATGTCATATAAGATTGCTTAAAAGAAAAAGCTCTTCTTTTAGCTGGAATATCTGGATTATAATATTGCGGCTGTAAACTTTTCTTAGCTGTTGTCCCTTTTGTACATGCTCCAAGATACTTTGTATCACTTTCTGATAATTTGTGTGCATTACCAGAAACTACTTTTTCAACTATCGTCTTATAGTCTTCTAAAATGATTTCTAAATCTTTTTCGCACAAGTCACTATAAAGTTCATACAAATTTACAAAATCTATTTCATTTTCTATTCTTGGTTGACCCTTTAATCTGTGATACCAAACCATTAATATTTTACATATTTTCTTTTCTAGGTGGGAACCTTCGAACTCCAAATCAATAGGCTCATAGTTAGGAATCATAGAAATTACAAGTCTTTCTCCTGCCCTAATTCCCTTTTTAGTCTTTTCATATGGAGTTGTCTTTAATTCTACTCCAGCCTTATAAAAGTCTGGCTCTGGACTAGAGTTTGGTTTGTAAAAAAAGTAATGCTCTTCTAATAAGTTTCCTAGCGATCCTTTTTTCCTTGGGTTATTGTAACTAACAACTTCTTCCTCAAAAAAACTTCCATTAGAATCTTCAATATTATTAGATAAAACATCTACAAATCTCAACCCAATTAAATTTTTTGCATATCTTAATATATCTCTTGGACTTGAATCATCATATGGTAATTTTTTCATTCTATGCCCTCTCTTTAAAGAAAATAAAATAAATTTCAAACATTGAACTCATTCAAGTAATAATTATATCAGATATTCTACATTCTAAAAAATCAATTATTTTACAAGTTATTCCCTTTCATCCTATAATAAATCTAGGTGATTTTTGAAATTTTTTATTCTCATTTTATTTTTGATAAATATTTTTTACAACTTCTCTCTCAAGAGGAAGAATATTGTATTTGTTAAGCTTGAGAAGAAGTTTTCATTTGTTGTTTTTATCTTTGGTCTTCTTGTACTCTTTATGACTTATAGGTTTTCTTCTAGGTCGATACTAGACTTTCTCTTGGCCCTCTCTTCTATTGTTTTGCTTTTTTCTATCATCTCTTCTCCTGGCATAAGGCGTGATGGTTTTAATATTTTTATGGGGTCCACGACTCTTATTAAGTTCGCTCCTTTTGATAAGGTTAAAAATATCAAAATTGATTCTTCTAACGATGATAAAGTTATTCTTAGTCTTCATGTCTTTTATAATTCTTATAAGCTTACTTTTGATTCAAAATATAAGAATGAAATTGAAAATTTAATTGAAAATTTTTTATAAATTATAGGTCGATGAAAGTCGGCCTTTTTTATTTTTTAAATTTTAAGTTTTGTCTTCTATAATTCTTTTATTTTTCAATTTTTTTGTAGTCACTTCTGTTTTTTATTTTTCAAGATTTCTTTCTTCCTCTCTTTTTATAAGTCTCTTTCAATTGACAACTGGGCTAAATAATTGTATAATCGAAAAAATTACTTTTAACATTTTACTTATATATGTATGGTTTTTTGATTAGTTATGAGTTGAGTTTTAATTCACAAATTTCTTTGAATTAAGAATTAATTTCTAATTAACAAATTTTTTTGACTTAAGAATTGAATTTCAATTCACAAATTTATTTGACTTAAGAATTATTTTCTAATTAACAAATTTATTTGACTTAAGAATTATTTTCTAATTAACAAATTTATTTAACTTAAGAATTGATTTCTAATTCATAAAATTATTTGAAATAACAATTAATTTACAAATCAAAAATTTTTCATTTTGTTAAAAGTTTTTTACTTATTTACATTTACTACAAAGGAGAAAGAGATGAAAGTCGCAAAATTTGGTGGCAGTTCACTTGCTGATGCTCGCCAGCTGAAAAAAGTTAAGGATATTATTCTGGAAGATGACGCGAGAAAGTACATCGTAGTTTCTGCGCCTGGAAAAGGAGTTAACAATAACCACAAGGTCACTGACCTTCTAGCAATGTGCCATGAGCTAAGTGCGCACGAATTGAATTTTAATGAAGTTTACAAGATCATCGAGAATGTTTTTAAAAATATTGTTGATGATCTTGTTTTGGATATAGACATTGATAAGATTCTTGCCGAGGTCAAAGATGAGATTACAAATGGAGCAAGCTACGACTTTGTAATTAGCCGTGGAGAGTTTATCAGTGCCCAGGTTCTTGCAGCCTATCTTGGCTTTGATTTTGTGGATGCGAGGGAATTAATTGTATTTACAAAGGGTGTCGTTGACCTTCCTAAGTCTGAAGATAAGATTAAAAACATTCTCACTAAACATGAGAATGCTGTTGTCCCAGGTTTTTATGGTGAGAACGAGGAAGGCAAGGTCAAAACTTTTTCTCGTGGTGGATCTGATGTAACAGGTTCTATTATTGCCTCTGCCCTCGATGCAGAAATGTATGAAAACTTCACTGACGTGTCTGGCTTTTTGGTTGCTGACCCAAAAATCGTCAAGGACTCCTCTCCTATTGGGACAATTACTTACAAGGAGTTGAGGGAGCTTTCCTACATGGGAGCCAAGGTCTTACACGAAGAAGCCATCTTCCCACTCAGGGACAAAAATATTCCTATCAATATAAAAAATACTAATGCCCCTCACGAAGAAGGAACTTTGATTCTTTCTAAGTGTGACATAAAAAACAAAAATATCTTAACTGGTATTTCGGGCAAAAAAGATTTCACTGTTATAAATCTTGAAAAGGTAAATATGAATACTGAGAAGGACTTCTTCAGGAAGCTGACTACAGTTTTTGAGTCCAATGATATTTCCATTGAGCACATGCCTTCAAGTATTGACTCTGTTTCTGTCCTAGTGGCAGATTCCTATATCACACCAAAGCTTGACAAGGTTCTTGAAGAACTAAAGATTTACCTTAACGTAGACAACATTTCTTGGGAAAGAGACATCTCCCTCATTGCCGTTGTTGGTCGTGGCATGATCAATGAAAAGGGCGTGTCTTCTAGGACTTTTACTGCCCTTGCAAGAGAAGGGGTTAATATAAAGATGATTAGCCAGGGTTCCAGCGAAATAAATATTATTATTGGTGTTGAAACTCAAGATTTTGAAAAAGCAATTCGCGCAATTTATGAAGAATTTTATAAGGAGGACTAAAGATGAAGGTTAATGTAGCAGTTGTTGGTGCAACTGGACTTGTTGGAAGCATGATGTTAAAGGTTTTAAGTGAAGAAAATTTCCCAATAGACAATCTGTACTTGTTTAGCTCAAAAAAATCGGCTGGCAAAAAAATTGAATATTGTGGCAAAGAATACACTGTTGAAGAATTAAAGGAAGATTCCTTTGAAGGAAGAGACATTAAGATTGCCCTCTTCTCTGCTGGTGGATCTGTAAGTGAAAAGTTCGCTCCTATAGCTGCCAAGGCTGGAGTAACTGTTATTGACAACTCATCTGCCTTTAGGATGGACCCAGAAGTTCCTCTAGTTGTTCCAGAAATCAATCCCGAAGATATTAAGGACAACAAGGGAATTATTGCAAACCCAAATTGTTCAACTATCCAATCTGTACTTCCGCTTAAACCAATTCACGACAAGTACAAGATCAAGAGGGTAATTTATTCTACTTACCAATCTGTTTCTGGATCTGGTCTTAATGGAATTTCTGACTTGGAAAAAGGCACTCAGCTTGCCTACAAGTATCCAATTAAGAACAACTGCATACCACAAATTGATGTCTTCTTAGACAATGGCTACTCCAAGGAAGAAATGAAGATGATTAACGAAACTAAAAAAATTCTTCACGACGACTCTGTCCTTGTTACTGCCACAACAGTTCGTGTGCCAGTTAAGTTCTCCCACTCAATTTCTATTAACGTTGAAGTGGAAAATCCTTTTGAAGTGGAAGATGTGAAGACAATTATTGGAGACTACCCTGGCATGGTACTAGAAGATGATCTTGCCAATGAAGTCTATCCAATGCCTTTAATGGCAGCTGACAAGAATGAAGTTTTTGTTGGCAGGATTAGACGTGACTTCACTGTAGAAAACGGCCTAAACCTTTGGTCTTGTGCCGACAACATTAGGAAGGGAGCTGCAACTAACGCAGTGCAAATTGCGAAAAAAGTCTTGGAGGTTTAAGTTGAAAATTGCAATAATGGGCTTTGGCACTGTGGGAACAGGTGTCGAAGAAATTTTATACAAGAAGAGGGAGTCCCTCTTAAAAAATAATTTTGATATAAAAATTGAAAAAGTTTTAATTAGAAATAAAAACAAAAAAAGGTCTCCCCTTGATGGGGACCTTGCCTTCACAGATGATTTTGACGAAATTTTAAATTCTGATGTAGATACAGTTATTGATGTGACTTCAAGTCTTGAAGAAACTTATGAGAGAATTGTTAAATTAATGGAAGCTGGCAAAAATATTGTAACTGCCAATAAAGCTGTAGTTTCAAAATACTTTGAAGAGTTAAATGAACTTGCAAGAGAAAAAAATATTTATTTTTCTTATGAAGCTGCAGTTGCTGGTGCAATCCCAGTGATCCATCCAATCATGGAAGAGGCCTTCTTCAGTGACATGAATAAGGTCCAAGGGATTTTAAATGGAACTTCCAACTACATCCTTTCAAAGATGGAAGTGGATGGCTCATCCTACGACGAGGTCCTAAAGGAAGCCCAAGAGCTTGGCTATGCTGAAGCAGATCCTACTGCTGATGTTGGAGGCTTTGATGCCATGAGAAAGATAAGAATTTTGTCTTCTCTTATTTACAATTCAAAAATCAAGGAAGATGAGATTTTTACTTTTGGCATTGAAAACGTGAAAAAATCAGATTTTGATTTTGCAAAGGAAAGGGGCTACTCCATTAGGGTCCTTGCCAAGTCAGAACTAGCAAATGACAAGATAAATATTTCTGTTATTCCTACTTTCGTAAGGGATAATTTCTTTGCAAAGACTTTTGGAGGAACTAATGGAGTTAAGGTCTGGGGAGAAAATTTCACTTCCTACGAATTAAAGGGTCCAGGTGCAGGCAAGCTTGAAACTGCTGATGCAGTAATGCGTGACCTCTTGAGGATCCTTGCAAAAAGAGAAATAAAAACTTTTTATGACGCAGGAAATTCTTATGAAGTTGAGAATAATTTGGAGAACAAATTTTATGTAAGGACTTCTGAAGTCTCTTCTGAACTAAAAGACTTAATCGAAGAAGAAAAAATTATAGACGACGAACATTTATTAATTACAAGAAAAGTTTCCCTTGATGACTTGAGAGATGCCCTGGGAAATCTCGACAAAGTTTTCTTGGCAGAACTTGAGGAGGATTTATGAAATTTTTATCAACAAGAAATTCAAATTTAAAAATTTCTGGCAGAGAAGCCATTGTTAAGGGAATCTCTGAAGACGGGGGACTTTTTGTCCCAGAATCCTTCCCTGCCTTTGACATAATGGAGAACTTGGATCTGTCTTACACAGACTTGGCCCACAAAATTCTTTCACTTTATCTTACTGACTTTGACAAAGATGACTTGTTAGGGCTTATAGAAAAATCCTACGCATCCTTTGAAGATGAAATTGCAAAAGTTTCTTACCAAAAGGATTTCTACCTAGAACTTTACCATGGCAGGACTTCTGCCTTTAAGGACTTTGCCCTTTGCCTTCTTCCAAACCTCTTGGCCTATGCCAAAAAATCTCTTGGCATCAAGGACAAAACCCTTATTTTAACTGCAACATCAGGCGACACAGGTAAGGCTGCCCTAGAAGGTTTTTACAATACAGAAGACATTGACATCTTGGTCTTATACCCAACAGAAGGTGTGAGCTCCATCCAAAAGGCCCAAATGGATACAACAGGATCTTTAAATTCAAAGGTTATTTCCATTGACGGCAACTTCGACGATGCCCAATCTGCTGTGAAGAAAATATTTAACGATGCAAAGATAAAAGAAGAGCTTAAAAAGGAAAATATTTATCTTTCTTCTGCCAACTCCATAAACATTGGCAGGCTCCTTCCCCAAATCGTCTACTATTTTTATTCCTACGCAGACTTAGTCAAGAATAAAAAAATAAGTGGTGGAGAAAAGATCTCCTACTGTGTGCCAACCGGTAACTTTGGCGACATCTTGGCAGGCTATTATGCAAAGGAAATGGGCCTTCCAATAGACAAGCTTGTTATTGCATCAAATGACAACAATGTTTTGACAGACTTCTTCACTAGCGGAAGATACGATGCCAACAGGGACCTTGTTAAGACTATTTCTCCTTCCATGGACATCTTGGTTTCATCAAACCTTGAAAGACTAATCTTCCACAAGTCATCTGATGCTATCGTGAAAGAAAAAATGGCTGACTTAAAAGACAAGGGTATCTTTGAATTTAAGGGCGACTTCCATGAATTCTTGTGTGGTTTTGCCAAGGAAGATGAGACAAGGGAAACTATTAAGAAGGTCTTTGAAGAAGAAAAATATTTGATGGACCCCCACACAGGAGTGGCAAAAAACATTGTGGACAAGCTTGGCCTTGATAAGACAGTAATCTTATCAACAGCAAGTCCCTACAAGTTTTCTTCAACAGTCCTTGAAGCCTTAGGAGAAAATCTTTCAGATGACGAGTTTAAAAATATTGATTTACTTCATGAAAAAACTGGAGTTAAGATTCCATCTGAAATTAAAAAATTAAAAGATAAAAAAATTCTTCACAAGACAAAAATTTTAAAAAATGAAATTGAAGAAGAGGTCTTAAAATTTGCAAGACGTGGCAAGAGGATCTCCGTCCCAGCAAGTTCAGCCAATCTTGGACCTGGCTTTGACGTCCTTGGACTTGCCCTTGACCTTTCCAACACTTGCGAGTTTAAGTTAAGTGACGACAAAGAAGAATTTGAAAATAATTTGAATTCAAATTTAATCTACAAGGCCTACAAGTATGCCTTTGACTTTTATGGAGAGGAAGCCCTTCCTGTGGACTTTAATGTGGATACCAATGTTCCACTTTCTCGTGGACTCGGGTCTTCAGCTTCCTGCATAGTCATGGGGATCATGGCTGCCTTTGATGTCATGAAGAGAGACTTTGACAAGAAGGAAATTTTGAAACTTGCAACAAAGATGGAGGGCCATCCAGACAATGTAGCTCCAGCAATTTTTGGAAATGCTGTGGCATCAATCCTAAAAGATGACCAAGTTTACCTAGAAGAATTCGAAGTTTCAAATAATTTTAAATTCTTGGCAATAATTCCTGACTTTAAACTTCCAACTAAGGAAGCAAGAGATGCCTTGCCAAAAACTTACTCAAAGGAAGATGCTGTCTTTAACCTTTCAAGACTTTCCATGGTCATCTTGTCATTAATCTCTGGCAATGAAGAAAACTTAAAAGTTGCCCTTGATGATAAAATTCACGAGCCTTACAGGTTAAAATTAATTCCAGAAATCGACGAGATTGAAAAAATTATTGATGATTCAGAAGCCCTTGGCCACTACCTAAGTGGTGCCGGCTCAACTATCATGGTGGTCTTAAAGGCAAGCGACAAAACATCAGAAGACCAAATCAAAAATAAATTAGATAAGCTTTTAAATTCTTATGAAGTAAGACTTCTTGATATCGATGAGAAGGGCGCCTTCATAATTTAAAATCTTACAAAAAGTTTATAAATAAAAATTTTTAAAGCAAGGTCAATTGTCGACCTTGCTCTTTATTTATATGACAATTTCTGGTAAAATAATTCTAAATTATTTTTAAAAATGTGAAAGGAGCACTCATGAAAAATTTTAAGGTCAGAGACCTTGTCATCACTTCACTATTTATTGCACTTGTATATGTATTCACTTGGTTGGTAAAAATCCAACTACCCTTCTCCCCCAACGGAGGCCTAATTCACTTGGGCAATGTTCCCTTCTTCTTGGCTGCCATATTTTTTGACAAGAGAGTGGGCATGACAGCAGGAGCTTTGGGCATGGGACTCTTCGACCTAACAAGTGGATGGGTTCTTTGGTCTCCAATGACTGTGATCTCAGCCCTAATCATGGGCTACATCTTAAACAAGATGAACTACAAGAAGCACACTCTTAAAAGTTTAATTACATCTTTTATACTTGTTGCCCTTGTAAAAGTTGTGGTTTACTACATAGGAGAAATTTTTATCTTGTCTTCACTTGTCGCACCCCTTGCGTCAATCCCAGGCAACCTAATTCAAATTGCAGTTTCATCTGTCATAGTCCTTGTAGTTTTTAAACCCATGGAAAAAGTTTTTAACAATATAAGATAAAAGATCCAATAAAAAAGATAGCCGGATTAAATTTTCTAGCTATCTTTCTTTTTTTATAAAATTTTCTTTTAGTCTCTATAATCGATTTTAAAATAATCTAAATATGCCTTAAACCTATCTTGTGCTGAAAGGCAAGTTTCAACTAAGAATCCTCTTTCTTTTTTGTATTCTGCAAGCCCCCTATAATAGAAAAATTTTAGGTCTTCGCTAATTATAAAGGGAACAAAGTCATGCTTGAGACACTCTTTAAAAATAATAAGCCTTCCGACTCTACCATTCCCATCTTGGAAGGGATGAATTTTTTCAAACCTATAGTGGAAGTCAATTATATCTTCAAGTCTTTTCTCTTTCTTCTCATTGTAAGAATCTAGAAGTTTTTTCATTTCATGTGTCACATCTTCAGGCGAAGTCGTTTCATTTCCACCAACTTCATTTGGATAAGCCTTATAATCTCCAACCCTAAACCAATCTAGCTTGGAGTCACTTGTGCCAGCTTTTAAAACCTTGTGAAGGTCTTTTATATAAGCTTCTGTCAATTCTTCGTCATAGGAATCTATGACCTTATCAATTGATTGAAAATGATTTAAGGTTTCTATAATGTCATCGACATTTACTGATTCATTGACACCAAGTGTGTTGGTTTCAAATATCATCCTAGTTTGGTCTTCAGTCAACTTGCTTCCTTCTATGTGATTGGAGTTGTAAGTGAATTCAACTTGGAGTTTGTGATATATTCCACCACTTATTTTATTGTTTTTTTCATATTTTAAAACGTCTAATAATTTTCTACTCATAGGATCCTTACATTCCTTTAATTAATAATCATTAATTAATCAATATATATTAAATAGTTTTTAATTTATTTAGAAATTATCTTGGATTATAATTTCCCTGTTTTTATTTATGTCCTCGGCCTTCTTTAGCATTCTCTCAAGGTCTTCCTCGTCAAAATCGTAAACAGAGTTACAGAAGTAGCAATTCACTTCTGCCTTCTTATCCTCTTCTAGAATTTTTTTAATTTCTTGTGGTCCAACTGACACTATTGCATCTTCAACTTTATCACGAGAGCAATTGCACTTGTACTCAATTTCTCTCTTTTCTAGAACCTTGTAGTTCATGCCTTCCATTAAGATTTCAATTAACTTTTCTGCATCGTGGTACTCATCAATCACTGAAGTTACGTTGTTTATCTTTTTCAAGTTTTCTTCTAGTTTTGCAATTTCTTCTTCCCTGCAGTCCGGCATTAGTTGAACTATAAAGCCACCTGCTGCCTTGATTGAATAGTCAACATCAACAAGGACTCCAAGACCAACTGCTGATGGGACTTGGTCTGATTGCAAGAAATAAACTGCGAGATCTTCTGCGATCTCTCCACTTGTCAGGTTAACTGTTCCTGTGTAAGGCTTCTTCATCCCAACATCCATGGTCATAGTTAGGGTTCCTTGGCCAACGGCTCCAGCAACGTCAATCTTTCCATCAGACTCCCTTATTGGAAGGTCAGCTCCTGGTCTTGCTACATAACCCTTCACATAACCGTCATTTTTACAAGTTGCAACTATTGGACCTGCTGGACCATCT
The DNA here is from genome assembly GCF_001815405.1 of Peptoniphilus sp. HMSC075B08. Classification (NCBI taxonomy): domain Bacteria; kingdom Bacillati; phylum Bacillota; class Tissierellia; order Tissierellales; family Peptoniphilaceae; genus Peptoniphilus; species Peptoniphilus sp. HMSC075B08. Next base: position 171,974 of record NZ_KV820437.1, on the reverse strand, counting down.
CCATTTATGGAAATAGTTACTGAATCCCTTTCATTTTTTTGCCATGATCCAATAATTGCTGTTGCAGTTAAAACTCTTCCCAGGGCTGCTGCAGTTGTCTTTGATAGTTTGTGAATCTTTGCTGCCTCTTCAACTACATCAGTTGTTATGGCAGCAGAAATTTTTATAGTTTCTGTCTCATCTATTGCTCTTAAAATATATCCCAAATTTACCTCCTTGCGGCTATTGTGTATCTTGAAGTTTTATCACTTGCTTCTTTAAAGTCATAGTCGTCATAAACTTCTAGATCACAAAATCCAATTTCTTCTAAAATATTTTTCACATAAGAAAGGTCATAGGCCCTCTCTAGGTGTTCTTCGTAAAATCTCTTGTAATTATTGTCTTCAGTGTTTCTGAAAAAATTAACTCCGTAAGTGTTTAGTTTTGATTCTTCATCAAAAATATTTTCCCAAATATAGAAGACATCTTCAACTTCGTCAACAGTTACAGGGTCAATATTCTTGAACTTGTACTCTGTGTTTAAGTCAAAGATAAAAATCCCACCCTCATTTAAGTGGTCATAGGCTGACTTTAAGGCAGCCTCAAAGTCTTCCTTATCTATTAAATAATTTAAGCTATCACCAACTGATACTATGGCGTCATAAGTTGATGGGGCAGAAAAACCTGCCATGTTTTGCTTAAAAAGTCTTAAGTTCCTGGTCTTAATCTTATTTTCACAAACTGCCAACATGTCCTCTGAAAGGTCAAAGGCATGGACCTTGTAGTCTTTCACTAGCTTTTCTGTGAGACCTCCAGTCCCACAAGCCATTTCTAAAATTAAGTCAGCTTCTAGAGTTTTTTTCCCTAGAAGCTCTCCTATAAATTTATAAATTTTTTCGTAGTCAAGGTCGTACATGAGTTTGTCGTAAAAATAAGCAAAATCTCCGTACATCATGATCTGGATTCAAGCTCCTTTAAAATTTCTTGTAAGACCCTAGTGGAGTTTTCGTGGATGACTACATCGGCACGCCTATCCATAGGTGTTGGGTCGTTGTTTATTATAATCAAGTGGTCCACATAGTTTGGCAAGAAGTTTACTGGTGAAACTGTAAGGGATGAGCCAACGACAATTAAGGTTTCTGTGGAGTCAAGTTCCCTTGCTCCCCTTTCAAAATCGTCAGGCATCATGTCGCCAAACATCACAACGTTAGGCCTGATCACTCCGCCACATTCATCACACTTAGGTGGAATTTCTCCAGCTTCAACCTTTTCTCTCATTACAGTAAAAGGATATTCCTTACCACACTTCATGCAGTGGGTTCCACGAGTTTCTCCGTGAACTTCATAAATATTTTTAGACCCTGCCTTGGCATGAAGGTTGTCAATATTTTGTGTGATTATACCAGCAAGATAACCTTCCTCTTCCATCTTGGCAAGAGCCTTGTGGCCTCCATTGGGTTCTTGGTCATTTAAGTCTTCTAAAATCTTGTAGCCTTCCTTGTAAAAAATTTCTGGATGGTTTAAAAGTCTGTCCTTGGAGAGGGCAAGGGCCGGGTCCATCTTTGAATAATAGCCAGATGATGACCTGAAGTCAGGAATACCTGAATCTGTAGAAATACCTGCGCCAGTTAGGGCAAAAACTTTCTTTGATTTTAAAATTAAATCTGCTGCTTCTCTTATCTTATCCATATCCTATCTCCTTAAAAAACAATGTAGTGATAGATGAAATACAAAATCACAAGGGCAATGAGGGGAACAAAGTTGAATAAATCAATTGCTTCCACGTCCCTATATCTTATCTTAACCTGACCTTCAGCCTTATTCTCCTCCTTCAAGCTTTTCATAATAAACCTGCCTAGGATTATTGAAAAAATTGAAAGGACAACTAGAATTATAATTATTGAAAGCTCAAGAGAGCCTATCTCACGAGAAAATTTAGTCTGTCTCAAAAAGTTAAAGAACCTTTCGTTTACATACCTGGCAGATAAAACTGCAAGAACATTGTTGACAAAGTGGGCCAAGATGGCAGGCAAAATTGAACCTGTGACTTCAATTAAACTTGCAAATAAAAGTCCCAACAAGAAGGGGGCTATAAAGTTTTGGATGTCAAAGTGGAAGAGGGCAAAGACAAGAGCCGATACCACTATGGCAAACCTCTCTCCATAGACATTGTAGGCATTGGTAAGAGTTCCCCTAAAGAAAACTTCTTCACAAATTGCCGGCACAAGACACATGAAAATCAAATAATTAAAAATTGGAACATTTTGTAGCATTAGCTCCATGGGAAAATTTTTGTATTCAATAAAGTTTGAAAGAAGGGACAAAAATACTCCATTGAAAAGCAAGATCACAGGATAAATTAATATCACAAGGATTATTGTAAGTCCCAGGCTCTTCATTGGGACCTTCTTGATCTTTAGAACCTCTTTTATCCTTCCTGTTGAAGAAATTAAAAGGGCAGGGATCAAAACTATGACCACCTCTGTTATAAAGGTTCCCCAAAAGCTAAAACGTTCCTGGATGTTAAATCCAATTGTCAAAAATATAATTGCAAGGACAAGGGTCAAGGAGTTGACGCTCATCACATTTAAAGTCTTCTTCTTAAAGTTTTTCATTTTTTTCTGTGTAAGTGTAGATGTAAGGGACATTTCTGTAGTGGTCGCCGTAGTTTAGGCCGTAACCAACTATAAAGAGGTCTTCAATTTCAAAACCAACATAGTCGGCACTTACATCTGCCTCTCTCCTTGAAGGTTTATCCAACAAGACACAAGTCTTTAAAGTTTTTGGCTTATAAGACATTAACTTTTCCTTCACAGCGTAAAGAGTGTTGCCTGTGTCCAATATGTCGTCAACTATTAAGACATTTCTGCCCTGGATATTAGTGCGAAGGTCTGTCAAAAACCTAACCTCACCACTGGAGCTTTCGCTGTGACCATAACTGGAAGTTGTTAAAAAATCTATCTCAACTAATCTATCTATCTCTCTAACTAAGTCTGCTGCAAAGATAAAACTTCCCCTTAAAAGAGAAATAACTACGAAATCATCTTCGAAGTCTTTTTCTATCATCTTGCCCAGGCTTACAACTTTTTCTTTGATCTCTTCACGAGAAAATAAAATTTCTTTTTCCATAATTCCTCCACCTACATTATATCAAAAACTTGTAAAAATTCATCTTTAATTGCCTTTATGAGCCTGGCTTTGGTATAATTACTTGGAAGGTGATCTTATGAAAAAAAGTTCTTTTGAACTTGCATTAAATAAATTATTAATCCTCTACATAATAGATAATTTCAATCACAGGCTCAAGGAAAATGACCTGTCCTATTTTGTATTGGATATTGAGCTCTTTAATTATTTTTACTTCAAGCAATATTTAAAGGAGCTAGAGTCAACAGGCCTTGTCCTATTTGACGACGACAAAAAATATTATCTTTCAGAAGATGGGACAAAGACCCTAAATATTTTCTACGAGCAAATACCTGAAGAAAATATAAAATTTTTAGACGAGAAGATGGAGGCCTACCACCACGACTTGCTCCTAAAAAATTCTGTATCAGGTCAAGTCATTGAAAGAGATGGAAGCCACTACGCTCATCTAAAAATTAGAGACGACGAGATTGATGTTCTTGATTTAAAAATCGAAACATCAGACCCCACTATGGCGAAAAAAATAACTACCAATTTCAAAAAAAATCCTGAAGAAATTTATTCAGAGATTTTGAGAATTTTGACAGAAGAAGAAAGTAAATAAGCATAGAAAAAAGGACCGCGAAGGTCCTCTTTTTTTTGAGATTTGGAAAAATATATTTTTACTTTTTTATTTACAAATTTATTTTAAATTGCGTAGTCCCTCATGTTTCTTCCTGCAATGGCAACTGTTGAGGCATTGTGGAGGAAGGCTGATCGAGTATTTGTCAAGTAACCCAAGACTCCTAGAATAATTAGGGCCCCGTTAAAGGAAATAATTTCCCTGTAATTTCTGTGGATCCTTCTCTCAAGTCCTCTTGCAATTTTTATTGCATCAACAAGTTCCTTTAAGGAGTCGGACTTAATAGAGATATCTGCAATTTCTTTTGCTATGTCTGCACCTTCATGCATGGAGATACCAACATCTGCCGATGATAGGGCAATGGAGTCGTTGATTCCGTCTCCAATCATGACAACAGTCCTGCCTGCTTCCCTTTCCCTGTCTACATAATTTTTCTTGTCTTCTGGCAAGACTTGTGACTCATAATAATCAAGTTCAAGCTCTTCTGCCACAGCTCTTGCAGAGTTCTCTGCGTCGCCAGTTAGCATGGCAATTTTTGTAAATCCAAGTTGTCTTAGGGCATCAATAGTAAGTTTTGCATCTTCACGCACTGGATCTTTTATACAAATTACTGCAATTAATTTCTCATCATAGGCTAGGTATAAGAGTGAGTAGTCTTCCTTTAACTCTTCAATCTTATCTTCTTGGGCCTTGTCGATTTGAATCTTTTCATCTTCAAGTATGAAGTGAGCCGATCCAATTAAGGCAGGTCTTCCCTCAATACTTGATTTTACACCATGAGCCACAATGTACTCTGGCTTCGAGTGCATCTCTTCATGCTTGAGGTCCTTATCCTTAGCGGCCTTAACAACTGCATTGGCAATGGAATGTGGGAAGTGTTCTTCAAGACAGGCTGCAATCCTTAGACATTCATCTTCATCGTGGTCGTAAAAGGCAATTACCTTCTCAACCTTTGGCTCAGACCTTGTAAGGGTTCCTGTCTTGTCAAAGACTATAGAGTCAGCTTGGGCCAACTTTTCAAGATACCTTCCACCCTTTACAAGGATTTCTCTTTCTGATGCCGATGAAATTGCCTTCATCGTTGCAATTGGCATTGTAAGTTTTAGGGCACAAGAGAAGTCCACCATTAAAAAGGACTTGGCCTTGATAAAGTTTCTTGTCAAAAGATAAGTTAGACCTGCTCCAAGGAAGGAATATTTTACAATAGAATCTGCAAGAGATTCTGCCCTCTTTTCTGCAAGGGACTTGTTCTTTTCACTTTCTCCAATTAATTCTATTATGTGATTGATCCTTGAGTCGTCATATTTTTTTGCAGTCCTCACTAAAAGAGCTCCCTCTTCAAGGGCAGTGCCTGCAAAGACAGTCTTGCCTTCAGTCTTCTTAACAGGAAGTGACTCGCCAGTTAGGGATGCTTCGTTGACCATGCCGTAACCTTTTACTATTTCTCCGTCAACAGGAATAGTTGACCCCATGCCGACTTCAACAAGCTCGCCAATCTCTACATCTTCAAGCTTCTTTAAATACTTCTTATCTCCATCAAGAACAAAGACCTTATCAACGTTTAACTTCAATGACTGAGCCAGGTTGTCCTTAGACTTTTTAAGTGTATAGTCTTCTAACTCTTCGCCAAGTTCTAGCAAGAACATAATGCTGCCTGCGTCAGCAAACTCTCCATCCAGTATTGAAACTCCAATAGCTGTGGCATCCAGTAGACTGACGTCAAGCTTTCTCTTCTTAAGGCTTTTTAGACCAGCCTTGATATAAGGAATAGACTTTATGATGACACCAATCGGCCTCAAGGGCATGGGCATAATTTTTGTAAAGAAAATCCTCCTATACATGGCATCACGCAAGATGTGAAAGACTTCCCTTTCATTTTGTGGGACAAAGTCTGAATCATCAATTTCAAAGTCATCTAAGTCACTTAAGTCGAAGTCCAAGATAAATCTTGCAATCTTTGGTAGAAACTTTTCTTCATAAGATACGACTATAGAATTAGCTAGTGGAGAAATTTTACAAAACTTAACTCCCTCAAGCTCTTCAATCTTGTATTTTAATTTATTTACATTGGACTCTGGCAGGATCCCCTCATAGGTGAAGCGAGTCCTTCCAATAGTCCTACTAGCAATAGAAGCAATCATCTTAGTCTTCTACTTCTTCTTCAACAACTTCTTCTTCAACAACTTCTTCTTCTACTTCTGCTTGGGAAACTTTTTCTATATCAACTTGAGCCTTTCTTTCAGCTTCCTTCTTTTCATCTTCTGCCTTTTTTACCTTTGCTTCGGCAAGAATGTCTTCACTAGAAACTTTTACAGCTTCAAGGTTTTTATCGATACCTTCTTTGATTTTTAGGCCACCAGCTACTGTGTTAACTGCTAATTTTTTTGCAGTTTCTGATGTAAGAATTTTCCCACCAAGGGCACCTGCTACTAAACCTAGTCCTAAATTAATTAATCTCTTGTTCATAATATCCTCCTAATAAAATCTATTTTAAGGATATAATAGCATTTATTTGTTTAGTTTTTTAAGAATATTAATCTTAATATTTTTAAAAAATCAAACAAAAAAGGACCGCGAAGGTCCTCTTTTTGTGTCTATAAAAATTTATAAAATTATTTTCTCTTTGGCTTCTTTAAAAGTAATTCAAAGGTCGTTCCTTGACCAAGTTGTGAATAAATCTTTACCTTGCCATCTATGTTTTGCAAAATGTGTTTTACTATTGAAAGGCCAAGACCTGTTCCACCAACTCTTCGTGACCTAGACTTGTCTACCCTGTAAAATCTTTCAAAAATCCTTGCAAGGTCTTCTTGTGGGATTCCAATTCCTGTGTCAGCAATGAGAACCTTGTAATTCTCCTCTTCTTCAGAAATTTTTATGTCAAGCCTTCCTCCCTCTTTGTTGTACTTAAGTCCGTTGTTGATTAAGTTGGAGAAAAGCTCCCAAATCATAGTCTTGTTTTCAAAAAGACTGCCATCTCCCTCAAAGTTAACTTTAATATTTTTTTCTTCAATTAAGCCTTCATAGCCCTTTAGGATTTCAGAAATTATTTCCCTTAGGTCAACTTCTTCCTTGTCATAGTCTCCTGCATTTTCAAGGCCTGAAATTTTCATAATATCTTCCACAAGACTTAATAGTCTCTTGGAGTCATTATAAATTAATTTATAAAAACCTTCCTTATCCTTGTCTTCTACCAAGTTGTTGACAAGAAGTTCTGAGAAACCAGAGATTGATGTAAGGGGAGTCTTTAACTCGTGACTAACATTGGATGAAAATTCTTCACGTAATCTTAGGGCCCTAATCTCTTCTGTCTCATCAATAAATAAAATTAAAAGTCCCCTAACCCTCTTGTCTTCAAAGACTGGATTTACGTAACACTTGTAGTCCCTGTTGCCAATTCTCGTTATGGCTTCAGTGCTCTTGCCCTCAAGAGCTTCATCAGCCATTTTTAAAATTTCTTCATCTCTAATAAGATTTATAATATTTTCTCCAAGAATGTCTCTCTTTGAATTAAAGATTTCTCTTGCAGAATCATTTACTGTCAAGAGATTTTTGTTTTCGTCAACAATAACAAGTGACTCCCTCATGTTTTTTAATATAGTATTTATTGTGTCCCTTTCTCTGGCAATCTCCTTGTAGTTTTCATCAATAGTTAGCTTTTGATTTTTAATCCTATTTATAAAAGGGCTTATCTCTGGAAAAATATTTGTGTCAATATTTATCAAATCTTCTTCAAGATTGTTTAGTGGATCAAAGGTCTTTTTAGTTAAACTACTTGAAACAAAAGTTGCAACAACAAAAATCGCAAGAGACATTAATATATCAAGGGGAAGGACCTTGGTGAAGGCACCAATTAAGTTGTCCATTTCTCTTGAAATCCTAATCATGTTTCCATCATCAAGCCTTAGGCTGACATAGTAGAGATCCTTGGATAGGGTGTTGGAATATCTTTCCACTTGGGCATAGCCAAGTTTTTTTGCTTCAATAACTTCTGGCCTGTCCTTGTGAGATGGCAAGAGTTTTACATCCTTCTTTGAATCATAAAGGACTTCTCCATCTTCTCTTATCAAGGTTATCCTAAAGTCTAATTTTTTATTTGCAAGTCCTTCCAAGTAAGCAATGTCATCTTCATGCTTGTTGAGACTTTCTCCCATAGTCATGACAATGTTTCTCAAGTCCTCGTTGGACCTCTTGGCGTAACCAGAATAAAATACAAACATGGAAGCCACAGTTGATAAAAATAAAGTCAAGAGGGCAATTCCAAGGAGGTATCTGAAAAATCTTTTTTTCATCTCATTCCTCCTTGGTCATCATGTAACCAATTCCCCTAATGGTTTTGATGCATCCCCTCTTGTCACCAAGCTTATCTCTTATTAACTTTATGTGCATGTCCACAGTCCTAGTTTCTCCCTCATAGTCGTAACCCCAAATTTCTGTCAAGAGTTTCTCACGAGAGATAACTATGTCCTTATTTAGAATTAAATATTTTAAAACTTCATATTCCTTTAAGCTAAAGTCAACTTGGGCTCCATCAATAGTGACAGACCTGTTCTTGTCTTTTATAACAATCCCATTGTAGTCAAGGACTCCTGTGTCCTTTGGCTTTTTGCTGGCTCGTCTTTCTACTGCCCCAACTCTTGATAAAAGTTCCATGACAGAGAATGGCTTCTTGATGTAATCGTCTGCTCCTTCGTCAAGAGCAGAAATCACGTCGTATTCTGAAGTCTTGGCAGTTATCATTATGACCCAGGTGTCAGAAGTTTCTTCTCTCTCCCTAAGCCTTTTTAAAATCTCGATTCCGTCCATGTCGGGAAGCATTATGTCAAGGAGGACTAAATCAGGCCTTTTTTCTTCAAGAACTTTAAAAAAGTCCTTGCCCTTTTCAAAGGCCCTGACCTCATAGCCCTTGGTATTTAGTGAGTATTCAATTAATTTTAAAATCGATGTATCATCTTCAACAAGATAAATTAGCATAAAATCATCCTTATTTTTTGATTTTTTTATTAGCTTCTTGAACCTTCTATAGTAAAGATCACCCAGTCAGCAATGTTAACTCCATGATCAGAAATTCTTTCCAAATATTTGGCAATCATTATATAATCAATGGCAGCTGCTGGATTAAAATCTGACTTTATTATATCAATTAACTGGTCCCTTATCATTACAAAATAATTGTCAATAACATCATCTTCGTCATCAATTTTCTTTGCAAGATCAAGATCTAAGTTTACAAAGGAATCAATGGACCTATTTAAAAGATTAACTGTTGCCTCTGCCATTTCCTTTATAAGAGGTAGGCTTGTAGTGTCACCGTCATCAGCTAGGCCCATGCAAATTTCTGCAATATCTCTTGCGTTATCCCCAATTCTTTCTAAGTCAGTAATCATCTTTAAGGCAGAAGAGACCCTTCTAAGGTCACTTGCTGCTGGTTGTTGCTCTACAAAAATTTTAAGGCATTGGTCTTGAATAATTTTTTCGTATTGGTCTGTCCTCTTTTCATCTTGGATGACTTCTTCTGCAATATTTTCGTCCTTTTCATCTAAAAGTGAAATTGCCTTTTTAATTGCAGATTCATTTAAACTTGCCATCTCTAAGACCAAGTCATTTAAGTGCCTTAATTCATCATCAAATCTTTTTCTCATTAGCCGAACCTTCCTGTTACATATAATTCTGTTTTTTCTTCCCTTGGGTTTGTAAAAATGTCCACTGTATTTCCCTTTTCAACAATAACTCCATTTAAGAAGAAGGCAGTTTGATCTGAAATTCTCGATGCCTGTTGCATGTTGTGGGTTACCATTACAATTGTGTACTTGTCCTTTAAGTCTTGGGCAAGGTCTTCAATTTTTCCTGTGGAAATCGGGTCAAGGGCAGATGTTGGTTCGTCCATTAATATTACTTCTGGATTAACTGCAAGAGCTCTTGCTATACAAAGTCTTTGTTGTTGTCCACCTGATATAGAAAGGGCAGACTTTTTTAAGTCATCTTTTACTTCATCCCAAATGGCAGCTTGCTTAAGTGATGACTCAACAATTTCATCAAGCTCAGCCTTATTTTTTATCCCATGGGTCTTTGGTCCATAGGCGATGTTTTCGTAGATGCTCATTGGGAAGGGGTTAGGTTGTTGGAAGACCATACCCACTCTTTTCCTAAGTTTATTTACATCATAATTCTTGGCGTAGATGTCATCGCCATCGAGTTTTATTTCTCCATCAATCTTGCAGCCAACAACTAGGTCGTTCATCCTATTTAAACATTTTAATAGGGTGGACTTGCCGCAACCTGATGGCCCAATAAAGGAAAGAATTTCTCTTTCTCTTATGTCTAAGTTTATATTGTGAAGAGCTTGAAAGTCTCCGTAGAAGAGATCAAGATCCTTAACGCTCATTTTTGTATTCATTATTCAACCTCACTAAGTTTGTTTGCAAGTTTTGTAGAAGACCAGTTTATTATTAAAACTAAAATCAAGAGGACCATGCCAGTTGCATAGGCTTCTCCAACGTGCTTTCCTTCTGATGAAAGAACGTACATGTGAAGAGCAAGAGTCCTTGATGATGATCTAATAGATGTTGGAAGAGATGTTGCTGTTCCCAGTGTGTACATAAGGGCAGCAGTTTCTCCAACTACACGGCCAACAGATAAAATTATGCCTGATAAAATCCCTGGGATTGCTATCGGAAGTACAACCTTAAAGATTGTCCTAAGCTTACCTGCACCAAGGGCAAGGGAACCTTGTCTCACTGATGGGTGAACTGACTTTAAAGCTTCTTCAGTTGATCTAATAATAATTGGCAAGATCATAATAGAAACTGTTAGGACACCAGAAATTACTGAAAATCCCATTTTTAATTTTAGTCCAAAGAATAACATTCCAAATAGTCCGTAGACAATGGAAGGTATGCCTGCAAGAGTTTCTGTTGCAAGTCTTATTGCCTTTACTAATTTGTTTTCCACTCTTGTGTACTCAACTAAAAATATTGCAGTAAAAATTCCTATAGGAGATGCCAATAAAATTGAAAGGACAACTGTTAAAAGTGTTGTTACTATGGCAGGACCCATGGAGAGATTTTCTGTTGAATAGTTAAGAGACAACATACTTGGTCTAAAGGATAGGGCTCCCTTTACTACAACAAATACAACTATAAAGACTAGGACTCCAAGAGTCATAGCTGAAAATAGTCTCGTTGTTATTTTATAAAAGGACATCTTTCCAACAAAATGAAGTCCAAGAATTGAGATTATAAATATAGCCAAAAGACTTAAAACAATTATTTTAGTCATTTTTTTCTCTCCTATTCTTAACTATGAAGAAACTTGTATTTATTATTAAGATAAAAATAAATAGGACTCCTGCTGTTGCTATTAGGGCTTGCCTGTGGTCGCCAGCAGCGTAAGCCATTTCCAAAACAATATTTGTAGTCATAGTTCTAATTCCCTTGAGAGGGTTAAGTGTAAGTCTTGTTTGGTTGCCAGCAACAAGGATTACTGCCATAGTTTCACCAATGGCACGACCAATTCCAAGTATAATTCCTGCAAAAATTCCTGATCTTGCAGCAGGTATCATAACTCTTGTTATAGTTTCATCGTGAGATGCACCAAGAGAAAGTGAGCCTGAGTAATAAGACTTTGGCACAGTCCTAAGTGAAGCTTCTGCCATAGAAATTATTGTTGGTAGGATCATTATTAAAAGCAAGATTGATGCACTTAAAATATTCATCCCATTGCCACCAAAGATAGACTTGTTAATAGGAACAATAATTGTTAGGGCAAAGAAACCATAAACTATCGATGGAATCCCTGTCATTAAATTAAGTCCTGGTTTTAAAATTTTATAGAATTTTTTGGGACAATCAAAGGCCAAATAAGCTGCCACCATAATGGCAACTGGCACTGCTCCTAAACATGATAGGGCTGTGATAATTATTGAGCCAAGAATCATGGATAAGATTCCATAAGTTGGCGGTTGATTCATAGGTGCCCAAGAGTCGCTTAAGATAAAATCCTTCACTCCCACTTTTCCAAAAAATTCTATTGAATCTTTGAAGATAAATACACAAATTAGAAGTAAGAAGAAAATTGAAAGTACAGAACAAAGTAGGAAGAAGTACTTAGATACTTCTTCCCACGAAAATGTCCTGGTCCTCTTGTCATCTCGAGGGGCCTTTATATTAATATTTTCCATTTTATTTCCTTTGCATTTTTTATTTTGCAAGTCCTGACCACTCAGTTAATTCTCCAGTAAAGATTTTTTGTAAATCATCCATAGTCACATCTTCACAAGCATTTTCTTTATTTACAATAACTGCGATACCGTCTCTTGCAATAACTGTGAAGTCAAGAGCATTCTTTTCTTCGTCCTTAAGTTCTCTTGATGCCATACCAATTTGTGCAGTTCCTTCCATTGCAGCAGTCATACCAGCTGATGAACCATTAGATTGAATATCAATCACAACATTAGGGTTCTTTGCCTTGTAAGCTTCAACAAGTTTTTCCATAAGAGGAGTAACAGAAGTTGAACCTGCAACAGTTAATTTTGCATCGCTATCAATTGGTTCATAAGTTTCGCCCTTAGCGTCTCCAACGTAACCTTCTTCTTCACAAATTTTTTGTCCTTCGTCAGACATAATGAATTTAACTAAGTCCATTGATTTTTCATCTACATCTTTTTTGTAAGCTAGGTTAAAAGGTCTAGCAAGCTTATAAGAGTTTGACTTGATGTTTTCTGGAGTAGCTTCAACTCCTTCAACCTTTAGGGCCTTAACATCGTCGTTTAAAGATCCAAGAGAAATGTAACCAATTGAACCTGCGTCATTTTGTACAGTAGTAAGAACTGCATCAGTGGAAGATTGAACAGCAGCTTCTTCATAAGTCTTGTCAACTTCCTTGTCGCCTTCCTTAACAAGAACTCCTGTTAGTTCAGTGAAGGCTGATCTTGTACCTGAACCTTGTTCCCTTGAAATAACATTAATAGTTCCAAGATCTTCTCCTTCTGCACTTCCACCAGCATTTGCAGTGGCATTTTCCTTTTTATTTCCTCCACAAGCAACAAGACTTGCACCTAGCGCAAGAACTACAGCAATCTTTCCAAAACTTTTTAACTTCATTAATTTTCATCCTTTCAAAATTTAATTTTATTTTTTATTTCATGGTCATTATAATTTTGATTTGTAAATTGCCAAGAAGTCTTTTGTAAATTTTGTGTAAATTATTTTGTCTTGTTAATTTTTTCTTTTAATTCAAGACAATAAAAAAAGAGCTAGTCTCCTAACTCTTTAGTCTTCTAATAAAAATCCCATCTCATCCAATACCACTTCTATCTCTTCCATAACTTCTTCATTTTCTGCTACAACTGTGTGATAGTGAACTCCACCTGTTAGCACGTCAAGGGGTTTGGATTTTTCTTCATTCATCTTTTCTAAAAAAATTTTTACGTCCCTTCTCGATGAACAATTGAGATCTTTTTTTATTTCACCATAAACCTTGTGGTGGACCATGACGTCCTTAACAAGTCCACCAAGGTCAACAATTGCTTCTAGTTCTTTTTTTATGTCCTTGTCACTGTGCTTGACCTTAAAAACTTTTTGGGTCCTGGCTTCGTTTAAGTAGTAGCCCCTATTAGTTGACACAATGTCCTTGCCGCTAGCTCTGAGTATTGCCATGTCCTGGACTATAACCTGCCTTGTGACATCAAACTTTTTTGCCAAGTTCTCTCCCGACATGGGCTTTTGATTTTCGTATAAAAATTGTAACAAATCTTCTCTTCTTGATTTTGGATCCAACATATCTCCCTCAATAGATTTTTAAATTTTTCATGGAAAGGTCCAAGACTCCTGCACTGTAAGTTATGGCACCCGAAGAAATATAATCAATATCTAGGTCCTTATAAGAATTAATATTTTCTAGGCTGACATTTCCTGAGCACTCAATGATGGCCCTCTTATTAATTATCTTGCAGGCTTCTCTTATCTCTTCTATTTCCATATTGTCTAACATTATTATATCAGCTTTTGCTTCTAGTGCTTCCCTCACTTGGTCAAAATTTTCCACTTCGACTTCAATTTTCTTTACAAAGGGATTGAGGCTCCTAACTTTTTCAACTGCTTCTCTTATCCCACCAGCAGCGTCTATGTGGTTGTCCTTTAACATAATTCCATCAGATAAATTGTACCTGTGGTTGTATCCTCCACCAAGAGTCACTGCATATTTTTCAAAAATTCTCATGTTTGGAGTTGTCTTTCTTGTATCAAGAATTTTTACATGTTCGCTATCTAGGGCGTCAACCATTTTTTTAGTGTAAGTTGCTATCCCGCTCATCCTTTGCAAGAAATTAAGGGCTGTCCTCTCTCCTTCAAGGATTGCCTTGGCCCTTCCACTTATTTTTCCGATTAAGTCCTTATTCTTAACTTGGTCTCCATCAGAAAAATAAAATTCAAAGGTCACATCTTCGTCCAAGATTTCAAAGACCCTCTTAAATACATCAAGGCCTGCAAGAATTCCCTTGTCCTTTGCAATTAAATTTACTTCAGCCTTCTCATCTTTTAAGATTGAATCTGTTGTTATGTCACCACTAGTCATGTCTTCCCTTAGGGCAGCAAGTATATACTTGTCAATTAAGATTGGCTTTAGCTCTCTCATCTTCTCTTATCCTTTCAAAAATAATTTTTTTCTTATCTTCTCCATCAAGGTCTTTTGTGTCAATTGTAAAGTCTACTTCTTTTTCTTCAAGTTTATTTTCGTTTAAGAAATCTGCCAAAATCCTCCCAAAAACCACGCACTCAAGAAGTGAATTGCAGGCAAGTCTATTGGCCCCATGGATACCAACATTGCCAGCTTCACCAACAACAAAGAGGCCTTCTAGGTTAGTCCTTCCCTTTATGTCACAAAGAATTCCTCCCATGGTGTAGTGTTGGCAGGGAACTATTGGAATATTTTCATATCTTGGATCAATTCCTCTGTCCCTCAACTCATCAAAAATCATTGGAAATCTCTTGGGAATTTTTTCTTCTCCAAGGGGCTTCATTGACAAGTACTCAAAGTCCACTCCTTCCTTTTCCATTTCATTTTTTATGGCTCCTGCAACAATGTCTCTTGGCTTCATTTCATCTGTGAATCTCTGGTCCTTGTGATTAAGCAAGACTGCCCCTTCTCCCCTTGCAGATTCGGAAATTAAAAGTTGCCTTTCAACTCCTTCTTCATAAAGTGAAGTTGGATGAAATTGAATGTAAGAAATGTCCTTTATCTTGACTCCATTTTTTATTGCAATGGCAAGTCCGTCGCCTGAGATATGAGGAAAGTTTGTTGACTTGTCAAAGAGTCCACCTAATCCACCAGTTGCAAGAACTACATTTGTAGAAATAAAAACTTCATCACGAGACCTTGCTCCGTAACACTTGCCATCTTTTACAATAAGATCAAGTATGGAAGTGTCTTCAAATATTTCTATATTTGATCTTTCTCTTAGCCTTTTGTAGAGGACATCTAGGATTCCCTTGCCTATTTCATCGTCAATGTGAAGGCCCCTTGATGCAGAGTGACCGCCCTCTCTTGCGTAATCAAGTCCTCCATCCTTCTTTGTGAACTCAACACCAAGGTCCATTAAAAACTCAATTGCCTCTTGGGACTTGTCCACCATGGTCTCAACTGACTTTAAATTATTCTTGTAGTGGCCTGCCTTCATGGTGTCTTCTATAAAAACTTGTCTGTCGTCACCATCTCTTAATACATTTATCCCTCCTTGAGCAAGATAAGAATTTGAATCTTCTAACTTTTTCTTTGTTACAAGACCAATCCTATAATCTTTACTCAACTCTAGGGCAGTGCTGACTCCAGCAAGACCTGAACCAACAATTAAAACATCAAATTTTTTCATATTATGCGCCTAACTCCAACATTTTTTCTAGGGGCTTCAAAGCTTTTTCCCTAATTTCTCTTGGGACTTCAACTTGATTTTTATTTTCTTCTAAGACTTCAATAATCTTATCTACACTTAATTTTTTCATGTCATCGCAAATTGCTCCCTTGGCAAGCTTCCTAAATTTAACATCTGGATATTTTTTCTTTAACTCAGTAAAAATTCCTTCTTCAGTGACAACTAAGACGTCATCATACTTGCCTGCTTCATTAATGATTGCCTTTGTAGATCCAATGAAGTCAGCAAGGTCTAAGACTTCTTTCCTACATTCTGGATGAGCCAAAATTTTTACCTTCCCCTTGTAAGCCTTCACATCCTCAAGATCTATCTCATCGTGAACAGGACAGTAGCCGTCGTTTAAAATGACATTTTTATCTGGCAAGGACTTTTTAATATAAGCCCCAAGATTTTTATCTGGTACAAAAAATATATTTTTTTCTTCTAATTTATTTACAATCTTTGCAGCGTTAGAAGATGTGACACAAATATCCGAGTAAGCCTTGATCTCTGCAGTAGAATTTATGTAAGTTACAACTGCTAGGTCATCGTACTTGTCTCTCATTTCCTTAATTTTTTCTACGCTAACCATGTGAGCCATGGGACAATCTGCTCCAAGATCAGGCATCAAAACATTCTTACTTGGATTTAAAATCTTAACACTTTCTCCCATGAAGTAGACTCCTGCCATGACTATGGTTTCTTCCTTGAGTTCTGTAGCCTTTTGAGCTAAGAAGAAAGAATCTCCTATGTAGTCAGCCACAGCTTGGATCTCTTCATCAACATAGTAGTGGGCAAGTATAACAGCATCTCTCTCTTCCTTTAATTTTTTTAATATTTCAATTTTTTCTTCTAAACTTAAATTTTCTAAATTTTTCAATTTCACCAATCTCCTAATAAATTTTACTTAAAATTATATTACAATGAAGCATACAGGACAAGTCAAGTGTATATACACTTACCTTTTATAGGCAAGTGACTTTATAATTTATTATTATCTTTCTAAGAAAAATATTTTTAAAATAATGACTAAGCTTATTTTTACCAACTTGCTTTTATTTCTAAAGTCCAATTTAATTTTCACTTTCAAATAATTTTTAAATCTCTTTATTCTAAAGCTTTTGTTATTTAAAATCTTTCAAGGGTATGATAGTAATGTAGAGTATTGTTTTAAATTGATAAAGGAAAGTGATTTTATGAAAAATGATGCTTTAAGAAGAAAAGAACACGAAGCTGTTAGATCAGACGTTGGTTATTACGACTTTACTCACCAAGTCCTAGATGTTAAGGGCAAGGATGCAGCAAAATTTTTAGACAAGATGTTTGTAAATGATATAAAAAATATGAAAGACACTCACGCTGTCTATACAACAATGCTAAACGAGGAAGGCAAGATTATTGACGATGTAATTGTCTTTAGACTAGAAGCAGATAAATTTTTGATCTCTACTCTCTACATCGACAAGATGATAGAATGGTTCGACAAGTTTAAAGATGGCTTTGATGTAGATTACAAGGACATCACAGATAATCTTACAATGTTTGCTATTCAAGGACCAAAGTCCAAGGACCTTGTAAATAAAATCGTGGACAAGGACATTTCAGATTTAAAATTCTTCACAATCGAAGACAACTCTCTTGGCGATTTGGACCTTATGGTGGCAAGGGCAGGATTCACTGGAGAACTTGGCTACGAACTATATGTACAATCAGATAAAAAAGATATCTTAGAAGAGAAAATCAAAGAAGCTGGAAAAGAATTTGACCTCGTAAACATTACTACAGATGTAATCGTTGGAAGTCTTCCAGGCGAAAAAGGCTACGTTCTTATGAGTGACCTTGAAGGAGCAAACCCACTTGAAGTTGGTTACGGCTGGACAGTAGATTGGGACAGTGACTTCATTGGCAAAGAAGCACTCCTAAAGGCAAGAGAAAATGTAACTCGTTATCTCTTTGGATTTGAATTATTAGAAGACGGCCAAGTAGAAGCAGGCGACGAAGTCTTACTTGACGGCAAAAAAATCGGCAAGGTAACAAAATTCACTTACGGCTACACAGTAGAAAAATTCATCGGCTACTGCATTATAGAAAAAGATAAGGCAGTGGAAGGCAAAGAAGTAGAAATAAAAACAAAAGCAGGAAGCATCCAAGGGAAACTATGCGATAGAGTGTTTTATGACAAGGATAACAAGAGAGTTAGAGGATAAAATTAAAAATAGTAATTTAATAATAGTTAAATTACTAAAATAAAAAAATAATATATTTTAAACAAAAAATTAAGGAGCCTGAATAAGGCTCCATTTTTTTGTTTAAAATATATTATTTTTTAAATTTAATAAATTTAAAAAAAGAAAAAGCACGAAACATACGCTTCGCACTCTTTCATCAAGGATTTATTATACTTTTAAATTAACTAGCTCTTTGTTTCATTGATTTCCTTAATGTAAAAACAACAGAAATTACAGCTATTGCTAAGAATATTAATGAAATTGGTTTTTGTAAAAATATCATCCAGTCACCTTTGTTTTGCATCAATGCTTGTCTTAAGTTCAATTCAGTCATACCACCTAAAATAAATCCTATTATTAAAGGAGTTGTCGGGATATCAAATTTTTTAAATACAAATCCCATTAAACCAAATAAGAAAACACAGATTACATCGAACAATGTAAAGTTAGCGCAATATGCACCTAAGATACAGCAAACCAATACTAAAGGAAGTAATATATATTTAGGAATATCTAGTAATTTGACAAAAAATCTTAAACCAGCTCTTTCAAAGATTAACATAAATACATTTGCAACTAACAGAGCTATAAAAATTCCATATACATATTTCCCACTCTTGTCAAAAATCAGTGGTCCTGGTGAAATACCGTGAATTGTTAATCCACCTAAAAATACAGCTGTTGCTACGTTTCCTGGTATTCCCATAGTGATTAATGGTATTAATGAGCCACCAATAACTGCGTTATTTGAACTTTCTGATGCTATTAACCCCCTAATATTTCCTTTACCATATGACTCAGGATTTTTAGAGCTGTTCTTTTCTGCAGTATAAGCTAATATACTAGCTGTTGAACCTCCTATACCCGGCAAAATTCCTATACCTAGTCCAATAAGAGCTGATCTAATTATATTAAACCAGTTTTCTCTCAACTCTTTAAAACTAATACCAAAGCCTTTTAAATTATAAGGAGTTTTCTCTGCTTTTATAACTATAGATTTTCTATTAAACCCAGCTATAATTATATCAGTTACCGCATAAACCCCTATAAGTATAACTACTGTTTCGAATCCACCATATAATTTAGACATTCCAAAAGTAAATCTTCTAACACCATCTATTGGTGCTAACCCTACCAATGAAAAAACAAGTCCAAGTAATCCCGATAACACACCTTTAATTATAGAGTCACCAGATAAACTTGCAATTATAGTTAGTGAAAAAACTGCTATTGCAAAATATTCTACTGAAGTAAATAACAATGTAACTTTAGAAAGTCCTGGCGATATAAACATCAAGGCAAATATACTTAGTAGACCACCAATAAATGAAACTAAAATACCTGTTCCTAATGCTTTACCAGCTTCACCATTCTCCGCCATAGGTGCACCATCAAATAAAGTAGCAATTGATGAAGGCGTACCTGGCATTTTTAATAATATAGCAGAAATAAGTCCACCTGAAATTCCACCAAGGTATAGACCAACTAGTAAAGCTATTCCATTCATTGGATCCATGCCAAAAGACATAGGCAGGAATAAAACCAAGGCCATTGTTGCAGAAAGACCTGGTATTGCTCCAAATACTATACCAATAACAACTCCCATCAATATTAATAATAGTGTGAAGGGATTGAATATCATAGTCATTGCTTCTAATATCATAATTTCCTCCTCTTAAAAACCAAAGATACCCTTAGGTAAAGGCATGTTTATTATTCTTGTGAATAAATAGTATACAAAAACTGAGAATACAACTGATATTATTGCAAATAACATAATATTTCTTTTTTCTTTAGGAGCTAATATTAATATTTGTAAAAACAAATATAAAGATGTTCCAATTAAAAAACCTACTTTTTGATAAAGCAGGGAATAAATCCCTATTAGGGCTATTGTAGATAATCCACCGAATAAATCACTCTTTGTGTTATTTTCATCTTCTATATGTGTCTTTTTTAAATTTAAAAATAAATTTAATATAGATAAAACTATCATAGTTCCTGCAACCACTTTAGGGAAATAACCAGAACCTAGTTCATTTTTCATAAGTGGTTCAATATTCATAGCTTGTATGTATATAAATATACCTACAAGCATGAATACAACAGAAATCAATATTTCTTTTACTTTTTTAGTCATAATTCTCTCCAATTATTTTATTCCAAATAATTCTCTTAATTTTTGAACTTCTTGCTTATCTTCTTCAATTGAAGTTTTTCCATCTCTATATTGAGGTTTTGCATAATATTTGTTCAAAGTTTCTTTAAATTCATCTGTTTCTGTTACTTTTTTAATAGATTCAGATAATTTATCAATAATAGCTTGATCAGTTCCTTTAGGATATCTAACTTCATATATTTTTGGTAATACAACATCATATCCTTGTTCTTTTAATGTTGGGAATTGTTCTAATCCTTCTAGTCTTTCCTCAGAACATACTCCAAGAACTGTAAAGTCACCTTTTTCAACATAATCTGCAACATTCATAAAGTTAACTACAATAATATCGCATTGATCTTGAATAAAAGATGTTAATCTTTCAGCTGTACTTGAACCTACGTCAATCTTATCAAGTTCAATACCCATAGTTTTTTCCATTTGAGATGCAACAGCATGTGTTGCACCATAGTAAGTGCTTGAGTATCTTAATTTTCCAGGGTTTTGTTTAGCCCATTCAATCATTTTATCAAGACTATCAAACTCACTTCCCGTTTTTGCTAGTAAAGTATAAGTGTCATCTTCAGCTACAGACGCCACGATATCAAAATCATCAATAAAGGAGAATTCATTAGCATTAGCTGCTTCTTGAGCTAGCGCAGCTCCAGTATGATTAAATAGCATAGTATTTCCATCTGGCTTTGCATCTAATACACTTGACGCACCTACTACACCCGCTGCTCCTGTAGTGTTAACAACAACAAAGTTTTGCTTTAAATCATCTTGTAACTGCATTGCCATTTGTCTTGCATAAGTATCTGTGTCTCCACCTGCACTGTATGGCACTACAACTGTTACCGTATCTTTAGGCCAATCAACACCACTATCAGATGTAGAAGCATCTTTATTATTGCTATTATTACAAGCTGTAAATAATAAACAACTTAATGTAGCTAAAGTAAATAATTTAACAATTTTCTTTTTCATAATATCCTCCTAATAATTTAATAACTATAAATGTCATCAATAATTTCAAAATCTTTATCTTCTAATAACTTGTCAACCCAATCTCTATTTATATTGTGTTTTCTTGTGTTAACAAGTTTTGCTTCATCTTTTTCTTTAAATTCTTTTGCATCTTCTAGAATTTTTTCAGCATCATTCTTTGGTATAACTACTACACCATCTGGATCAGCTAGAATAATATCTCCAGGGTTCACTGAGATTCCTCCGCAAGCTATCGGAACGTTAATTTCACCAGGCCCTTCTTTATAAGGCCCACCAGGAGTTGTTCCTGTACAATATACAGGGAAATCCCAATTTCCTATTTCATCAATATCTCTAATTGGTCCATCAAGTATAATTCCAGCAACTTTTTTTATTTCAAACAGATAGGCCATCATTACTTCGCCCATTAATGCTCTCGTATTGTCCTCTTCATTGGATACAACAAGAACATCGCCTTCTTGACAAATATTTAATGCAGCATGCAATGCTAGGTTATCTCCAGCTCTACATTTAACAGTTAAGGCTGGTCCACACATCATTTGTTCCTTTGGACTACTAACGAGTTTTATTCTAGGATTCATTGCTGAATTCCTCCCCATTACATCTCCTGTATTAGATGCAGGAATTTTTTTAAACTCATCAATTAGTTTTTTGTCTGGCAACTCTCTTTTTAGATAAATTCTTCTTCCTACTGCCATTTTACTTGTCTTCCTCCTTTAATATGCTTACAACATCTTCCCATGTTTTTGTATCTTTCTCAGCTACTTTAGAGAAATCATAACCTGATAAAATCTCAAGTTTTTTCTTAGTAGCAACGCTCATAAGTGAATCTAACTCTTTGTTTTCTAACATTTCTATGCTTCCACCTAATTCAAAAGCACGTCTTTTTGCATGAATAGCTGATCCAGTCACAATTCTATTTAAGTGACTCATAAAACTAGTTCCATCCATGCTATCACTTATAGAACCAAGTACATAATCAGAAACATCATAAGAGTCAGCAGCCATAACTAACTCAGTCATTAGTGCTGATAATCCTTTCATAAAAATACTTCTGATTAGTTTTATTGAAGTTGCAGATCCTGGAGTTTCATTTACATAAGTAATATTCATTCCAAATTTTTCAAAGTCTTCAATAAATTTTTTAGCATTTTTTCCACTTACATAAAAAGGAACTTTATGTTTTAGTTTTGGTAGTGAACCTAACATTGAAGCATCAAGATATGTTACATTTTTTTCATATAATAAATTATTACATTTCTCTTTAACTGCTGGAGAGCTGGCACTAACATCTACATAAGTGCATCCTTCTTTAATATAATTACTTATTTCTTTGCATGCATCCAAAGCTACAAAAGCTGGTACAGCGACAAAAACATAATCTCTATCATCAAAGAATTTCTCATAAGAATCTGTAACATCTATATTTAATTCTTGTGATCTTTTTTTTATTAATGCATTTTTTTCATTATCGAAAACATTTACATCGTATGCCTTCATATCTTTTAAGCCTTCACTACTTAGCCCATTTGCTAAACTATAGGAAGCTTCGCCGAATCCTACAAAACCTATTCTCATATTTCCTTCCTCCAATTGTTTTATCTTTAAGTTTATGGTAACATTTACCTATGTTAAAGACAATTTTGATTTTTTTCATTTTTTGACAAGTTTTTCTTGTGGAGGTTTTTTATGAATCTATTAAGTCTATATTATTTTGTTGAATTATCAAAAGATTTGCACTTTACAAAGACTGCCGAAAGATTATTCATATCGCAGCAAACTTTAAGCAATAACATCAAATCTTTAGAAAGTTATTACAACATTAAACTAATCAACAGGAAGCCAAAAGTTACTCTTACCTATGCTGGTGAAAGACTTTTAATATTTGCTAAGGAAGTCTTATTAAAAAATAGAGACTTAGAAGATATGTTTTCTGATATCAATGAAGACTTATCTGGATCAATAAGATTTGGCGCAAGTATATCTAGAGCAACTATATCATTGCCTAGGATTTTTCCTGTCTTTACAAAGGAATTTCCTAATGTGCATATTAAATATGTTGACGACATATCTCAAAATCTTGAACCCTTAATTGTAAATAATGAGCTGGATTTCGCTATAGTTATTAGTGAAAAACCTGGTTTAAATATTGAATCAATAAAGCTAATGGATGACCAAATATATCTATGTGTTACAGATAAATTGTTAAAAGAATACTATCCAAATTCTTTTGACATTCTAAAGAAAAAATCTCAAAAAGGTGCATGCGTTGAAGATTTTAAAAAATTACCCTTTTCCATGATGTCTAACAGATTAGGGAATAAAATAGAAAGCTTCTTCGTAGAAAAAAACATAAAACCTAAAATTACTTTTTCAAGTACTTACTCTCAATTGATACTACCTTTTTGTTCAAATTCTTTGTCTGCTTGCTTTGTTAGTCACGCAACTTTGATATGTTTAAAAGATGACGTTACAAAAGATATGAACTTATTTCCATTAGTTCATAATGACGAGTACGTCCTAAGACCTATTTCACTTATAACTCAAAAAGATCGATATATGAGTTCATATGCCAAATATTTTCAATCTCTTATAATTGATCATTTTGAAAATATTAAGAATATAAATCTACAAGAATATTTATTTAAAAATTAAAATTTTTCTTAATTATTTTTTTTATATTCAGGATTTACAATATGTCCAACTTTATCTTTTTTTATAAACTTATTTATATCTTCTGATAACATAGGTATTATAATATCTGATATATCTGCTGTACCTCCACCAATATGAGGTGTTACGATAATATTCGGATTTTTTAAAAGGCCATCATCTTTATTTAAAGGCTCATTCTCAACAACATCTAGTCCTGCACCTAATAATTTTCCTGACTCAATAGCTTCTAGCAAAGCTCTGTCATCAATTAAGCCACCTCTAGATGTATTTATTATTATTGAGCCTTTTTTCATCCTCTCAATTTCTTCCTTCCCTATTAAATGAAAGTTTTCATCTGTCAAAGGTATATGCAAACTTATAATATCTGAAGTTCTTAATATATCATCAAAACTCTTATACTTTAATTTATATTTTTTTTCATCATCTTCACTAAGTCTGTATTCATCAAAATATTGTGTTTTCGCACCAAAGATTTGAGCATTAGTCGCTACTCCCTTTCCAATATTACCAGCACCTATTATTCCCAAAGTTTTATTATTAAGCGTAAAGGATTCATTTAAAAAAGTGTTTTTGCTCCAAACTCCATTTTTTATGCATTCTTGATGAGCCATGATTTTCCTTCCTACAGAGAGCATTAATAAAATAGCTAGCTCAGCAACAGATGATGCATTAGCACCTGGAGTATTAGTTACTATTATCCCTTTTTCACTTGCATAGTTCACGTTAACTGAATCATAACCAGCTCCCCAACGCATAATCATTTTTAAATTTTTGTTATTATCAATTATATTTTTTGGTGCTTTAAATACTCTTAGAATAATTATTTCTGCATCTGTCATAGAATTGTATTCTTCTTCATTGTCAACTTTAACTAGTTCAACATAATTTGAATCTAAGACATCTTTTATTTTTTCATAGGTTTTATTAGGATATCTACCTGCAAGGGCAACTTTAATCATTTTGTCCTCCTAATTTTTCAGCGATGCTTTTAATTAAATCCTCAGTTGGATTTTTCTTGTTAATTTCTGATACTTTTACTATTAATTTAAACAAATCAACATTTAATTCTTTTGCAGTTTTCTCAAATAATGGAGTGTTCTTTGAATGCGCTCCACTTAATCCCAACACTAAATCTAAAGGCTTGATGAAGTTTTTAAAATTTATATTTTCTAAAAGCGGTATTATATCTTCTAATTCTTTTAGTAAATCATAAAAATCTATATTTTGCTCTACTCCTTTTCTTTCTAAATTAGCTATCATAACTTCTGTTGGTATATTACCTGCACTTCTCGCCATACCAAAAATACCGCAATCGATTATATCAGCTCCTGCATCTACTGCAGCCAATCCATTTGCAACAGATAAACCTAAATTATTATGTCCATGAAATGCAATCTTCATACTTGTATTTTCTTTTAATTGATAAATATACTTCTCTACTTGATTTGGAGTCATTGTACCAGCAGAATCCATTATTGTGAAAATCTTTAGTCCTGCCTTTTCTAATTCCTTTGCGCTTTTTACAATACCCTCAGGACTTACTATATAGGCTTTCATAGAAGAGTAGTAAGCTTCAATATCTGAATTACATATTTTTTCTATAATTGGCAGAGCTTGTTCATAATCATCGGCATTTGTTCCAACTCTTAAGAAATCTAAGTTATAATTTTTTGCTAAATCAACATATTTTTCAACATATCTAGAACCATTAAGAAACATCCCTAATTTTGACTCTTTACCTAAATACTTTTCACTTATTTTCAAATATTCCTCATCTTTCAAAGCAGAAGTAAAATTAGATACTTCATAAGCACCTATACCACCTGCATTTCCAAATTCTATATAAGGAACCTTACATTTTGTAAGTGTCATCAAAACTTTATCTGTTAATTCTGAAGAGAATCCATTCCCAACTATATTTGCACCATCTCTTAAGGTGCAATCCATTATTTCTACTTTCATCAAATATCTCCTTTCTATTAATTTAAACTCTTTATTACTTTACGCTATTATAGTATCAGCTTTTTCTAACAAAATCTAACAGGTGTTTTTTCCCTTTTTAACAATTTTTACTTGTTATTTTTTGATAACTTCGTATAAGTTTGAAATTTATCCACAAAAAAAGCAAGTGGTCTTTAACACTTGCTTTTTGTTTATCAGATTTTATTTTTCAAATCCTATGTCCCATCTTATTCGTTTGACTTCAAGGCATCTATGGCCTTTATCTTCTTTATCTTGTAGTGAAAGATTATCATTATAAGTGTATTTACAAGGGCTGTTATTATTCCTGCCAAGATGAAGGGTCTTGGGCTCAAGTCTTCTGGCAGCATGGCCATAAATGGAACTACTATTTGTAGAACTGAGTAGTGGAGGATTTTTCCAACTCCCAGTCCAATTATGATTCCAATTATTGCCAAGATATAGGTTTCCTTGTAAATGTATGAGGTTGTCTCTCTTGGATAAAAACCAAGGACTTTTATTGTTGAGACTTCTCTTATCCTCTCTTCGATGTTTATGTTTGTGAGGTTGTAGAGGACTACGACTTCCAAAATTGTTGTCACTATTAGGATAATTATCTCAACCTTAGTTATTGAAAACAGGAATTGATTCAATACATCCTTCATGTCGCCAACATTTCCTATATTAAAGACGGACTTCTTTTCTATTGTTGACTTTATAAAGTCATCCTTGTCAAAGCCTTTAGGAACTTTTATTAGGTCTGTGTTGGACTTGAAATCTGATCCCGTTACTTTTTCAAAGTAGTCCCTATCCATGTAGACATTGTGTCCAAGATAAAATTCACTGATTCCGGTGACTTCTACTTCAAATTCATTTCCATAGACGTCTCTAATTTCTAGTGGGTCACCAACTTTTAACTTTTTAAGTTTGGACAACTTCTCTGTAATTATGGCACCTCTCTTTGGCAGTTCTAATTCTTCTTTAGTATCTCTGTCAAAAAGGGATACGTAGTTTTTGAAATCTGCCTTGTCCCTTGGAACTATGACATTTACTGACTGGTCAATTTCTTTGTAGTCAACTGTAAATAATTCTTGATAGGACTCTGTGTAGTCCAAGTTTTTCTCTGCCAAGGACTTCTTGTATTCTTCGTAAGAGTCTTCATCTAGGTCCTTGTCATAAAGTATTGACAGGTCGTACTTCAAAATATTTTTAAATTGTAGGGTCTCAACGTCCTTTACTGATTCAGATATACCAAATCCAAGGACTAAGAGGGCTGCACAACCCATTACTCCCACCACTGTCATGAACATCCTCTTCTTCGACAAGAAAAGATTTCTCGCTGTTACCTTTGCTAAAAAGCTCATCCTATTCCAAATAAAGGGAATTTTTTCCAAAAGGATCCTGTTTCCCTTAGAAGGTGCCTTTGCTCTTAAGAGGTCGGCTGTCTTTTCATCTAGATTTTTATTTACTGTTATCATGGCAGCTACGCTTGTGAATAAAAATCCAATGACAATAGCGAAGATAACTCTTAGTGGAAAGATATTTATTAATAATTTATTTTCAAAGATCGTCTTCGTTGAGTAGGCGTTTCCAATTATATAGGTCAAGATGTAGGAACCAGAAATTGCTCCCAAGGTCCCACCGATTAATGATGCAAGTGACCCATAGAGGAAGAACTTCCTTCCAATTTCTTTCTTGGTGTAGCCAAGGGCCTTGTAGGCTCCGATTACAAGCCTGTTTTCATCCACCATCCTAGTCATTGTTGTAAAGCAAACTAGGAGGGCAATGGCAAAGAAAAATATTGGGAAGATAAAGGAAAGACCGTCAACTCTCTTTGCGTAGTCAAGATAGGTGTTGATGTCTGTCGACAAGTGCCTTGGGGTTATTGTGTAGCGAGGCTGTTTGATTAAACTTAGATATTTTCTTCCATCAGCAATTTTTTCTCTTGCGTCAGAAATTTTTTCTTCAGCTTCTTGGGACTTGTCTTGGTATTCATCTTCGCCCTTTTTCAAATCTTTTTCTGCCTTATAGAGTTTTGACTTGGCATCATTTAACTGGTCTTTGCCAGTTTTTAATTCTTCATCAAGTCTTTCTTGGCCCCTGTCTAGTTCATCTCTTCCAGACAAGTACTTTTCCTTGGCTCTTGAAAGTTTTTCCCTGCCTTCCACATATTCATCATACTTTTCCTCGTATTCTTTTTTTCCAGACTCGTAGTCAGCAGTTCCCTTATTTAATTTTTCTTCTGATTCATTTAATTTGTTTTTTGCCTTTTCTAATTCTTCTCTGGCTTCTTGAAGTTTTCTCTTGTTTTTCTCGATTTCATCCTTGCTCTTGGCATAGTCGGCTTCTCCCTTTTCTGCTTCAGCAATCCCATCTTCAAGTTGTTTTCTTCCCTCTTCAATTTGCTTTTTGCTGGCATCAAGAGTGGCCCTTGCTCCTGCAAGTTTCTTTTCATTTTCTTGGATAGCTATAATCCCAGCCTTGCCTTCTTTTAATTTTGCCTTTAAGTCAGACAAGTTGCCTGTGATTCCACCAGGGACTTCCTTATTTATTTCTTCCACTGCCTTGTCAATTTCTTCCTTTGATGTCTTTAGGAAGTCTAACTTTTTATTTAAGTCAGCCTTATTCTTTTCCAGTTCAGATTTTTTTCCTTCAAGACCTGCAATTTGTCCCTCTATATTTTGTCTATCTTCATCAGACAGGTCGGGATTATTTAAAGAATTTTTTAAGGAAGAAATTTGTCCATTAATTTGTGAAAGGCCACTATCGACTTGCTTTATTTGTGAAGAAGTTTTTGCAATTTCATCTTCAATAGTCGGAAGTTTTTTTACAAGCTCTTCTCCAGTTTCCAAGGCCTTGTCTAGGGCGTAGATTTTTTCCACAGCATCTTCATAGGAAGAAGCCCCCATTTGGGAAACTAATTTATTTTTGCCAGCTTCAAGCTTATTAATGCCATCCTGGTATTCTCTTTCTCCCTCTTCATACTTTTCCATACCATCAGCAAGTTTTTTTCTCGATTCTTCGATTTTGTCCCAACCATCATCAAGCTTTTTTCTTCCATCAGCTAGCTGGTCTTCTCCTTGCCTTAGGGCTTTTTCTGAAGCTTCCACTTCTCCAAGTCCTTTTTGGTACTTTTCCTTACCCTCTGTCAGCTTCTTTCTTCCAGAATTTAATTCAGACTTGGCATCATCAAGTTTCTTCTTGCCATCAGATAATTTTTCGTAGCCATCAATTAACTTTCTCTCACCGTCATCGATTTCCACAGATGCCTTATAAAGCTTGTCCCTATTTTTAGAAATTTCCGACTCTGCTTTTTCCTTTTCTTCATTGTACTTGTCAAGGCCTTCCTTGTAGTCGGACTTACCCTTGTTGAGGTCTTCTCGCCCCTTGACTAGCTTGTCCTTAGCATCAGATAGCTTAGTTTCTGCATCGTTAATCTTATCCTCTGCGTCAGTGATTTTATCTGAGATTCCCCCCTGGATTGAGGCAAGTCTTTCCTTGGGTCTAGACTTCAAGTCAATTTTAAGGGCCCTCTTCTTCTTATCCATGTAGTCAACATAGTCCTTGTCAGAAGTTTTTAAGCCTTCAGTCCCCAAAAATTTTATCCTTGCAAGAGTTGGGTCACCAGAAAAATTTCCATCGTCAATGAAGGCAAAATAAGAAATTTGCCCGTAACCTCTTTCTGAGTAAGTTGCATTGTTTTCTTGGAGGAAGTCCAGAGAATTTGCAAAGCCAACAACCTTAAAGGAAAGCCTCTTTAGGTCATTGTCCTCATCATCGTCGTTGTCTTCCTTAAAGCTTATTGTGTCCCCAATTTTGCTCCCAGCCTTTTTCATTCTAGAGTCCAAAATAATTTCATCAGGTCCCTCAAGTTCTCTTCCCTCAATTATTTCAGGCTTGGAAATTTCATAGGGCATGTTCAAAACTTTTATAACAGTTGGGTCTCCATCAAGAAAGACATCCTTGTCATAACCGTATTCAAGCTCCTTGATGTCCTCTTGGTCCTCGATAATTTGTCGGTCCTTAGCTTCAAGTCCAATGGGAACGGAAACCTTTAGGTCCTCTTGATTTAATTTTTCAATTTTATCATCAATTGTGTTCCTCATGACCTTGCCTGTAGAAATAAGTCCAATCAAGACAAAGACTCCGAGGAAGACAATTATCATTATTGAAATAAATCTCGGTAGGGAATTTTTTATCTCCCTGAGATTATCCTTGTCGCGAGCTTTCACCCTCCACCTACCATTCTATATCCATTATGTCCCTTGGGTCGTCGTTTACAAAAACATCCTTTACCTTGGCGTCAGAAATTTCAATTAGCCTGTCTGCCGAATTTTTAATTGCAGAGTTGTGGGTTATTAGAACCACAGTTGTGTCCGTTGTCCTAGTAAGGTCCTGCAAGAGCTTTAAAATTTGCTTGCCTGTCTTGTAGTCAAGGGCACCTGTTGGCTCATCACACAATAAAAGTTTTGGATTTTTTGCAATGGCACGAGCTATTGAAACCCTCTGTTGCTCTCCACCAGATAATTGTGATGGGAAATTGTCCATCCTATCGCCAAGACCAACTGACTTTAAAACCTCAACTGGGTCCTTGGCATTTTTTACAATTTGACTGGCAAGCTCAACATTTTCAAGAGCAGTCAAGTTGGGAATCAAATTGTAAAATTGAAAGACAAAGCCCATGTCGTAACGTCTGTAAGTTGTCAGTTCTCTTTCCCTATATTTTGCAATATTTTTGCCATCAACTAAGAGGTCACCAGATGATGCCGTGTCGAGACCTCCTAAAATATTTAGAAAGGTTGACTTGCCGGCACCTGATGCACCTAGAATTATTGCAAACTCATTTTTTTCTATTTCAAAATTTAATTTATCATTTGCCATGACAGACCTTTCTCCAATCCTGTAAACTTTTGAAAGGTCCTTAACTTCGATAAAAGCCATAATATCACCTGGGCTTATTATATCAAAAAATATATTTCTTTTAATCATTAACCCATTATTTAAATGTTTTTAGCTTTTATAAATTTTTTGTTTATTAATTAAAAAGCCAATCTTTTCTTGAAAGAGATTATTTTATTTTGTATGCTTATATTATAAGTAGAAAATATTATATGTATTTTAAGGTTAAAGGTGATTTAGAATGAATGACAAAAGCAAAAAAATTTTAAAATATTTATCTATTTATTTAATAATCTATCTACTTTATAAAGTATCTTTTGCAAGCAGAAGTCACATAGCTTTTAATGAATTTGACGGAAAAAATCATACTCTTAATTATTTTATAAGCTTACTTACATTTAACATACTGGGAATATTTTTAATAAAAAAGTCTATAATAGGACATAATTTTTATCTTATTTTAATTTCATTTAATGTCATAGATGCAATAGGTGCATCAGGTGATATCGCTTATTCTCAAAATGACAATTATTTATTTTTTATAATTCCATGTATATTTATCATCTTTGAATGTTTTCAATATTATAAAGAAAACAAAAAATTAAAATCAAAATAAATTATTATAAAAAACAAGCACTCAGTATTTGAGTGCTTGTCTTAGTTTCTTATCAACTTCTCTTTTCTTCATTGTCTCTCTCTTGTCCCAAAGTTTCTTACCCTTGGCCTTGGCAATTAGGACCTTGACCTTGCCCCTCTTGAGATAAACTTTTAGGGGGATGATTGTGTAACCATCTTGGGTCTTAACTTTTTCTAGGCGAAGGATCTCTGCCTTGTGCATGAGAAGTTTTCTCTTCCTCATGGGATCCACATTATAAATATTTCCCTGCTCGTAGGGTGAAATGTGCATACCTGATACAAAAATTTCTCCCTTGTTAATGTCACAGTAGGCATCCTTGATGTTGACATGGCCTGCCCTTATGGACTTGACCTCAGTCCCAACAAGTTCAATGCCTGCTTCATAAGTATCCTCTATAAAATAAAGATGGCTGGCTTTTTTGTTGTTTGCTATTGCATTGTTCTTATCCTTACTCATCTTCATCACCTACCATTTTAAAATCAATGTTGCCCATGTTGAGGTCAACATTTACAACTTTTATTGTCACATCGTCGCCAATGTGAAATTCTTTTTTCGTCCTGTAGTCAATGGCCCTGTAATTGTCTTGGTCAAACTCGTAGTAGCCGTCCATGGTCCTGTAGCCCACAAGTCCTTCGACTAGGTTATCAAGTTCAACAAACATTCCAAAGTTTGTGATAGAAGAAATCCTACCCTTGTAGACTTCTCCAATTCTCTCAGACATGTATTCAGCCATCTTAATGTCTTCAACTTGTCTTTCTGCTTCTTGGGCAACTTTTTCTGTCTTAGAAACTTGCTCTGCTATGTCTGGCAAGTTTGCTTTTAAGTTTGTTATGTCTCCCTTGGAAAGTTTTCCCTCAATCTTCTTCTTAATGATCCTGTGGATCGTGAGGTCAGCATACCTTCTTATTGGAGAAGTGAAGTGGGAATAGTGGTCAAAGGCCAAGCCAAAGTGAATGTCATTTACTTCAGAATACCTTGCCTTTGCCATGGACCTTAGGGTCATAGTTGAGACAAACATCTCTTCCTTAGTCCCCTTTGCCTTTTCAAGAACCTTTTGCACATCTCTTGGCTCTACTTCTTCGTCAAAGTTAATCATGTAACCAAGAGGTCGCAAGTAGGAGTTGAGTTCTGAAATTTTTTCATCCTTTGGTCTCTCGTGGATCCTGTATAAAAATGGAATTTTCTTAAAATAATATTCCTTTGCCACGCAGACATTGGCCATAAGCATAAAGTCTTCGATGAGTTTGTTGGCAGTCCTCCTGTCCCTCTTGTGGATATCTTGTGGCCAACCTCCCTCGTCAACTTCTATTATGACTTCTGGTATGTCAAAGTCTATGGCGCCACCCTTTTCTCTCTTGTCTTCCAAGATTTTTGCAAGTTCATACATCTTGTCTAGGGTCTTTTCAAGTCCCTTTAGAGATGGGTGGGAAATATTTTTTTCTAAGTAGTCAGAGACATTTTCATAAACTAATCTTCTCTTAGAATTAATTACAGACTCAAGAATTTCATATTTTACTACTTGGCCCTTCTTGTCAATTTCTGCAAGGACTGAAAGAGTTAACCTATCTACACCTTCATTTAGGGAACAAATTC
Source organism: Peptoniphilus sp. HMSC075B08 (assembly GCF_001815405.1). Classification (NCBI taxonomy): domain Bacteria; kingdom Bacillati; phylum Bacillota; class Tissierellia; order Tissierellales; family Peptoniphilaceae; genus Peptoniphilus; species Peptoniphilus sp. HMSC075B08. Next base: position 139,166 of record NZ_KV820437.1, on the reverse strand, counting down.
CATTTGAAAGTTCAAAGGGCAGCATTGGTATAACCTTGTTTAAGAGATAAACTGAGTTCCCCCTCTTGAAGGCTTCTTCATCTATTGGAGAGTATTCTTCAACATAGTGGGACACATCGGCAATGTGAACTCCCAAAATGTAGTTGCCGTTTTCTGCAACTTCAAGAGAAATTGCGTCGTCAAAGTCCTTGGAATCTGCGCCGTCAATTGTAAAAGTTGTGAGGTCTCTTAGATCTCTTCTTCCCTTCAAGTCATCTTCTCTAACTTTTTGTGGAAGGGCCTTTGCTTCCGATAGGGCAGCTTTTGGAAATTCCATGGGAAGGTCAAGGCCTGCAGCCACAGAAAGAATATCGACGTCAGGATCATCTGGATATCCCAAGACTTCTACAATTCTTCCCTCAGGTTTTTTATTGGCCTCTGGCCATTTTTCTATTTTTACAACAACCTTTTGACCGTTCTTCGCCCCATTAAATTTCTTCTTTGGAACATAAATATCCATGGCCATCTTGCTCTCATCTGATACTACAAAGCCAAAGTCCCTTTTGTTTTGAAAGACTCCAACAAATTTTGTGTTTACCCTCCTCACAATAGAGAGGACCTTGCCCTCTGGCTTGTCACCAGAGGACTCCCTATATCTTCTTACGATTACCTCATCGCCATTTAAAGCTGAGTTAAGGTTGTTTTTTGATATATAAATATCTTCGTCAAGATTTTCGCTTATCAAAAATCCAAAACCCTTAGCATTTGTTTGAAGTTTTCCAAAAAAGAATTTGTCATTGTCCACAAGTCTATATTTCTTCCTGTGGTCCATGAAAATTAGGCCCTCGTCTTCAAGTTCCTCTAGAATCCTATTAAATTCTCTTTTCTCCTTGCTTTTAATTTTAAATAACCTAGCAAGCTCATCTTTTGTTCTTGGCTTTGACTTTTCAATAAGTCCTAAAATCTTTTCTTTAATCATTAAATCTTTGCTCCATAACTTGTCATATTAAATAAATTTGAATCAATGGAATAGTTATTTGCAGCTCTCTCACTGTGTCTTTCCTTGCCAAGTTCAATTAGCCTTGTGATTAAGTCTTTGATCATAAGTCCGTCAACCTCGTAGAGGTAGAAGGCAATGGAACCAGGAAGGGTATTTATTTCATTTACATAAGCCTTGTCGCCGTCAACTAAGAAGTCAATTCTTGCAACACCTGCACCGTCAATTGCTGAGAAGGCTTTTTTTGCAAGTTCTTTAATTTCCTTTTCAAGCTCTGGCTTAAGTTCTGCTGGAAGCTTTTTGTTTTGGTGCTTTTGAGATGATTTAGCTCCCTTAGAACCAGAAACATACTTATCTTCGTACTTTAAAAGGTCCTTAAAACCAAGAGGTTCTTCTGCTGCAGAAACCCTTAGGTCATCTTCATAACCAAGGACTGCCACGTTAATTTCTCTTGGGTTAACAACAGCTTCTTCCACAATAATTTTTCTGTCATAGTGGGCTGCAACTTCTAAAGCCTTTGAAAGGTCAAGGGCATTTTCAACTCTTGAAATCCCTATTGATGAGCCAAGGTTAGCTGGCTTAACAAAAAGTGGGAAGTTTAGGTCCTTGCACTTTTCTATAACTCCCTTTAGGTTTTTAAGTTCTTCTCTGAAGAAGTACTTATATCTAGTCATTGGGATGTCTTCTGATTCAAAGACCTTCCTCATAATGACCTTGTCCATACCTACAGCAGCAGACATAACTCCGCAGCCTGTGTAAGGCATGCCCATAAGTTCAAAAAGTCCTTGAGTACATCCATCTTCACCAAAAGTTCCGTGGAGGGCAAAGAATATGCCATCAATTTTTTCGTAAACTTCTACTGAATCGTATTCTGCCTTAAATAACTTCTTTGGATTGTGCTTCACATAGTATAAGTTTTTGTTGCCATATTCTGGCTTGAAGAAGACTTCTACTCCATCGTGGAAGTCTTGGTCCTTGTAGGACTTGAAGTTCTTTAGACTTTCTCCTGACAAGAACTTGCCATCTTTTGTAATATAAATTGGAATAGGATTGTACTTGGACTTATCCATATTTTCAATAATTTGCATTCCTGTAATAACAGAAACTTCGTGTTCAACGGATCTTCCTCCGAAGATTACACCTATATTTTCCATTTTTTCACTCCTCATTGTAATTATCAGGAAGGTCATTTTCAAAGAGAACGACATCTCCCGCCATTGAAATCTTTGCGAGAACCTGAGTTGCCTCGTCTAGTGAAGAAACCCTATAAATTTTTTCTTCATCAAAGTTTTTATCCTTAAGGCCTTCATAGATTGGAAGAGTTCTCTTTTTGCCAACTAAAATTGCAAAATCAAGGACATCTGCCATAACTTGACCTATTTTTCTATTTTCTTCTTCTTCCATATCTCCAAGCTCAACCATGCCTGGTGTTATTATTATCTTCCTGTGGTCCTTAAATTCTCTCAAAACATCGAGAGCAGCCCTAAAGCCCACTGGGTTTGAGTTAAAGGCATCGTCAATAACTATGGTGTCATTTGATGACGGAATAAGTGAAAGTCTGTGTTCCACTGGCTCAACCTTGGAGATTCCTCTTTGGATTTCTTCTAGACTAAGTCCCAAGACGTGGGCAGCAGTCGCTGATGCAAGAAGGTTGGAGATGTTGTGAACTCCAAGAAGTCTTGTTGAACACTTAATTTCTCCTGCCCCTTTGATGTGGAGGACAAATTCTGATCCTCTTTCATTTACTTTTATGTCATCTGCATATACATCTAGCTTGTCAAAGTCCTTAGTTCCATACCTATAAGTCTTTTTCTTAGTCTTGTCTGCAAGGGGTTTGACATAGTCGTTGTCGTAGTTGAAAATTGCAATCCCATCTTCTGGCAGGTCTTCAATTAACTCGTACTTTGTCTTTTGTATATTTTCAATTGTCTTAAAAAGGTGCATGTGAGTTGGCCCAATAGCAGTTATTATCCCAATATCTGGTTGGACAAGTTCTGCAACCTCGTGGATTTCTCCAGGAACCTTGGCACCTAGCTCTGCAATGAAAACTTCCCTGTCACTTTTAAGTTCGTTGTTGATGATTTTTGAAAGTCCCATAGGTGTGTTAAAGGATGATGGTGTGTTTTTAACCCTTAGGCCTTCAGATAAGATTGTGTCTGAAATAAATTTAACTGAAGTCTTTCCAAAAGACCCTGTAATTCCAAGGACCTTTAGGCCATCTTCTTCCTTGAATTTTTTAATCTTTGCCTGAGCTGACTTATAGAAGCCCATGTTTATCTTATCTTCAGTAGGTTTTGCCCACTTGTTTGTCAAAATTAGTAGCCTATATTGGTAAAAGTAAATTAAAAATGACAAGATCAATGTAGCTAAAATTGAAATCACATAGGATCCTGATCCATCAAAAAGACCTAGCGAAAAAACAACTACAAGGACAAAGGCAATATAGTTTACAAGCTTGTGCTTCTTTAAAAGTCTCTTTGCCCTGTCAGTCCAAACTATGGGAGTCTTTTGATTTTTGTCTAGCTTATAAACTAGCTTGTTCATCTTTTCCTTGTTGTTCTTCAAAAATGTCTTGTATTCATCATTGTCGTAGCCCTCTAATTGGAGCATGTGAATGGGAAAATTACTCCTAATTAGGGAATAATAAAGTGCCACACATATAATTACAAAATCTATTAAAAAAATTGGCAGTCTCTGTAAAAAATATTCCATTAAAATCTCCTAATCTAAAAACGAATTAATAACTGCATTAAACTGACCGAACTTGTCAAGGTAGGAATAGTGTCCAGCCCCCTCTAGAACAACTAGGCCAGAGTTTTTTATTTCCTCTTCAAAAATCTTACCCATGTAGAGGGGAGTTGCATCGTCCTTATCTCCCCAGATGAGGAGGGTTTCTGCATCAATATTTTTGAATTCTTCCCTTGTGGACTCATTAACCACCTTTACAAAACACTTTCTCATAATTCCATCTGCTGCCTGATAGTCGTCTGACCCGTGTTTTTTATAAAACTTTGCCATGGACTCTTCATTATTGCCATGAGTTAGCATATAGAACTTTTTTGCTGCCTTAAAGGAATAGACCTTGGCATAATAAGAAAGCTTTCTCTTTGGAAGGACTCCTGATGCGTCGATTATTATAAGCTTTTCAACCCTTTCCTTATTTTTTGACCCTAAAATCGTAAGGGTCTTTCCACCAAAGGAGTGACCAACAAAAGTTGCCTTCTTGATTTTAAAGTGGTCTAAGAACTTTAAGAGAAATTCATAATAATCATAAGTCCCCATGACTTCTCTTGGGTTTTCGCTGTCCCCAAAGCCTGGTGCATCATAGGCATAAACTGTGTAGTCTTCGGGGATTGCATTAAAAATTGGCATAATTGACTCAATATATGCACCCCAACCGTGGAGAATGACAAGGACTTTCTCGCCGCCTTCCCTCTTTATATATGCAGTTTTTATCCCGTCTATTTCAACAAATTCTTTATCTATTTTCATCTTCATCTTCTTCTATAAAAATTATTGAGCCCTGGTCTTCTTCATGGGAAGTATCTTTTTCATCCCTAACAAAAATTGAAGAAGAAGCCTCATATCCTGGGCTAGTCACATCTTCTGTAAATTCAATTCCAGAAGTCTTTTCACTTAGGTCAAGGCCCATCTTTAGTGAAGATATTCTTGACTCTAGCCTATCAATCTCCTGCAAGGTCTCACTAACATCGAGATCAGACCCCTCTCCCCTAAGGGACTTGTATTGGTGTCTGCCAAGCTTTTCAAAGGCTTCGCTAAGTTTTCTCTCTTCATTTAAAAGTTCATATCTCAACCTTGCTGTTTTTTTAATTTCTTGTGATTCGTTCACAAGTTTTTTCTTTAGATAATTTAAATTTCCAGCTAGGTCATTTAAATTGCCATCAAGACTGTCAAAAAATCCCACAATATCACCTCGAATCTATGTTATTATACCAAAAATCTCTAATCTTTTAAATACTGCCCTTGTTTTCTTTCCCCTTAAATGGGTAATAAAAGATTGGAGGGATAATATGGAAAAATTAACTTTATATGTAGGAACAACTTGCCCATTTTGTAAAAAAGTAGAATCTTTTATGGAAGACAAGGGCATTGATTCTGTAGAAATTAAAAATATAGACGAAGACAAAGAAGCACGTGAATACCTTATTGAAAAGGGCGGCAAAAAACAAGTGCCTTGCCTATTCATTGGTGATAAGCCTCTTTATGAATCACTAGACATTATTAAATATCTAAAAGAAAATGTAGCATAAAATTTAAACAAAAGAAAAGACAGGGATTGGCCTTAAGTTCAATCTCTGTCTTTTTTGTTTCTTCTTCTGTTTTTCTTTCTCTTTTTTCGCGATAACAATATATTTTTTGACTTAGAAATAGTGTAAGAATTTAAAATTAAATTAATAATATTGCATAGGATTATTATCTTTATGGCAAAGATCCTTGGCATAAAATAGCTTGTAACAAAAATCAAACTAATAATGCTAAAGATGTCCACAAAATATTCCACATACATAGTCATGGAAAAAATTGTGTTTTCTGAAAATTTCAAGTTGACAGAAAGCACATTTATAAAAAATAAAATCATGACAAAGGAATAAGTCACTATGGAAATATTAATGCTGGCAGTCAAAATGTAAATCTGTAGCATAAAAAACATAGAAAACTTAACCATGAGTAGTCCAATCTCATAAACTTCAAGCTTTAGCTTTTTGGATTCATAAAGCTTATCAATGTCCCATTCTTCCATTAGGGCATTTAAAATCTTTGTAGTCTTAATCTTTTCGCAGATCCAAGATGGCAAAAGACTCAAGATAAAAATGCTAACGACAAGACTCTTTAAGACGTCAAACAAACCTGTCCCTTGAAAGCGTCTAAAGTAGTTAAAGGTAAAGACTATAAGTCCAATAAGGGCAGATATTGATAAAATCTTTAAAAATGCCTTAAAAATTTCATAGTTCTTCCCACTTATGAGAAAATTGCCTGGTTCGCTATAGGCTCCTGCAAACTCGTAGGGGTTTCCCATCCTATTTAATTCTTTTTTTATATCTTCTTCCGTGTAAATTTCCGGAAGTCTATCTCTCAGTATATCTAAAAAATCCTCTTTGGCAGCTTCTTGCTTGTCATAGGGAATGTATCTTTGCAAATAATAAATATATCTATCGACGAGTTCATGTTCATTTAATTTCATAAAATCATCCTCGTTTATATTATAAGTTAAATATTGGTTCTTTTAAATGAATAATATTAAATTTAAAAATTATTTTGACTTTCTCTCTACAAGTTATAAATTTTAATTTTCTTGTAGATTTTTCAAAGGTAAATTTTTTAAAATTTAAAATTTTCTATAAATCAAAAATTCCAATAAAAAAAGTCCTGTTACCAGGACTCTCTTAATCAAGTACATAAACTTTTACATTTCTTCTGCCAAAATTTCTAGCTTGGGCACTTGTGCTGTAGAATAAGTCAATTCTATTTCCCTTAATTGCTCCACCAGTATCTTCTGCTGTAGCATATCCGTAAGTTGCAAAGCCGTCCATACTTTCGATGTAAAGCTTTGAGCCTAGTGGTATAACCTTAGGGTCAACTGCAACTGCCCCAACTCTTGCTCTTGTTCCCATAGCAGTTTTTGAACCTGCTGTAGGGTCGTAAGCAGTAGCTTGCATAACAATTACTCTCTTAGCTGACTTGCCATTAGGAGCTGCAGTTCCTTTTTTAGTTCCAACTTCAACAACTTCCTTTACAGGCTCCTTTGTAATTTCACTTTTTATAACTTCAGTTGATTCTAAATTTCCATTTACATAAGTGTTCTTTAGGTTTTCTAGCTTTTCTCCAACTTGTCCCTTAGTGATTACATTTTTTTCACCTTCAAACATTTCATTGTTTTCACGAGTTTCTGTTTCAAAAGGAATTTCTAGCTTGTTTTCTATGTTTTCTTCAACAACTCTGTCGATCTTGATTTCCATTCCTTCTTTAGCAATTTCGTCAAGTGGAAGAGAAACCCTATCAAGTTTACTTAGTTTAATGCCAAGATTTTCAAGTACATCAGCAACTGTGTAGCCATTAGCTTCGGCAATTAAAGTCTTGTTACCATCTTTTATGTGGTAAGACTTTGGTGAAGTAATCACAATCTTTGAATCCTTAGTAATCTCTTCATCAAGGCTTGGGCTTACAAGGTCCTTGTTCTTAAGAACAATGCCTTCTTTTTCCAAGAAGCTGCCTACTGTCTTTTCGTATGTAAATACTGTCTTTGTTTGTCCGTTGATATTTAGTTCAACGTCTTTGCCTAGAGCCGTGCTAAAACCCATTGTTAGGATTGACACAAGGGCCAAGGCTATAAGTATAAATTTCGCATTTCTAAAAATGTTCTTTTTACTCAAAAATATTACCTCCATAAATTCAGTTACAAGTTTGTAAATTTTGTTACTACTTTGTAACCTCTTCTAACCTTTAAAGAGTATATTAAAAAATTTAAGATTTGTCAATTTTTCTGTAACTTTTTTGTAAATCTCCTATAAATTGGCTTGGTTGAGCCATTCTATAATTTGAACAAAATAGATGTATTTTAAATCAAAAATATCTATAGGCTGAAAGCAAGTAATATAGCCATTCTTCTCCTTATATTACATTTTTATTACAAAAAACCTTGACATTTCTATGCTTTTTTGTCAATTTTTGAATAAAAATTTATTATTTACACCTAAAATTTGTCTCGTAAGTCTTTTATAATTTCTAATTTATTAACCAAGTAAAAAATATTTTCTTTCTATAGAAAACTTATTATTTTAAATTGAATTAAAAATTAATTTTAATCTTAAAATGTATAAAATTTATTTTCCTAAAATGTTTTCAATATAAAATAGAAAATAAAAAAGCTTAAAAAATTATTATCCACTTATAATTTTCTAAGCTTTTTTTATAAATTTTAAATTAAGACATTAGGTTTTCTACAAACCTTCTTGCCATCTTGGCAGTAAATCCCCAGATAATTTCATCTTCATATTCATAGAAGAGGACTTCTTCTCTCCCCCTCTTAAACTTGTAGTTGACTCCATTGGGTATCAAGTGATAAGGAAACTCCTTGTTCCTCTCAACCCTTAAATTGATCTTGTAGGATTTTGGTTTAGTCTTTAAGAAATAAGAAAGAGGAACTGTAAAAACTTTTTCCACCTCATCCTCAGATGGAGAAATTTTATCAAAATCCTTTTTGATTTCTCCAACAAAGGTGTAAATAATTGCAGCGTAGGGATTGACCACAAAGTCTCCCTCAGAATAAATTTCAATTTCCCTTTCTGAAATCAAAAGCTCTTCTGCAGTCTCTCTAACAGCTGCCTCTCTTGGACTCTCTCCCTTTTCAATCCTTCCCCCTGGAAAAGAAATTTCACCAGGTTGATTTCTAAGAGTGAAGGCCCTCTTCTCAAATAAAAGGTGGATATCCCCGTCTCTTTTTATAAGGGGAATCATCACGGAAAACCTATTTTTCACATCAACAGGTAGAGGCTTTCTTCCTTGGACCTTGGCTTTAATTTTTCTTAAATTTAAGTCTTGGTCAGTTGACATTTTCTATCTCCCTCATAAATTCTTCTACTGTATAAACTCTAAATCTGTCAATTTTCTTCCTATTACCCTCTTTTTCCAGAAGCTTATATAAGAGCTCATCATACCTAAAGTTCTCTGACATCTCCAAGTCTTCAGCAAGCTTTGGAGCATAATCCTCAAAGATTGTCCTGGCAAGCTTATTTTCGCTTTCATTGATCTTATCCTTTAAGAGCCTGTAAATATACTTTAAGCTCTCTTCTTCATCAAGGGGCATAATATAATATTCTTCACCCCTGAGGCCCTTAACAGCACGAAAGGCATCAAAATAGCCAAGTTTTATCAAGTCATCGGCTCTGTTCTTGTCAAAGCCAAGAGAAGACCCTAAATCATGACTTGGCTTAATAATATAATTTGCCCTCTCAATATTTTTAAGAGGAGTCTTAGAAAGTCTAACTAAGACAATGTCAGTGTCGTCATCAATCATCTCCATGGGAGCTGGTGATGCAAAACCTCCGTCAATAAAATACTTGCCGTGAAGACGTTGTAGCTTGAAAACAGGAAGGTAACAAGAAGCAATAATATAGTCCTTTAAAAGTCCCTTTTCAATATCTTCCTTAAATAGTCTATCAACCTTGAGGTCAGACACATTTACTGTGCAAATTCCAAAGTCCACATCAGATTCCCTTAGTTTATCTTCATCTATAAATTGATCCACCAACTTAAAGAGAGGATAAGGTGACCTAGTTAACTCTGGAATCCTGATATCATGTTGACGAAGCTTTTCAACTATTTTTGTAAGAAAATTTTCGTCTCTCTCTATTTCTTGTAATTCATTTTCAAAAGCCGAAAAGTCCAAAGACTTCCAAGCCTTAAAACATTCATAGGCATCCCCTTGGGCAAACATAGCTCCATTAAAGGCACCTATGCTAGTTCCAACAATTTTTGAAAAGTCGAATCCCATTTCCATGAGGGCGAAGTAGGCGCCTACTTGGTAGGCACCCTTAGCACCTCCACCTTCGAGGACTAATGCCCATTTTTTCATTTTACACTTCCTAATTCAGATGTACAGTGTGGACATCTTGTTGCATTAATATCAATTTTAGACTTACAGAAAGGACATTCCTTTTCAGTTGGAGCTGGAGCTTCTTCTTCCTTCTTGAATTTGTCAGTAACCTTTGCAATTTGTTTAATCATTAAGAAAATAACAAAGGCAATAATCAAGAAGTCAAAAACTGATTGTAAAAATATTCCGTACTTAACCTCAGCAGTTCCCACTGTAACAGCAAGATCTTCAAAGCTAACTCCGCCAAGTAAGATGCCAATTAAAGGCATTAAAATATTTTCTACAAGGCTTGAAACGATTTTACCAAAGGCACCACCTATGATAACACCCACAGCCATGTCCATAACATTTCCTTGCGCTATAAACTCTTTAAACTCATCAATAAAATTCTTCATTTTTCCTCCTTTAATTAAAATAATATAGTAAAAATAATTTCTTACTGATATCTATTACCCATATTGAAGATAAAAAAACTATAAATAAAAAATCCCAAGCCAATTACATGACTTGAGACAATTTCTTCTATAATATATTGATTTTTTATTTTAAGTTAAGCTTCAATTTCTTTTACTTCTTCCTTACTTAAGAAGATATCCACCAAGGCACCTCCAAGTATAAATGCCATGCCTATTATTACATTTCTTGGAGGGACTTCTCCATTAAAGAGCAAGACCCAAATTGGATTTAGAATTGGTTCTGCAAGTCCAATTATAACTGCCTTCTCTAACTTGACCCTTCTTAGCCCCCAAGAGTAAAGAGCATAAGAAAGTCCTGAAATTAAAATTCCCGCCAAAGCAATTAAAATAATGTCAGAAATCTTTGTGGGTGGATTCCCAAAGTTAAAAGGAAGAGCCAAGGCATAAAGACCACAGCAAATTAAATTTATAATTGAAACTATGCCAAGGGGGTTTCCTTCTTCAACCTTTTGTAAAAATTGCGAATAGCATACAAAGGACAATCCTATGGCAAGTCCTGTTAGTATAGCTAGGTAATTCCTATCCCTAAAGATCCCCAAAATATTTACTAAAACTCCAATAAATATGAAAGTGAAGACAAGTATATTCTTCTTTTTTATATTTTTATATTTAATAAAGTTATAAGCAATTAGATACATAGGAGCTGTATACTGTAGAGAAATAGCCATAGCTGAAGTTGAAATCTGTGTTGTAATTGTCAGTGTCAACAAGAAGAGTGACATTGCTATTGCTGCCAATACTAGGTATTTTTTTGGTCTAATAGGTTTGGATTTAATAAATCCCGAAAGAAATATAAATCCACCAGCACTTCTTATTAGGGTTATCCAAATTGCACTTGCATCGACAGTCTTTACAATAAATCCCGACAAGCTCCAAAGAACTACTGCAATAAAAATTGAAATATAACCTTTCTTTTCATAGCTCATAATTCTTCTCTATTTAAGAGACTCCACCTCCTAAGATTTCAGTAATTAGGTGTTGTATTCGTCAAAATAAAAATAAATGGATTTTTATCAGACTTTTCTAATTAATTAATTCTAGTCCCTTAGTTATTAAATATATTGTGCCAAAATCATTTTATTAATTACTAATAAAAATATAATAAGGAGACGAGCCTGTAAGCAGCCTCGCCCCTTTCAATTTCATTATTTATTTACAAAACTTTTATTCTTAATAAAATATTAAAATATCTTCCCATTAATCTATTTCTTTTAGAAACACTTTAAAAGATTCATAAAAATTTATCACAGATGGAATATTTGCTGATTCAGAAGGACTGTGAAGACCTGTGTGATCTGGCCCAACACTAATAATATCAAGACTAGGCTTCTTGTTTATTAGATATCCTGCTTCTAAACCGGCAGGTGAGACTTTTATTTCTAATTTTTTATTGAGTTCTTTTTCAAAAATTTCCTTATAGATATCTCTTAATTTGCTATCAGGGTTAAATCTCCAACCTGGGTATTCTGCATAGATCTTTACATCACCACCATATATATCCGAAATCGTAGAAATTTTATTGTAAGTGTATTCTACTTGAGATTTTTCCATAGCCCTTATCTCATTAATAAATTTAACACAATCATCTTCAATTTTAACTTCGCCTAAATTATTAGATGAAATAACTACATGATTTTTAGGATCTACTTCAAAAATTCCATTAGGATATAATTTTATAATATTTATTATCTTATTAAAATCTTCAGAATTTATTGCTTCTTGTTCAGAGTTTGACTCTTCAGAATTAACACAAATAGTATCTGAAAAAGAATTATATTCATAATGAAGCTCTCTTTCAAAGTTATCAAGAATCTTGTCTATTTGATCTTTATCCAAATCTGTACTAATAATTGCGTAAGCTTCTCTTGGAATAGCAAGTCTAAAAGTACCACCATTGATGTCCAAAATTTCTATATTATCCTCAAGTTTTTCTAATAGTCGAGATAAAGTTATAATAGCGTTACCTCTACCTTTTTCTATATCTTCTCCAGAATGCCCTCCTAAAAATCCACTAACTTTTATTTTAAAAGTATTTTTGAATTGTCTTTTTTGTCTGTTGATTTTTAAAGAGAAAGTTACTCCAGCTCCACCATTACTTCCTGCTATAATTTCATCATCTTTACTATTATCAATGTTAATAGCTCTATTTCCTATTATCCAATCCTTTGATAGATTATTTACACCGCTAAAATCATCTTCCTCTACAGTGGTAAATATTGCTGTTATTGGAGGGTGTGACGTTTCCTTATCTTCTAAAATCGACATTATTACTGCCACACCAATTCCATTATCAGCACCAAGAGTTGTCTTTCCACCTGTATTAAGTTCATCTCCGTCAATTTGAACAGGGATAGGATCATTATCAAAGTCAAAATCAAAGCCATCTTGCTTTTGACAAACCATATCTAAGTGAGCTTGCAAGATTAATTCTTCTTTATTTTCTCCACCATTTTGACCATCTTTTAAAATTAGTAGATTAAAATTATCGTCTTGTTTAAAATCAAGATTAAGTTTTTCTGCCCAATTTTTTAAATAATTTGACACTTTTTCTTCTTTAAATGATGGTCTAGGAATTTCTGTAAGCTTTAAAAAATTGTTAAAAATTTGAATTTCCTTAAGTTCATTGATTGAGTTATATTTTTTCATTATTACCTCCTAGAATGGTCCAAGGCCAATGTTTACAGCAACAATACATGCTACAATTCCTATTAGGTACCATAATAAAACTAGTTTCCAGAACCATTTAATCCACTTTCCATAAGATATGTTCATCATTCCAAGAGCAACCATTATTGTAGCTTCTGCTGGTGAAAGCAAGTTAGTTATTCCATCACCCATGTGGAAAGCTAGTGCAACAGTTTGTCTTGTTATACCAAGAACATCTGCCATTGGTACCAAAATAGGCATAACTAGTACGGCTTTTCCTGAACCTGAAGGTACAAATAAGTTTATTATTGATATTACGATAAATGATAATGGAGCAGATACTATAGAAGGAACATTTGCTAAAAATCCTGTTAAAGCATGTACAATAACATCAAGTATATGACCATCCATCATTACTATTGTCAAACCTCTTGCTAAACCAACACATAAACAAGGATATAGTAAATCAGCAGCACCATTTACAAAAGCATTCACTCCTTCGTTTATTGGTTTACCTGAAATAATTGTTATAACTATAGTTAATAGAATAAAAACTGCTGCCATTTCTCCTAAGTAAAAATGATATACAATTACTCCATAAATAATTCCTATAACAGCTAATACAAAAGATAACAATACCAATTTATGTCTTGTGGAAAATTCAACATCTGTAGAAATTTCTTCCCTATATTTGCTTGTCTTATCTTCTTCATATGATAATGATAGCTGAGGATTTTTATGAATTTTATCTGCATATCTATATATATAAGCAATTGTCACAATAAGTGCAACAACCCATATTACTAATCTGAAACCAATTCCAGAATATGGTGGTAGTTCTGCTATTTGTTGAGAAATCCCTAAAGTGAAAGGGTTCATAACTCCACCTATATAACCAACAGCAACACCACATATACCTATTACAACACCTGTTATAGAGTCAAATCCTAAGGCCAAGCACAAAGTTATTTGCATTGGTAAAAAAGCTAGACACTCTTCAAAGTTTCCTAGAAAAGCTCCTCCCAAAGCCCACAAAGTTACGAAAAATACCACTACGAGTTTTTCTTTTCCCTTTAACTTAGTTGCTGTTTTTGAAAGCAATGCTTCCAAAGCGCCTGTTAAATTAAGTACTCCAAAAGCTCCACCTATAATTAATAGGAATGAAGTTATTTCAGAAGAATCAACAAGTCCTTGATGGACAGAAGATAGCACTTTCCAAAGACCAACTGGTGTATTTTCAATATAATGGAATGAACTTGGATCAACCATTTCTCTACCAGTTTCAGGATCTAATATCCTTGTGTATTCTCCAGCTGGAACTAAATAAGTTAAAATTGATACAACTACCATTAAAATGCATATTAATAGTAGAGCATCGGGTGATTTGAATTTTTTTAATTTTTCTTTTAATTTACTCATTTTAATACCTCCTAAATAAAATATAACACCCTTAGAAACACAATTATAATAATAGTGATTGCAATATACTACTTTCACTAAATCGACTTTCAGGACAATATCAAACAATAACTAATATAATTATTCCTTTTAATTAATTCTTTATATATTTTTATACTCAAAATATTGATAATAGGATAATTGTCCTCTTTCTCTACAACAAAACTCATTTTCTTATATTTAACTTAATCCCCCCTTATAATCACAAAATCCTAGACTTGTCTTTTTACAATAAATAAAAATAGTCATCTAGGATTAGGAATCAATTCTGATGTTAAAATTCATATCATATACTGTTATATATTTAAATATAATGAATTTTCTCAACTTCCTTTAGACTTACTTTTATATAAAAAGTTTTAATATAACCTTTTCCCATAACTCAGACTTATTTTATAAATCTTTTTTATGTAAATATTTTTTACTAGTGCTATTTTGCATTATCTAATAGATAGTCAAAAATTTCTAAAAAAGACTTTTCGTGTGAGTCTAGGTCCAATTTATCTCCTTGGATCATGGCCTCGTAAACATAGGACTCGTGCACGCTTATGATTATCTTTAGGGTTATATCAGATTTTTTATCCTCTATTGTCCCTTCACTAACTAGTTGGTCTACTATTTGCTTATCTCTAGAATACATATTTCCCTGAGTCAAGAGACCCCTTAGAAGCTCATCGTGACCCTCAAGATCGTCAGGAAATATATCATAGTATTCTTTTATAACTTCTAATAACATAGGACTGTATTTTCCAAAAAACATATTGTGAAATATAACTGGCGACCTAAAGGCATAGTGGTTAAAAGTTTCATAAACTGTCCTATACTTTTCTATAGTTGTCATACCTTTTTTTATATTTCTTGCTAAGGCAGATGTATATTCTCTCAAGTACCTAATTGATGCAAATAAAATTAAGTGTTCTAAATCTTCAAAGTAGTAGTAAAGCGTTGCTGAATTGTAGCCTGCCCTCTTAGCTATTTTTCTTATGGAAATTTTATCTATATCGTCTTCCTTCATTAGGTCTTCTGTAGCCTCAATGAAGCATGTCATGACTTTTTTCTTTTTTTCGATAACATTCATAACTTTATCAACTCCTTTCATATTTTTAATCACGATTATATTATCTAATATTTACTTTGTCAACACTTTATTAAAATAAATTTATAAAAAATAGAAAAAGACCTAGGAGTAAATCCTAGATCTTTCGTCATCCAACACTTTCAAATTTGTTTTAACTTCACCTTATTCTTCTTTATAAGTTCCATAGCGTAGTCGTCTACCCTATAGGCTTCATGGTAGATTATTTCTCCTATGCCTGCTTGGATAAGGGCCTTGGTGCAATTAAGGCAAGGGAAGTGTGTTACATAGGCCTTGGCTCCCCTAACTGATATTCCTTCTTTTGCACAATACAAGAGGGCATTCATCTCTGCATGGATTGTTGCTATGCAGTGACCGTCACGCATTGTGTGGCCGACTTCGTCGCAGTGGGGGTTACCTGTCACTGATCCATTGTAGCCTGTTGAGACTATCCTGTTGTCAGAGTTCACAAGGACACAACCCACAAAGGCCCTGTCACAAGTGGACCTTGTCGCCACCATTTCTGTTATCTCCATAAAATATTCATCCCAAGATTTTCTCATTTTGCCTCCTTTGCAAGTTTATCCACAAGTTCATTGTACTTGACCCCAGTGTGGGCCTCTACTTTTATAAATTTTACCTCTAATTTGTCCTTTATTGAATCATAAAAGCTTTTATAGTAAATTGTTCCTTCTTTATTGGTCTTCCAAAATCCAAGGGCCCAAGATCTTATGCCCTCGTAGTCGTAGTGTAAGTAGATTTTTTTCTTGCCCAGCTTAACTGCTTCTTCCATAGCACGCATGGCTCCCTTGATTTCTCCTGACACATTTCTCATCTCTGAGTCCTTGAAAAATCTCTTTGAATAAGTATATTCTTCTTCATGATTAAACATGTAAACTCCATAGGAGTGGGACTTGTCCTTATTCCTGTAGGACCCATCAACATAAACTACAAGTTCATCTTTTTCTGCTGATTCCTTCTTCTCTTCTTCTACTTCATTTATAAAAGCTTCTGCATCCTCACGATTGGAAAACTTTTTGAAACTTGCTCCCTTAAAGCCCATAGTTTCTCTCTTGCACTCATCCCAAGTGTGATAGATGCCAGGATTTCTTCCTATTCTAACTGCGTAATACTTCATATTCACCTCAAAATTTTGTCATTTGTCAACTATGTCTACTTATTATATAATTAGAAGTAATTAGAAGTCTAGACTTTTGGAGGTAAAAATGAACAAAGAACAATTTGAAAGAATGAAAAATGGCAAGGGCTTTATTGCTGCTCTTGATCAATCTGGTGGATCAACACCAAAGGCCCTATTAAATTATGGTGTTACTGAAGATGCTTATTCAAACGAAGAAGAAATGTTTGATAAGGTTCATGAAATGAGAAAGAGAATTATAAAAGACGAAGCCTTTACATCTGATAGAATTTTAGCTGCAATCTTATTTAAGGTAACTATGAATTCTAAAATCGACGGCAAGTTCACTGGCGATTACCTTTGGGAAGAAAAGGGCATAGTTCCAATCCTTAAAGTTGACGAAGGCCTTGATGTAGAAAAAGACGGTGCTCAACTTATGAAGCCTTTTAAACACATTGACGAACTTCTTGCAAACGCAAAGAAAAGAAATATTTTTGGAACTAAGATGCGTTCTGTTGTAAAGGAACTTAATGAAGAGTCTATTAAAAAAGTTGTCGAACAACAATTTGATTACGCGAAGAAAATATCTAAGGCAGGTTTTGTTCCTATTATCGAGCCAGAAGTTGATATCCACGCTAAGGACAAGGCTGAAATCGAAGAAGTCCTTAAAAAATATCTTGTGGAAGAATTAAAAAAATTAGACAAAGAAACTTATGTAATGTTTAAGTTAACTCTTCCAGAAAAGGAAAATCTTTACGAAGACCTTTACGACTTTGACCAAACTGTTAGGGTTGTTGCACTTTCTGGTGGCTACTCAAGAGATGATGCCAACGAAAAACTTAGAAAAAATAAGGGCGTAATTGCTTCTTACTCAAGAGCCCTTACTGAAGGCCTAAATGTAAATCAAACTGATGAAGAATTTACAAAGATGCTTGACGATTCTATTGAAAAGAATTACTCAGCTTCAGTTGAAAAATAAAATTAATTATTAAGCCTCTGATTTTTCAGAGGTTTTTTTACATTTTTTTTTGCTTTACCTGTCTTAATAGCCTTCTTATTGACATTGACAAGGGCCTAATGTAAACTATTTCATAAGTATAATTTTCTTGACCTATTGAATTTAAACCAAGAGGATAATTTATAAATAAGTCCTAAGAGGACTAACTAGGAGAAGAATTATGGATAACAAATTAAAAACTCGTGACGGTTTTAAAAGTAAGTGGGGCTTTATCCTCGCCTGTATTGGCTCTGCAGTTGGAATGGGAAATATTTGGAGATTCCCAACAATGGTATCAGCCTATGGCGGCATGACCTTTCTTATACCCTACTTAATTTTCGTAGCCCTAATTGGGTCCACTGGAGTTATATCAGAGATGGCCCTGGGAAGATCTGCCCAAGCAGGTCCAGTTGATGCCTTTGGTGATTGCACCGAACTTAGGTGGCAAAATAGGAAAATTGGAGAAGTCATTGGCCTTATACCAGTCCTTGGTTCCCTTGCCCTTGCCATAGGTTACACTTGTGTCATGGGTTGGATCTTTAAATATACATATCTTGGAATCTCTGGCAATCTTTATGAGCTAGGACAAGACATGGATGCAATTGGTGGGACCTTTGGCCAAACTGCATCTGCCTTTGGGGCAAATATGTGGATAGTAATTGCAATATTAGCAAGTTTTGCCATTATGGTCATGGGAATTTCCGATGGAATTGAGAAGGCAAACAAAATCATGATGCCTACTCTTTTCATTCTATTCATTGGACTTGCAATTTATATCTTTAATCTTCCTGGATCACACGAAGGTTATAAGTATATTTTTTCTGTAAATCCTGAAGGACTAAAGAGTCGTGAAGTATGGATCTATGCCTTTGGACAAGCCTTCTTCTCCTTATCAGTAGCAGGCAATGGAACAGTTATCTATGGGTCTTACCTACCTAAGGATGAATGCATCCCATCATCAGCAAGAAACGTTGCAGTCTTTGACACCATAGCAGCAATGATGGCGGCAATAGTAATTATTCCAGCCATGGCAGCAGCATCAGCTGAACTTGATGCAGGTGGCCCTGGTCTTATGTTTATCTATCTTGTAAATGTCTTTAACGGAATGCCCATTGGAAGAATTGTGGGAATGATTTTCTACATCTGTATTCTTTTCGCAGGACTCAGCTCCATAATAAATCTTTATGAAGCTCCAGTTGCTTATTTTCAAGAGAGATTCCATTTCTCAAGGACTCTTGCAACAGTTATAATCCACATCATAGGTTGCACAGCAGCTATAATGATTCAGGGAATAGTAAGTGGTTGGATGGACGTAGTTTCCATTTACATTTGTCCACTTGGTGCAGCCCTTGCAGGCATAATGTTCCTTTGGGTTGCAGGTAAAGACCATGTCCTTGCTGCAGTAAATGAAGGTTCACCAAAAGGCATTGGATCTTGGTACTACCCACTTGCAAAGTATGTATATGTAACAGCAGCCATTGTTGCCCTAATAGCAGGCGCAAGACTAGGTGGCATAGGTTAATAAAATATTGAAAATAAAAAAGTGTTGGCTTTTATAATAGCCAGCACTTTTATTTTGCTTATATTTTCTTAAAAATTATCTTTTTTATTTCTAAAGTCGATAAATTCATCTAAGTCCTTTGCCAAGAAGAAGGGATTTATTTTTTTCTCTTTTCCAATTGTAGTAGGAAGAGTGATCTCGTCTTCATCTCTAAGCTTCTTTACTCTTTCATATTCCCTATCCAGGTCATCACTCGAGATTACAGACTTGGCAAATTCTAAATTGGCAAGAGAATACTCATGAGCAGGATAAACCACGGTGTCGTCATCTAGGTCTTTTAACTTATTAAGTCCTTCGTAAGCTTTTTTATAGTCCTTAGTGAATACCCTACCACAACCTGCAAGAAAGAGGGCATCGCCACAGAATAAGTTGCCATCAGCTAGATAAGAAATATGGTCTTCAGTGTGACCTCCTGTTGAAATAACTTTGAAGGCTTCTCCGAAAATTTCAAATTCGTCTCCATCCTTTAAAGTCACGTCGTTATATTCACTAGTTTCTATAGGTCCATAAACCTTGGCTCCGTATTTAATCTTAAGCTCGTCAACACCACCAACGTGGTCCATGTGCTTGTGGGTTAGAATAATATAGTCAAGTTTTTTATTCTTCAAATAATCTATAACAGGACCTGCATCGCCAGGATCAACAACAAGAACCTTGCCATCCTTCTCAATAGTCCAAATATAATTGTCGTTAAAAGCTTTAATAAAATTAATATTCATAAAACACCTCATAATATTCTTACTCTTATTGGTGGGGTTTAAACAAGTATAGGTTTAAAAAAAAATATTTCGCGATTTAATAATGTGCTATAATAAAATTATAAAATATTAGGAGGTCCATATGAAAAGATTTTTACTTGTTCTTGCTGCAATATTTTTAATTGGCGGCCTAATGTATTTTTCACAAGATCACAATTTAAAAGAAAATTCAACAAGTCCGAGAAAACTAAGTTCCGACACGAGAATATATAAAAGGGATGACAAGGGCGACTTTAAAATATACAAGGAAAAAAATTACCAAGATGGTCACTACTTATTGAAAAAAAGAATATTTTCTGAGAGTAAGTCTAATGAATTTGATTTGTGCCTGATTTTTAGTATAGAAAACCAGAAAATAGTTTCTGTGAAAGATGTCTCCTTAGAAACTGAAGACAAGGGCTTCCAAGGAACTGTTTATGTAGAAATTGTCAGTGATGGAAAAAGTTTGGTCTACGATATTATAGGAAACTTAAATGAGGGACCTTTAGAAAGACCAACTTTGGATATAAAGGATACGGGAAGAAAGATTGATGCATCTTTTTCCTCTTTAAGTGAATCTAAATCTCTTGATCATGTGGAAGAAATTGGGGCTATATTTTTACCTTGGATGTTTTAAAATTATAAGAAATATAAAGAAAGTAGTCTTGTGCTTTTAAGACTACTTTTTGTTTTTTTATTTAAGTTGTTTCAAGATATCCGACTCACTCAAAAATGTTTCCTATTCGGTCGCTAGATAAGATTTTTCATTAGTTCATACATATTATCTCAATATTCCTGTGTGAATATAAAAAAATGAATGGTAATAAATTGAAACCATCTTGCTAAGAATATCCTATGTAAAAAATTGTCTTATTTTCCAATCGAAGAACTTCGACCAAAATCGCATTGTTTGAGCGAAGCGAGTTTGCGATTTTAGAAGTTCAAGATTTAGAAAATAGCAATTTTTGTAATGAGATATTCGAGCAAGATGGTTTTCTATATTGATGAACTTTTTAAGAATTGTCTTTTTTACTTAACCTAAAAAAAGACAGTCAACTTTGTGACTGCCTTTTGAGGTTTTTTCTAGACTTACTTAATCCGACTCACTCGACAATGCTCCCTATTCGGTCGCATTGGCTGAGACTTGATCAAATTTCTAAAAGAAATTTCGATAAGTCTGCCCGCAGATTTTTGCTTGCAAACAATCTGTGTTCCTTAATTTTTCGCTGGATAAGATTTTTTATCGCTTTTCTTGAAATTAAAAAGACAGTCAACTTTGTGACTGCCTTTTGAGGTTTTTTCTAGACTTACTTAATTCGACTCACTCGACAATGCTCATTATTCAGTCGAATTGGCTGAGACTTGATCAAATTTCTAAAAGAAATTTTGATAAGTCTGCCCGCAGATTTTTGCTCGTCAAAAATCTGTGTTCCTTAATTTTTCGCTGGATAAGCTTCTTCATCTACTCAGCCTTCGCTTACGCTCGACCTCGTAGTGAAAACCGTAAAAAAGTAGCCTTATGGTTTTAAGACTACTTTTTGTTTTTTATTTAAGTTGTTTCAAGATATCCGACTCACTCAAAAATGTTCCCTATTCGGTCACATTTTTTTCGTTCGCTGGATAAGATTTTTCATCAGCTCATGCG
>NZ_KV820437.1:115371-117743 GCF_001815405.1 Peptoniphilus sp. HMSC075B08 | reverse complement strand
GGATAAGATTTTTCATCAGCTCATGCGTCGCTATCGCTCGACTTCAGTGTGAAAACCAGAAAAACCGAGACGAGTCTCGGTTTTTCTTATCTTTACATCATACCCATGCCTGGATTCATTGGAGGCATTGCTGGTTCGTCTTCTTTTATGTTTCCTACTGCTGCTTCTGTTGTCAAGATCATTGATGCTACGCTTGATGCGTTTTGTAGGGCTGATCTTGTTACTTTTGTAGGGTCTACTATTCCAGCTTCTTTCATATCCAAGTATTCTGACTTGTAAGCGTCAAAGCCTATTCCTCTATCTTTTGTCTTTACGTGTTCTACGATTACTGAGCCTTCTAGTCCTGCGTTTTCTGCTATTTGTTTTAGTGGTTCTTCTAGGGCTCTTAGGATAATATTAGCACCTGTTTTTTCGTCGCCTTCTAATTCATCAACTACTTTTGCAACTGCTTCTATTGAATCGATTAATACAGTTCCACCACCTGCAACGATACCTTCTTCTACTGCTGCTCTTGTTGCTGCTAGGGCATCTTCGATTCTTAGTTTTCTTTCCTTAAGTTCAACTTCTGTTGCTGCTCCAACTTGGATAACTGCAACTCCTCCAGAAAGTTTTGCAAGTCTTTCTTGTAGTTTTTCTTTATCAAATTCTGAATCTGTTTCTTCGATTTGGTTTTTAATGTGGCTAATTCTGTTTTCAAGTTCAGATTTTTCGCCAGATCCATTTACGATTACTGTAAGTTCTTTTTCAACTCTTACTTTTGAAGCTGATCCAAGCATTTCAACTGTTGCATCCTTAAGGTCTTGACCTAGGTCAGATGAAATAACTTGTCCACCTGTTAGGATTGCAATGTCTTGAAGCATGTCTTTTCTTCTGTCTCCATAGCCTGGAGCCTTTACTCCAACTACGTTAAGTGTTCCCCTAAGTGAGTTAACAACTAGAGTTGCAAGTGCTTCGCCGTCAATATCATCTGCAATAATAAGAAGTGGTTTTGATTCTTGAAGAACTTGTTCTAGTAGTGGAAGAATTTCTTGGATATTTGAAATCTTCTTATCTGTAATTAAAATGTATGGGTCTTCTAGTTCTGCAACCATCTTGTCAGAGTCTGTCACCATATAAGGAGATAGGTAACCTCTGTCAAATTGCATACCTTCAACAACGTCAAGGCTTGTTCCCATTGATTTTGATTCTTCAACAGTGATAACTCCGTCGTTTCCAACTTTTTCCATTGCTTCAGAGATAAGTTGTCCAACTTGTTCGTTAGCAGCTGAAATAGAAGCAACTTGTTCAATAGCTTCCTTAGATGAAACTTCTGTTGAGAAGTTTTTGATTTCTTCAACAGCCTTATCAACTGCCTTAGCGATTCCCTTTTGAAGAACCATTGGGTTTGCACCTGCTGCTAGGTTTCTCATACCTTCTCTAATGATAGCTTGTGCAAGAAGTGTAGCAGTTGTAGTACCGTCACCTGCAACGTCATTAGTCTTAGTAGCAACTTCCTTTAAAAGTTGTGCACCCATGTTTTCAAATTTATCTTCACATTCAATTTCTCTTGCAATAGTAACACCGTCGTTAGTAATAAGAGGTGTTCCGTATTCCCTATCTAAGATGACATTTCTGCCCTTAGGTCCAAGAGTTACCTTTACTGTATCAGCAAGAGTGTTAATTCCTTTTATTAAGCCTTTTCTAGCATCTTCTGAAAATTTAATTTCCTTTGCCATTTTATCTCTCCTTATTCAATAAGTCTTATTCAATAACTGCCAAGATGTCTTGGAACTTAATTATAGTGTACTTTTCGTCGTCAAGTTCAATGTCATTTTCTGCGTATTTAGAGAAAATAACCTTGTCCCCAACCTTAACAAGTCCCTTCATTTCTTCGTCTGTATCTAATTTGTTGCCAGTTGCAACAACTTCTGCAATGTTTGATTCTTCCTTAGCTGAAGAAGGAAGAACAATACCAGAAGCAGTAGTTTCTTCTTTTTCAATCTTTTTAATGACGATTTTATCATCAAGTGGTCTTAACTTCATTTATATAAGCCTCCTATAATCTAATTTTATATTTTTTAGCACTCACATGCCTCATCTGCTAATACATATATGATAACTCAAAGGAAAGATTTTTTCAAGTAGTTGGGGGAGAAAAATATTTTAAAAGCTTTGCTTTTATTTGTCTTGTTTAAAGAGGAATCTTTAAAATTCTTTTAAGAGCTGAAGCTTTTATAATTGCTTTTGGAGAGGCTTATACCCATTCGGCACGCAGGGGGCATCGTGAAGTAGATGATTAAAGACTTCGTCTTTATAAATCTAATAGAAGATTTTATCTTTAAAAATCTTTTTGTAAAGCTAAGCTTTACTATTCTTTATCCGGAGGGGGTTAG
>NZ_KV820437.1:114531-115271 GCF_001815405.1 Peptoniphilus sp. HMSC075B08 | reverse complement strand
ATTCAAAACTTGCTCGCTACAAACTTTTAAAAATTTAAAATAATTTATCAATAAAGTCAGAAAGTCCTAGCTCTATTTTTTATTTGCGAGCTTCGCGTGAACCTAATCAACTCAAAATTCGCTTCGCTCCTTTTCGTTGTAAGGTTCATCGATTGAGCAATAAATTGCTCAATCACATTGAATTTTTTGACGGCTGTCTTGCCTTACGGGGTTTCTCGACATTATTTCACGGTTTTACCTCTAGAATGTTCCTAACTTATGTTGAGTTACTTACCAATACTTAATAAGTCGAATAAAGTTTTGTATCAAAAAAAGCTTAACCAGTAAATGATTAAGCTTCATCTTTTTATAACTTCATATTTATTTGTGAAGTTGTATTTTTTTGTGAGTCCGTAACAAACTATGCCTTAAGAGTTAAATGTGAGTCTGGAATTTTTTATGACTTCTCAATAAACTGTGACTTTAGAATTAAATGTGAGTCTGGTATTTTTTATCACTCTCTTAACAAATAACAGCTTCAAACTTAAGATGTAAACTAATCGAGTGCCCCAGCTTGTTGAAGTCTTATGAGGTTGTAAAGTTTGCCAATATGCTGCAAGCTAATAAGGCAGTAAGCAAAAAGTTCGGAGACGTTAAGAAAATTTCATTGTTTGAGCGAAGCGAGTTTGAAATTTTTAGTCGGAGAGCTTTTTGCGTATTAAGGGGTCGGGCCCCTGCCAGGTCGTTGGGGGTGGTAAGGG
>NZ_KV820437.1:92365-114431 GCF_001815405.1 Peptoniphilus sp. HMSC075B08 | reverse complement strand
AAACGCCCTAAGTCCCCTCCAAGATAAGAATTGAAGCCTTAGGCTTTAGAAAGAAATCTTTGAAGACAAAGTCTTTAACCCTTTACTTCACGATGCCCCTAAGCCCCTCCAAGATTGATTCATAAAGCTCCGCTTTACAAAAACTCTTTAAAGTTAAAATCTTTAAAAAATTTTTAAAAAATCTTTTTTTACTTTTTTCTTCCCCCTCAAGCTCCAAGAGCTTCCTCTTGACCTCTATTCCTCCTGCATATCCTCTTAAACTTCCATCACTTCCTATGACCCTATGGCAAGGTATTATCAAGGAGATTGGATTGTGACCTACTGCTCCTCCAACTGCCTGGTTGGATACTCTCTCGTACTTACCGCTTTTAAGTAATTCTTCTCCCACTTCTTTATAGGTCCAAGTCTTCCCATAAGGAATTTTTAATAAAATTTCCCAGACGTCTTTTCTAAACTCACTTCCAATTACTTTTATTGGTGGAAGAAAGCCTGGATCTTTACCAGCAAAATATTTATCCAACCAATTTTCTGTAAGCCTTAATATTTTAAATTTTTCATCATAAAGATCATCTGATGATTTTAATTCAATAAATTTTATATCTTCATCTTTTAACTTCTCTTCAAATTCTTTTTGACTCTCTAGATAAAGTCCAAGTAAATTTTCTTCATCAAATATTATTAAAATTTTTCCCACAAGAGACTTGTAGATTTTTTTATAAAGCATGAGACCTCCAAAAAATTATAAAAAAAGGAAACCCCATTGGATTTCCTTATACTAATTCTATAATTGAAATTTCTGCGCCGTCTCCACGTCTTGGACCCATCTTTAAAACTCTAGTGTATCCACCGTTTCTGTCAGCATATTTTTCTGCATATTCGTCAAATAGTTTTGTTACTACATCTTCTGAATAAATATATGCTAAAGCTTGTCTTCTTGCGTGAAGATCGCCTCTTTTTCCAAGTGTAATCATACGATCAGCAATTTTTTGAACTTCTTTTGCTCTTGTGTGAGTAGTTTCAATTCTACCTTCAGCTAAGAGAGAAGTAACAAGGTTTCTAAGCATTGCCTTTCTATGACTTGAATTACGGCCAAGTTTTCTATTTTTTGCCATAATGTCCTCCTTATTCTTCTTCAGGTTTGAGGCTTAAGCCTAACTCGTCAAGTTTTTCAGTTACTTCTTGGAGAGATTTTCTACCAAGATTTCTAACCTTCATCATTTCACTTTCAGTTTTATTAGTTAGTTCCTCAACACTATTTATGCCTGCTCTCTTTAGGCAGTTGAATGATCTTACAGATAAGTCTAATTCTTCAACTGTCATTTCGAGAACTTTTTCCTTTTGATCCTCTTCTTTTTCAACCATCAGGTTGATTTCACTGACATGTTCTTTTAGGCCAATGAAGAGTTCAAGATGTTCTGTTAAGATTTTTGCTGCAAGAGATGTTGCTTCGTCAGCCTTCATTGAACCATCTGTTGTAACTTCAAGGATCAACCTATCGTAGTCTGTTCTTTGTCCAACTCTTGTGTTTTCAACTTTCCAGTTTACTTTTTCAACAGGAGTGAAGTTAGAATCCATAGGTATAATTCCAATTTCAGTTATTTCATCTTTTTTAAGTTCAGAAGGTTCGTAGCCTCTTCCCTTTTCCACCATCATTTCAAGATAAAAATCAGCATCATCATTTAGGGTTGCTATATGTTGATCTGGATTAATAATACTTACATGTGGTGCAAGTTCTATGTCAGAGGCCTTAATTTCTCCCTTGCCCTTTTTTTCTATTACTAGTTTTACAGGCTCATCTTCAGTCATCTTTAAAACTATAGATTTAATATTTAAAACTATTTCAGGTACATCTTCTAATACTCCTGGAATTGTATCAAATTCATGTTCAACGCCACGTATATTGATAAAAGATACAGCTGCGCCTGGTAGAGAGGAAAGTAACACTCTTCTTAAGGAATTTCCAATAGTGATACCAAATCCAGCTTCTAGGGGTTCAACGACAAACTTGCCATATAAACCCGATTCATCTAATTCTTCAATACTAATCCTAGGTTTTTCAATTTCAATCATGGGTACCCTCCTTCTCGGTCAATAGTTTAGACTCTTCTACGTTTTGGTGGTCTACATCCATTGTGAGGAATTGGAGTAACATCTTTAATCATTGTTACTTCAAGACCTGATGCTTGAAGAGATCTAATGGCAGCTTCTCTTCCTGAACCTGGACCCTTAACATATACGTCAACGCTCTTTAGTCCGTGTTCTTTAGCTTTTTCAGCTGCTTCTTGTGCTGCCTCTTGTGCTGCAAAAGGAGTAGACTTTCTTGAACCTCTAAATCCAAGTTGTCCAGCACTAGCCCAAGATATAACATTACCGTTAATATCAGTAAGAGTAACCATAGTGTTGTTAAATGTTGAAGCTATATGTGCTTCGCCTTTTTCAATATTTTTACGTACACGTCTTCTAGCACGTGTAACTTTTTGTTTTTTTGCCATTTAAGTCCCCCCTTACTTACTCTTAGAAACAAGTTTCTTAGGACCTTTTCTTGTCCTAGCATTTGTCTTAGTCTTTTGTCCTCTTACAGGAAGACCAGCTTTATGTCTTCTTCCACGGTAGCAGTTAATTTCACGAAGTCTCTTGATGTTCATAGCAACATCACGACGTAAATCACCTTCTACGTGGTACTTATCAATTTCTTCTCTAATTTTAGCAAGTTCTGCTTCTGTAAGATCTTTAACACGAGTGTCAAAGTCAATACCAGCTGCAGTTAAAATTTCTTGAGATCTGGGTTTTCCAATACCGTAGATATATGTGAGTCCAATTTCAACTCTTTTTTCTCTAGGTAAATCAACACCGGAAATTCTAGCCATAATTACCTCCCTTATCCCTGTCTTTGTTTATGTTTCGGATTTTCACAGATTACCATTACTTTTCCGTTTCTTTTAATTATTTTGCACTTTTCGCACATCTTTTTTACAGATGGTCTTACTTTCATTTAAATGCCTCCTGACTCTGGATTATTTCTTTCTCCAAGTTATTCTTCCTCGAGTAAGATCATAAGGTGAAAGCTCAACTGTCACCTTATCACCAGGAAGAATTCTAATATAATTCATTCTCAATTTACCTGAAATATGAGCGAGTATGATATGTCCATTTTCAAGTTCAACCTTGAAATGAGTATTAGGAAGAGCGTCTACAACAACGCCTTCTACTTCAATTACATCTTCTTTAGCCATATTATTAAGGATCCTCCTTTAGCTATAAGGTAAGAGTTTCTTTCTAATATAGGTGTCGCTGAAGTCACTAACCTCAGTATCAATGACATCCTTATATATATAAAGATGTTTTACCTTTTTTTTCTTTGGTCGATCTAGCTTTCTTAGTTTTCCATCAACGAGTAAGAGAAGGTCATCATCAATGATATCCATTATGATATAAACCTTGCCCTCATCCCTACCTTTTTTGGATCTTACCACTTGTCCCTTCAAAAGACTAAATGTTTTATCCATGAACTATTCGAGACCAATAACTATATCGTCAAATACTTTATCAATATCCTTGGCACCGTCAATGTCTATTAATAGATTTTGAGCTCTATAGTAGTCAATAAGAGGTGCTGTTTGATCAAAGTAAACAGAAATTCTAGTCTTTACAGTTTCTTCAGTATCGTCATCTCTTTGAATAAGCTTAGTGCCGTCCTTATCACAAATTCCTTCTTCCTTTGGAGGATTGAACTTAACGTGATAAGTCATTCCACAAGTTTTACAAACACGTCTTCCAACAGCTCTTTCAATTAAGATTTCTGGATCAACAGAAATATTAATTACCTTAGTTAGCTTGTCATCATTCTTGTCTAAGATTGAATCAAGACTAACAGCTTGAGCTACAGTTCTTGGGAAACCGTCTAGTAGAAATCCTTCTTTAGCATCCTCCTTGTTAAGTCTGTCTTCAACAAGTGCAATAACAAGATCATCAGGAACTAAAAGACCTTTGTCCATATAGGACTTAGCTTTCTTTCCAAGTTCAGTATTGTTCTTAATATTTTCTCTAAAGATATCTCCAGTTGAAATGTGTGGGATATTGTATTTTTCAACAATATATTCAGCTTGTGTGCCTTTTCCGGCCCCTGGAGGTCCCAATATAACTAATTTCATAATTACCTCCTACTTATTCTTTAAGAATCCACGATAATTTCTCATGATTAATTGTTGTTCTAACACCCTGTGAATTTCAAGTACAACACCAACAACGATGATAATTGATGTACCACCATAGTTAAATTGTAGGCCTGAAATAAGTGTTAAGATTGTTGGAAGAACTGCAAGTATAGAAAGTGCAATTGCTCCCGGCATAACTAATCTATTTAAAGTTCTACCTAAATAATCACTTGTAGGTTTTCCTGCTCTAATACCACTAATAAAACCACCATTAGCTTGAAGGTTTTTAGAGTATTCAACAGTGTTAAATTGGATTGTAGTGTAGAAGAATGTGAAGAATACAATAAGAATTACAGTAAATATTATATAAAGCACAGCTCCTGGTCCACCAGCTGGTGTTAACCATTTTTGAATCCAATTTCTAGTTGATTCACTTGTAAACATAGCAATAGTTGCTGGAATAGCAAGTAGTGAGTTAGCGAAGATAATTGGCATTACACCAGTCATTAAAACCTTAATAGGAATATGAGTGGATTGGCCACCGTACATCTTTCTACCAACAACTCTCTTTGCATATTGTACAGGAATTCTTCTCTCACCTTCAGTAAGTGTTACTACAAAAGCAACAATTGCGATTGCAATTATTACAAATAGCACTAAGAACATTGGGCTAGCTTTTCCTGCCTTAACAAGAGCAACAGATTGAGCTATATCAAGTGGGAATCTTGAAACGATACCTGCAAAAATTAATATTGAAATACCATTTCCAATTCCGTGTTCAGTAATTTGTTCTCCTATCCAAATTAAGATCGCTGTACCTGCAACTATTGATAGGATAATAGTTACATATTCAATAGCACTTGTTGCGTTAACTGCTTGTCTAAATAGACCAAAAGTATAACCAATTGCTTGAATAAGAGCGATAACAATAGAAAGGTATCTAGTGTATTTTGCAATAGCCTTTCTACCAGTTTCTCCTTCTTTTGCTAGAGATTCCAAGGATGGAATAGCAATTGTCAAAAGTTGAAGTATGATTGATGCTGTAACATATGGATAAATGTTAGCAGCAAAAATAGTAAATCTTCTAAAGTTTCCTCCTGCCATTAGGTCAAGGAAGGAGAAAATTGATCCGCCTGATCCTGAAAAAATTTGTGAAATCACTTGTGAGTTCATATAAGGAACGGCGATATGTGATCCAAGTCTATATAATAGAAGCATGAAAAGAGTGAAAAGCATCTTCTTACGAAGAGATTCAACTTTCCACGCATTTCTAAAAGTGGACAGCATTAAATCACCTCGGCCTTTCCTCCGCAAGCCTCAATTTTTTCTATAGCAGATTTTGAGAAATGCTGAGCTTTAACAGTTAATTTAACATTTAATTCACCATCTCCCAAGATTCTAATTCCGTCTTTAGCCTTACCAGCTTTAATATATTTATTTTCGATTAAGAATTCAGGAGTGATTTCAGTTCCTTCTTCAAATACATTAAGATCAGCTACGTTTAATACTGCATATTCTTTCTTAAAGATATTTGTAAATCCTCTCTTAGGAAGACGTCTGAATAGAGGCATTTGACCACCTTCAAATCCAGGTCTTACTCCGCCGCCACTTCTAGCATTTTGTCCCTTGTGACCCTTGCCGGAAGTTTTACCAGTACCGGAACCAATTCCACGACCTACTCTCTTTCTAGCTTTAACTCCGCCGCCTTCGTTAGGTCTTAAGTCATGTAACTTCATTAGGTACACCTCCTTATTCTACTACTTCGATCATATAATCGACTTGTTTTAACATTCCTCTAATTTGAGGAGTATCATTTTTTTCAATTACTTGGTTTACTTTTTTGAAACCAAGAGCTTTAATTGTTTTTCTGTGTTTTGGCACTTTACCGATAGGACTTTTTACAAGTTTAATTTTAATTGTACTCATGATTTTCCTCCTATCCTAAAATTTCTTCAACAGATTTATTTCTAAGTTTTGCAACAGATTCTGCAGTCTTAAGAGACTTTAGACCTTCCATTGTTGCATTAACGATGTTTCTTGGGTTGTTTGTACCAATGTTCTTAGTACGAATATCAGTAATACCTGCAAGTTCGCATACAGCACGCACTGCACCACCGGCAATAACTCCTGTACCTTCTCTTGCTGGTTTTAAGAATACTTTACCTGCACCATAAATTCCAGTTACTTGATGAGGAATAGAAGTGTTTAGTAAGTTAACTCTTACAATATTCTTTCTAGCATCTTGTGTTGCTTTTCTTATAGCTTCAGGAACTTCAAGAGCTTTACCAGTACCTACACCAACGTGTCCGTTTTTGTCACCAACTACTACAAGAGCTGAGAATCTAAAGTTTCTACCACCCTTAACTACTTTGGCAACTCTATTAATAGCTACTACTCTTTCTTCAAGATCAAGTTCTGCCGCATTTATTAATGAACGCTCCATTACTTCCTCCTTCTTAGAATTTTAGACCAGCTTCTCTAGCTGCATCAGCAAGTGCTTTGACTTTACCGTGGAATACATATCCACCTCTGTCAAATACAACTTCTTCAATTCCTTTTTCTTTTGCCTTCTTAGCAATAGATTCTCCAACAGATTTAGCTGCTTCAATATTTCCAGTGTTTTCTAGGTTTAATCCCTTATCAAGTGTAGATGCACTTGCTAAAGTATTGCCAGCTTCATCATCAATTAGTTGAGCATAAATATGTTTAGATGATCTGTAAACTGAAAGTCTAGGCTTCATAGAAGTACCGGAGATATGATTTCTAATTCTTTTGTGTCTTTTAATTCTGTTTTCATTTCTATTAATCTTTTTTAACACTTAAATTCTCCTTTCTTACTTACCTGTCTTACCAACTTTACGTCTTACATGTTCATCAGTATATCTAATACCCTTACCCTTATATGGTTCAGGTTCTCTGAAGCGTCTAATGTAAGCAGCATAAGCGCCAACTTGTTGTTTGTCATTACCTCTAATAATAATTGAGTTAGGAGATGGAACTTCTACTTCAATACCTTCTGGATCTTCTAAATCAAGAGGGTGAGAGAAACCTAAGTTAAGAGAAAGAACCTTTCCCTTCTTAGCAGCTCTGTATCCTGTACCGATTATTTCAAGAGATTTTGAATAACCTTCTGTAACGCCAATTATCATATTTTCAATTAGAGTTCTAGTTAAACCGTGAAGTGCCTTAATTCTTTTAATATCATTTGGTCTTTCTACAGTGAGAACTCCGTCATTTAATTCTATTTTTAAATCTTTATCGAAAGATTGTGTTAGTTCACCCTTTGGTCCCTTAACAGTAACTGTTTGACCGTCAACTTTAACATCAACGCCCTTTGGGATTTCAATAGGTTTTTTGCCAATTCTTGACATTTTTCACCTCCAAATTACCAAACGTAGCAGATTACCTCTCCGCCAACTTTATTTTGTCTTGCCATTTTATCTGTAATTATTCCCTTAGATGTAGAGATAATTGCAATTCCTAGTCCACCTAGAACTTTAGGAACATCGTCGCACTTAACATAAACTCTAAGTCCCGGTTTAGATATTCTCTTTAAACCAGAGATAACTCTTTCACCGTCCTGAGAATATTTAAGATCTATTTTAATAATTCCTTGTTTGTCATCTTCAACAACGTCATATCCTTTAATATAACCTTCATCAAGAAGAATCTTTGCGATTTCTTTTTTGATGTTTGAGCAAGGAATATCAACAGATTTGTGTCTTGCATTATTTGCATTTCTAATTCTTGATAGCATATCTGCAATTGGGTCTGTCATCATATCAGTTTGCCTCCTTTCATCTAAGGCTTATTACCAGCTAGCTTTTCTTACGCCAGGGATTTGTCCTTTATACGCAAGTTCTCTAAAGCATATTCTACATATTCCATATTTTTGTAAAACTGAATGTGGTCTTCCACAAATTTTACATCTTGTATATTCACGAGAAGAATACTTTTGTTTCCTCTTTTGTTTAGCAATCATTGATTTTTTAGCCACTTTGTACCTCCTTAAGCCTTAGCAAAAGGCATTCCCATCTTGTCTAGGAATTCTTTAGCCTCTTCATCAGTTTTAGCTGTAGTTACTATATTGATGTCCATTCCTCTAATTGTGTCTACCTTATCGTATTCAATTTCTGGGAAGATAAGTTGTTCTTTAAGACCTAGTGCATAGTTTCCTCTGCCGTCAAATGCAGTTGGCTTAACACCTCTAAAGTCTCTTACTCTTGGAAGAGCAACGTTCATAAGCTTATCTAAGAAATCATACATTCTTTCGCCTCTTAGAGTAACCTTAACACCAACGTTTTGACCTTCACGAAGTTTAAAGTTAGCTATAGATTTTCTTGCCCTAGTAACAAGTGCCTTTTGACCTGAGATAAGAGTTAGCTCTTCAACAGCTGCTTCTAGAGCCTTGTGGTTATCTTTAGCTTCGCCAAGACCAATGTTTATAGTGATCTTTTCAAGTTTCGGTACTTCCATAACGCTTGAATAATTGAAGCGTTCCATTAGGTGGCCCACAACTTCTGTCTTATATTTTTCTTGTAATCTTGAAGTCATTATTCTACCCCCTACTTAATGATGTTTCCGCTAGATTTTGCAAATCTAACTTTCTTTCCGTCTTCAAATTTATAACCAACTCTTGTTGCCTTTCCTGATGCACTGTCAAAGTACATTACATTAGACACGTGAATTGGTGCTTCCATTTTTTCTATTCCACCTGGTGCTTGAGGTCCTCTTGGTTTCATGTGTTTAGTAACAACATTTACCTTTTCTACAACTACTAAGTCTTTCTTAGGAATTGTTCTTAGGACTTTACCAGTCTTGCCTTTATCTTTTCCGGCTATAACTTTTACGATGTCATCTTTTTTAATTCTCATATTACACCTCCAAATTATAGTACTTCCGGAGCTAGAGAAATAATCTTCATGAAGTTTCCAGCTCTAAGTTCTCTAGTTACAGGTCCAAAAATACGAGTCCCAACAGGGCTTCTATCGTCTTTTATTACAACAGCTGCGTTGTCATCAAATTTGATGTAAGATCCGTCTTTTCTGCTAATACCCTTGTTTGTTCTAACGATAACTGCTTTTACAACAGCTCCCTTTTTGACAACGCCACCGGGTGTTGCATGTTTTACAGAACATACTACAATGTCGCCAATGTTAGCTGTTCTTCTATTAGTACCACCAAGGACTTTAACAACAGATAGTTCTCTTGCACCTGAATTGTCAGCAACACGCAATCTTGTTTCTTGTTGAATCATGTTATTCTCCTTTCAAGCTAAAATTATTGAGCCTTTTCAATAATTTCTACAAGTCTCCATCTTTTATCTTTACTTAGTGGTCTAGTTTCCATAACTTTTACGCGATCACCAATACCACATTCATTATTTTCATCATGAGCCTTGAAATTAGTAGACTTCTTAAATCTCTTTTTATAGATAGGATGAGTCTTTAAAGTCTCAGTTTGAACTACAATAGTCTTATCCATCTTATCGCTTACAACAATACCTGTTAAAGTTTTTCTTGAATTTCTTTCCATGAGATTAAGCCTCCTTTCCTACTTCAAGTTCACGTTCTCTAATGATCGTTTTTACTCTTGCTATATCTCTTTTAACACTTTTAATACTTGATGGATTGTCAAGTTGGCCAGTTGCCAATCTGAATCTCAAATTAAAAAGTTCATTTTTAAGTTCATTAACTTTATTATTTAAATCTTCGCTTGACATCTTGCGAATTTCATTAGCCTTCATTTGAGTCACCATCCTTATCTTTCATAACGAATTTTGTTCTAATAGGGAGTTTCATGGATGCAAGTCTCATAGCTTCTCTTGCAACTTCTTCTGAAACACCACCCATTTCAAATAAAACTCTACCTGGTTTAACAACTGCTACCCAGTATTCTGGTGCACCCTTACCGGAACCCATACGAGTTTCAGCAGGCTTTTCTGTAACAGGTTTGTCTGGGAAAATCTTAATCCAGATATTTCCACCTCTACGAATATATCTTGTCATAGCACGACGTGCCGCTTCTATTTGATTTGAAGTTATCCAACAAGGTTCTAAAGCTTTTATACCATATTCGCCGTATGCAAGCTCATTACCACGCATAGCCTTGCCCTTCATTCTGCCTCTGTGAACTTTACGATATTTTACTCTCTTAGGCATCAACATGACTATTCCCCCCTTCTTTAAGACTCTTTATTTCTATTGTCTCTTCTATTATTTCTATTGAAGTTATTGTTTCTGTTATCGCGTCTCTTGCGATTTCTGTTATCTCTATTATCTCTAGATCTTCTTCCTCTTTCTTCAGTTAGTTCAGGAAGAACTTCACCCTTGTATAGCCATACCTTAACACCGATTTTACCGTAAGTTGTATCAGCTTCAGCAAAACCATAGTCAATGTCAGCTCTTAAAGTTTGTAGAGGAATAGTTCCTTCAGAATATCCTTCAGTTCTTGCCATGTCAGCACCACCAACACGACCTGAAACAGAAGTCTTGATACCAAGTGCTCCTTGACGCATAGTTCTTTGGATTGCTTGTTTCATAGCACGTCTAAATGCAACTCTTCTTTCAAGAGCTTCAGCAATACCTTCAGCAACGATTTGTGCATCTAAGTCTTGGTTTTTGATTTCTTCTACATTTATTACAACAGATTTACCTGTAAGTTTTTCAATTTCAGTTCTTAGTTCTTCAACGCCTGCTCCACCACGGCCAATTACCATGCCTGGTTTTGCTGTGTGAATAGAAATTTTAACTCTATTAGCAGCTCTTTCAATTTCGATCTTAGAGATACCTGCAGCATAAAGTTTTTTCTTAACATAATTTCTAATCTCGTTGTCTTCAACTAAAAGATCGGCAAAATTTTTCTTGTCTGCGTACCATTTTGAATCCCAATCTTTGATTACTCCAACACGAAGTCCATGTGGGTTTACTTTTTGACCCATTCTCTACCTCCTTACTCTCTTTCTGCTACTACAACGCCAATGTGACTTGATCTTTTTAGAATTGGATAAGCCATTCCCTTAGCCTTAGGACGGAATCTTTTCATTGTTGGGCCTTCGTTTGCGTAAGCCTTTTTAACATAAAGATCTCCTCTGTCTAGGTTAAGGTTGTTTTCAGCGTTAGCTACAGCTGAATGTAGTACCTTATATAGTTCATGAGCTCCTCTTTTGTTAGTAAACTTTAAAATAGAGAGGGCTTCATCAACGCTTTT
The DNA here is from genome assembly GCF_001815405.1 of Peptoniphilus sp. HMSC075B08. NCBI lineage: Bacteria > Bacillati > Bacillota > Tissierellia > Tissierellales > Peptoniphilaceae > Peptoniphilus > Peptoniphilus sp. HMSC075B08. Next base: position 103,068 of record NZ_KV820437.1, on the reverse strand, counting down.
TCCGCGTATTTCTGCGCAAATATAGTTCACCTTTAGAGGTGATATTCTTACATATTTAGCAATTGCTTGTGCTTGCATTATAACCCTCCTTACTTAAGTGTAGTACTCTTTTCGCTCTTGCCGCCATGGCCTCTGTATGTTCTTGTTGGAACAAATTCGCCTAATTTATGTCCTACCATGTCTTCAGTAATGTATACTGGCACATGTTTTCTGCCGTCATGAACAGCAATTGTGTGAGAAACAAATTCAGGGAAAATAGTTGAGCGACGAGACCAAGTTTTAATTACTTTGTGTTCGTTTTTATCATTAAGCTCGTCAACCTTCTTTAGAAGGTGTTCATCAGCAAATGGTCCTTTTTTTATTGATCTACTCATTAATACCCTCCGATTACTTAGTTCTTCTTCTTACGATATACATATCAGATTTTTTAGATTTCTTTCTAGTCTTAAGTCCTAGAGCTTTCTTGCCCCAAGGAGTCATTGGTGAAGGTCTACCAATTGGAGTTCTACCTTCCCCACCACCATGAGGGTGATCAACAGGGTTCATTGCAGATCCTCTTACGTGAGGTCTTTTTCCAAGATATCTGCTCTTACCTGCCTTACCTAAAGTGATAAGTTCGTGAGAAATGTTTCCAACTTGTCCAATAGTTGCCTTACATCTTTGGCTTATTAATCTAAATTCACCTGAAGGAAGTCTAAGTTGAGCGTACTTACCTTCTTTAGCCATAAGTTGTGCAGATGATCCAGCAGATCTTGCGATTTGGCCACCACGACCTGGAGTCATTTCTATGTTGTGAACAGTAGTACCAACTGGAATGTCAGCAAGCATTAGTGTGTTACCAACTTTGATATCTGCATCTGATCCAGATTCAACTATATCTCCTACCTTTAAACCATTTGGTTGGATGATGTATCTTTTTTCACCATCAGCATAGTTTAAAAGTGCAATGTAAGCTGTTCTGTATGGATCGTATTCAATAGCTGCTACTCTTGCAGGAATATTGTCTTTATCTCTCTTTAAATCTATAATTCTGTATTTTCTTTTAACTCCGCCGCCTCTGTGTCTACTAGTAATTCTACCGTGAGCATTTCTACCGGCAGTCTTGTTGATAGTTGTTAGAAGAGATTTTTCAGGTGTTGTTTTAGTAATCTCTTCGTATGAAGCAACTGTCATTTTTCTACGGGAAGGAGTTGTAGGTTTAAATCCTTTAATCGCCATTATTAATACCTCCTACTATCAAATAGAATCAAAAAATTCTATCGGCTCTGAGTCATCAGTAAGCTTAACTATAGCTTTTTTCCATGAAGGACGTCTTCCTTGATGAACTCCTTGTCTTTTAAGTTTACCACGCATATTCATTGTATATACTTTTTCAACCTTAACGCCGAAGATTTCTTCAACAGCTTCTCTGATTTCAGGTTTTGTAGCAGTTTTAACAACTTCGAAAGTGTATTTGTTTTCTGCCATCATGTCCATACTTTGTTCAGTGACTAAAGGTCTTTTTATAACGTCAAATTTATTCATCAGTTAAAAACCTCCTCAACAACATCAAGTGCAGACTTTGTCATAACAAGTTTGTCGTATTTTAATAAGTCATATACGTTAATATCTGTAGCTCTTGATGTTTTAACACCAGCGATGTTTCTTGCTGCTCTTTGAACATCTTTTTCGTCGTCATTAACAACTACAAGTGCCTTGTTACCAGCACCAATGTCCTTTAAGATGTTAGCAAAAACTTTTGTCTTAGCTTCTTCCATTTGGATAGAATCTACAAGAATCATTTCGCCATCTTGTAACTTGCTAGTAAGAACTGACTTAAGAGCAACTCTTCTAGTCTTCTTAGGAGTTGTGTAAGAGTAATCTCTAGGTTTCTTAGCAAAAACAACTCCACCGCCTCTCCATTGAGGTGATCTAATAGAACCTTGTCTTGCACGACCAGTTCCCTTTTGTCTCCAAGGTTTTCTTCCGCCTCCACGAACTTCAGCACGTGTCTTAGCAGAGTGAGTACCTTGTCTATTGTTAGCCAAAATATTTTTAACAACTAAATAAACAGCATGAGTGCTAACAGGAGCAGCAAATAGCCCTTCACTTAGTTCGACTTCTTCAACAGGATTTCCCTTAATGTCAATCATTTGAATTTTAGGCATTTTTTAACCTCCCTATCTTATTTAGTCATTTTAACAGTGCTTTTAACTCTAACAGTTCCCTTCTTAGGTCCTGGGATAGCACCCTTAACTAAAATTAAATTTTTATCTGTATCTATTCTTACGATTTCTAGATTTTGTACAGTAACTCTTTCGTTACCCATTTTTCCAGCCATTCTGTGGTTTTTCCAAACTCTTCCTGGATAAGAAGCAGCTCCCATACCACCTGGCATTCTGTGGAATTTAGAACCGTGAGTTTCTCTACCACGACCGAAGTTGTGACGTTTGATAATACCAGCAGTTCCCTTACCCTTTGAAGTTCCAACAACATCAACGTGTTCTCCAACTTCAAATAAATCTACCTTTATTTCATCGCCTAGGTTGTAAGATTCTACATCATCAGTTCTAAATTCTGAAAGATGTTTTCTGTATCCTACACCAGCCTTGTCAAAATGTCCCTTCTCAGGTTTGTTTAATCTTCTTTCTTTAACCTCTTGTGTTGCAACTTGGATAGCATTGTATCCATCACTTTCAATTGTTTTCTTTTGCACAACAACATTTGGTTCTACTTCAATAACTGAGACAGGAGTGACAGTACCCTCTTCATCAAAAATTTGGGTCATGCCAATTTTTTTACCTACTAAATATTTCATGTTGCACCTCCTAATATTTACAGCGGACTTCTATAAGTAGAAGTCATATAAAGCAAAGTTTTAAAGTTTAATTTCAATATCTACACCAGCTGGTAGATTTAACTTCATAAGTGAATCTACAGTCTTTTGTGTAGGGTTTAATATATCAATTAGACGCTTGTGAGTTCTTTGCTCAAATTGTTCTCTTGAATACTTGTACTTGTGTACAGCTCTTATAATTGTGATGATTTCCTTTTCAGTTGGAAGAGGAATTGGTCCAGAAACTTCTGCACCGCTCTTCTTAGCAGCATCAACAATTCTTAGTGCTGAATTGTCAAGTAGTTCGTGATCATAAGCTTTAAGTTTAATTCTAATTTTTTGTTTGCCTTTGTTAGACATATTTACCTCCTATTCGCTAAAGCCTTACTTGCGAATGGGGTTATCGATACACGCACCCTGGTGTGTAAACAGGGCACAATAGAAAAAAATAACCCTCGCCCAAGTCCAGCTTGGACTTCTCTGTCATAATTACCTTGAAACTCCTTTTTTTCAACAAAATCTCAAGCAACTTATGACTTCATCGCAACATTCTTTTTTAAACGCTCAAATATTATATAATAAAAAATCCCACTTGTAAAGGAAATTTACAGGTTTTTTTGAATTTCTTCAGATTTTTTTATTATATAAATTTTAGCAATAATTTTTCGGCCTAATTTATAGGCACTCTTCTTAATATAGTCTAAAAACATTTAAATTGCAATGATTTATTTGACTTTAAGCAAATCTTTTCTATAATATAGATAATTTTTTCTATTTTTATAGAACTTTCCATAAAAATTTTATTTTAGAGCTGATTTTTTTAATTTCATGTAAGTTTTTTACATTTTTCTCAATTTTTTTGCCATAAAAAATTTTTTTGCCATAAAAACTTTTATTTTAGGTAGTTTTTTTCATATTTTATGAAATTATCTAAAAATTTGCGAAAATTTACCCTCAAAAACTCTAAAATTTAAATCTCCCAATAAATTAAATCCACAAAAAATTACATTCTGAAAATTCCAAGGCAACAAAAAACCACCGGCGTAGCCGGTTCAGACTGATGACAAAGCAGGCAAAAAAAGCCTGCTTTTTTTAATAAAATCATCTGAATTACAGAAAAAAAGGGTAAAAATAAACTAAGGAAGTAGGTGTGACATGCTATCAAAAAATAACAATAGAAAAACAAATCAAGTACAACTAATTTCAGTAGAACAACTTGTACCTAAAAATCACATATTAAGAAAAATAGACAAATACATAGACTTTAGCTTCATCTATGAATTAGTAGAAGATAAATACTCACTAGACAACGGAAGACCAAGCATAGATCCAGTAGTATTAATAAAAATACTATTCATAGAGTATCTATTCAACATAAAAAGTATGAGACAAACAATAAAAGAAATAGAAGTAAACATAGCATATAGATGGTTTTTAGGACTGGACTTTTATGATAAAGTTCCTCACTTCACAACATTTAGCCAAAACTACAGAAGAAGATTTAAAGATACAAACATATTTGAAGAAATATTTCAAAACATCTTAAGCCAAGCAATGAACAAAGGATTCGTAGATGAGAAAATACAATTCGTAGACTCAACACATGTAAAAGCCCATGCAAATAGACATAAAAACAAAAAAGAAGAAATCAAAAAAGCAGCAAAAGCATACCAAGAAGAATTAGACAAAGAAATAGAAGAAGATAGAAAAGAACATGGGAAAAAACCACTAAAAGAAAAAAATAAAAAAGAAGAAACAAAAGAAATAACAGTCTCAACAACAGACCCAGAAAGTGGACTCTTTCATAAAGGAGAGCACAAAGAAGTCTTTGCCTATTGTGTAGAAACATCAGTAGACAAAAATGGTTGGATCTTAGGACATAAAACATTCCCAGGAAATCTCCATGACAGCACAACCCTAATACCCTTTTATGAAGAAAAACTAAAAAAATACAAACCAGAAAAAATAGTAATGGATGCAGGATATAAAACACCAGCCATAGCAAAAAAACTACTAGAAGACGAAATACAACCAGTATTTCCCTACACAGCACCAAAAAGAAAACCAAAAATAGAAAACCCCTACTACAAAAGAGAATTCATATATGATGAGTACTATGACTGTTACCTATGCCCAGAAAATCAAATACTAGAATACACGACAACAAATAGAGAGGGATATAGAGAGTACAAAAGAAATAAAGAACAATGTAAAAAATGCCCTAACCTCAAAAGATGCACACAGAGTAAAAACAATCAAAAAGTAATCACAAGACACATTTGGCAAAAATACATAGATGAAACAGAAGAATATAGATACACAGAAAAAGGAAAAGAAGAATACAAAAGAAGAAAAGAAACAGTAGAAAGACAATTTGGAAGTGCAAAAGAATTCCATGGATTTAGATACACAAACATGATTGGACTAGCAAAGATGGAAATGAAAGCTGCACTTACATTTGCGTGCATAAATATGAAAAAATTAGCAATACTACTATATAAATTGGATCCTAATAAGGATTTAACTTTGGATAAATTAAAGATTTTTTTAGTAAATATATTAAGAATGCAACAAACCCAGAAATTATTTCTGGGTTTGTCTACAATCTGAGAAGTATGGCTTCCATACTTCTCTTTAGATGTAGTTTTTATTTTAAATTTTCATCTTCTATCTCTAAGGGTATTATCCTCTCATAGGTCTTCCCATCAATTTGAAATTCTGAAATACTTACATCAACAGAAAAAGATTTTTTTAAGTTTTCTCTTGTTAGGACTTTCCTAGTCGGGCCAAACTCATAGGTCTTGTCATAGCTTAGCAAGAGACACTTGTTGGAAATGGAAAGGGCGTGGTCTGGGTAGTGGGTGTTCATGACAATTATGACACCTGACTCTGCCAGGCTCTTTATCAAATTTAAAATCACCATTTGATTCTTATAGTCCAGTCCACTTTCTGGTTCATCCAAAATTATAATCTGTGGATCCTTCATGAGACTCCTAGCAATTAAGAGCATTTGAACTTCTCCCCCACTCATCTGGTCTGATGCCTTGTCACGCAAGTGATAGATTCCTATGGACTTCATAACTTCTTCTGCCCTTCTTAGGTCCTTGTCCCTTGGCTTCTCAAAAATTGACATTGAAGAAGTAGACCCAAAGAGGACCATCTCAAGTCCTGTATAGGCAAAGGCAGAAGATCGCTTTTGAGGAATGTAGGATATTTTTGACCAAAGCTCTCTCTCTTTAATAGAAGAAATATTTTTCCCGTCTATGATAGTATCTCCACTTGTCCAAGGGAGTAGGCCTGTCAAACACCTTATAAGGGTAGTCTTTCCAACCCCGTTGGGACCAAGTATAGAGAGGACATCAGAGTCTTCAAGGGAGAAATTTATATCCTTTAATATAAAATCAGATTTTTTAAATTTAAAATTTCCTCCAGAAACTTCTAGCTTCATTTAAAAATCCCTCCTGACCTTCTCATTAAGATTATAAAAATTGGTGCCCCTATAATTGCCGTTAAAATTGAAATTGGAAGCTCAATTACCGAAACTGTCCTCGATAGGGCTTCAATTAGGATCATAAAGCCTGCCCCAAAACTTATTCCCAGTGGCAAAGTATATAGGTTGTTTGACCCCACCATCAACCTCACAAGATGGGGGATAATCAATCCAATCCATCCAATTTGTCCACAAATAGAAACTGAGGACGCAGTTATAAGAGTAGCAGCAAGTATAAAAATCAACCTAGTCCTCTTGACATTTATCCCAAGTGACCTGGCCTCGTCTTCTGAAAGTGACAAGAGGTTGAGGCTCCACCTCATCTTGTAGATTACAATCATAGAAATCAAGATAAGGGGACCTGCCAAGGCTAGGTTCTTGTAAGAAGTCCTACCGAAGGACCCCATTAGCCAGTAGGTGATTTGTGGCAACTTGTCCATGGGATCGGCTGTATACTTCAATAGAGAAGCCAGGGCATTGGCAAGGGAAGAAACAATTATCCCAGCCAAGACCAGCATAATCATAGAAGTCTCGTCCCTCTTCACAAGATTAATTGTTATGAGGATTGAAAGGAGTCCAAAGATCATGGCGAGAACTTGAATCCCCATAGTCCCAAGAGATAGGATTATACCTAGGACTGCCCCAAGGGATGCTGCCGATGTAACCCCCAAGATATCTGGAGTCGCAAGGGGATTTGAAAAAAGTGCCTGGAAGGCAATCCCCGCAGCAGTAAGTCCCCCTCCAACAACGAGGGCTGTTAGGACCCTTGGCAGCCTAATATTTATAATTAAAGACTCCATAAGAGGATCAACTTGTCCTCCACCTATTAAGTTTTTAAAAAATAAAATAATTTCTGATATTTTAATATCCATCCTCCCCATGGAAAGGCCAATAAGGCCACAGGCCAGGGGAAAGAAAATTAAAATAAAATAAACATAGGGATGAAGTCTTCCATCATCCCTAGTCCAAAAGTTTTTTGTCATATATTAAACATGTCCTCGATTTGTTCATCTGTAAGTTCATAATTGTACCACTTAGCGTAGTAGTCCTTGATGACCTTATTTAAGTCGTAGTCCTTAAAGGCTTCAGGGTAAGTTTCACTTGCAAGCCAAGCCAAAACTAGTGGAGCATCTGGGTTTGGTGTTAACCAGTTCCACATACCAAGCTTTGAATTGTAAACTCTCTTGTCCTTAACAGACTTTAAGTTAGAAAAATCAAAACCTTCAACAGTGTTGTTGTAAACTTCTTCCCTCTTTATATCCAATAGACCGGGTCCATCAAGGTAAAATACATCAGGATTCCACTTGTAGATTTCTTCCACATTTACCTTGGCGTAACCCTTGGCATCTTGGGCAACATTATTTACCCCAAGTCTCTTTAGCCAGAAGTCTCCGAAAGTTCCCTTGCCGGCAACAATTGGTGTACCTTCAACATACTTCCAAAGGATCATACCGCTTGGTCTATTGTCTTCAGGAACTGTGGCAATTCTCTTTTCAACATCCTTTACAATGTCGTCGCCAGCTGCCAAGAAATTATCCATCTTGCCTTCTTCACCAAAGACATCTTCAAGAAGTTTTAGCCATTCCCCATACCTGTTTATTGGGTCAGCTGGAGTGTCTGCCCCCATAGTTACAAAACCTACACAAGGAACTCCAGTCTTCGCCAACTTTTCATAACGGTCTTGGTTCTTTGCATTATAAAAAATTACATCTGGTTTTAACTTAATGATTTCTTCCACATTGATGTCAGATTGGCCTTGAACTGTGTTTGTTGTGTCAAGAAGTTCAGGTGCAATATCTTGAAGAACTGTGTTAGAAATAACTTGTTTTAGGGAACCAGCGTAACCAACAATGTAAGGAGCCTTGCCTTCATTGTATGCCATGTAAGTTGAAAGAATTGGCACTTGGTCAATTACGATTTTTTCAATCTTATCTGGCACTTCAAGTTCACGACCTGCGTGGTCAACAATCTTATGACTTCCAGTCTTTTCTTCTGCAGCAACCTTAGTGTCATTTGCTTTTTCATTTGCCCCATCATTAGTCTTTTGAGCACAGCCAGTCATTAAAAGACCAACCATTGTGGCTATAAGCATAAGGCTGGAAAACTTTTTAAATTTTTTCATCTTATATAAACCTTCTTCCTATATAAAAATAATAAACTTCCTCTTCCATTATAATACAAGCAAAAAAAATTTTAAGTACCTTATGAAATAAAATGAATTTATTTAAGGGTTTTTTGATTATTTTTATCACTTATAAAAATTTTCTTAATACTTTCGCCATTTTGGGGTATGATATAAATATATTGAAGTAAAAATATTTTAGGAGGAACTATGAAAATATTATTATTAATGAAAATTGTTCCTGACACAACAAATGCAAAAATTGATCCAGAAACAAAAAACCTCAAGAGAGATGGAATCAAAACAGTTATTAACCCATCAGATCTTTGTGGTTTAAAATTTGCACTTAATGTCAAAGAACAAGTGGAAGAAGAAGTACAAATCGACGTGCTAACTATGGGACCACCAGACGGAGAAAAATACCTTCGCGAATGTATCCAAATGGGTGCAGAAGAAGCTTACCTATTAGAAGGAATAGAGTTCAAGGGTTCTGATACCTTTGCAACATCCTATGCCCTAACAGAAGCCATTAAACAAATTGGCGAATACGACATCATCTTCACAGGTGACCAAACTATGGACGGAGACACAGGACAAGTTGGCCCACAAATTGCCGAAAGACTTGGCATGAACCAAGTTACTTATGTATCAGACATTAACTACAAGGACGGCGAGTTTGAAGTTAAGAGAAAAGTTGCTGACGGAACTGAAACAGTTTCATTAAAGGCACCTTTCGTTGCATCAGCACTAAAGGGTTCAGTTAACAAACCTTCAAAGTTTGCCCTAAAGAGATCTAAGATTGCAAAAGAAAAAGAAATCCACGACCTAACTGCAGACAAACTTGGACTTGACCTTGATAAAATTGGACAAAAAGGTTCCCTTACAGTTGTAAAAGACCTTTCAGCTCCAGACAAGTTCGAAACAGGCAAGATAATTGACGAAGGTTCTGCTGACAAGAACATAGACGCAGTTATAAAGATAATCGAAGATGCGAAAGTTTTAGTGTAGGTGATAAAATGAAAAAAGGAAATATTTGGGTAGTAAACGAAACTTCAGAAGGCTCACTTTCACTTATAACTAAAGAAATAATGTCTATAGCGAGAGAACTTTCTGATGAATTAGATAGAGAACTTGTGGCAGTAGAAATTGGTCACAACAATGATGACAAGGCAAAATTATCAGGCAACCTTGGAGCCGACAAGGTAATCCAAGTTTCTGATGAACTTTTAGAAAATTACAACACAATGGCCTATGCCAAAGTCTTAGATGGCCTAATGGAAAAATACGATCCAGCAATTGTTATGCTTCCAGCATCACATGATGGACGTGACCTTGCAGGTAGGGTTTCAGCAAAAAGAGGTCTTGGACTTGTTGCCGACTGTTCCAGCGTTGAAATAACTGAAGACAAGGAAGACATTAAATGGATAAGACCTTCCTTTGACGGAAAACTATTCTGTGACGTAAGAATCACATCTGAAACAATGATGGCTACAATTGGTAGAGGTGGCTTTGTTGAAGCTCCTTTCAACGAATCAAAGGTCGCTGAAGTAATAAAAGAAGAAGCCAATATCACAGCAGATGACGTTAAGACAAAATTCATTGACTTCGAAAAAGAAGAAATCAACCCACTTCTTGATAAGCTAATGAATGCAAAAGTTGTTGTATCAGGTGGTAGAGGACTTGGTGGACCAGAAAACTGGCACCTAGTAGAAGAACTTGCAGAAGCACTTGGCGGTGCAGTTGGAGCAACTAAGGCTGTAACTGACCTTGGCTGGTGTGACAAGGACCTACAAGTTGGTGTAACTGGCGTTCAAGTAAGACCAGACCTCTACATTGCCCTTGGAATTTCAGGAGCAATCCAACACACTAAGGGAATGGAAGACTCCACAACTATAATTGCCATCAACAATGACCCAGACGCTGCCATCTTTAAGACAGCCCACTACGGAATTGTTGACGACTTATTTAATGTAGTTCCTGGATTAATAGAAGCAATAAAAAATAGAAGGTAATGATAAGAAAAACCGAGACGTGTCTCGGTTTTTCTGGTTTTCACAGCGAATGCGAGCCTTAGCGAAGCATGAGCTGATGAAAAATCTTATCCAGCGACTGCAGAAGAAACGACCGAATAGGGAGTTTCTTCAAAGGAGTCGGATTTCTTGAAATAAATTAAATTAAAAAAACAAAAAGTAGTCTAAAAACATAAGGCTACTTTTTTTGGTTTCCACAGCAAATGCGAGCCGAAGCGACGCATGAGCTGATGAAAAATCTTATCC
>NZ_KV820437.1:76899-92265 GCF_001815405.1 Peptoniphilus sp. HMSC075B08 | reverse complement strand
GAATAGGGAGTTTCTTCAAAGGAGTCGGATTTGCTAATATAGAAACGATTATTTAAAGGCAGTCTTAAAAAGAGGCTGTCTTTTTAATATGACTTCAAGCTGAAGGCGACTAAAAGGAGTCTGAAGCTATGAAAAATCTTATCCAGCGATAATAAAGGAACACAGATTTATCAAAATTTCTTGCAGAATTTGATCAAGTCTCAGCCATGCTAACGAATAGAGACCATTGTCGAGTGAGTCGGATATTTTGAAATAATATAAATTAAAAAAGCTTGGTGAAATTTTACACTCACCAAGCTTTTTTAATGATTATACCTATTGAGGGAGACAATAGGCCTTTATATACATATTCTTTACTTATATTTATTATAAATCAAAATAACATCTCTATAACTCTCATTGCAACAGGCATTAGGATTACAGTCACAAGACCTGCCACTGCAATAGAAAGTCCACTCATAGCCCCTTGGATTTCTCCAAGCTTTCTCGCTTCAGAAGTACCAACAGCGTGAGAAGAAGTACCAATGGCAACTCCTTGTGCAGTTGGGTCCTTGATCCTAAAGAGTTTCATAATAAGTGGAGCGATTACTGCACCAGTAACCCCTCTTATAACTACAAGGACTGCAGTTATAGCTGAGGCACCACCATACTCTTCAGAAAGAGAAATTGCAATTGCTGTTGTAATTGATTGTGGAGTTGAGGATACCACAAGATTTTCGTCAATGCCCAAAAAGCTTGAAACGAAAACAACAAAAAATACAGCAATAGCAGAACCTAAAATTGTTCCAGAAAGAATAGGGATTAAGTTCTTCTTAAGTTCTGGAAGGTTTTCGTACAAATCAACTACCATGGCAACTGTAGCAGGAGCGATAAAGAACATAATAAAGTCCCCGCCTTGCTTGTAATCTTCATAAGGAATACCAGTTACCTTTAAAAATAATATACATAGAGCAATGGATATTAAAAGAGGATTGGCCAAAGGAGTCTTTAGTTTCTTGTTGATCATCTTACCAATTTCAAAAGTTGCAAAGGTAAGGATGATACCAAAATATTTATTACTAAACATCTTTCCTCCTTTGAAGCAATTCTATAATCTTGCCAGTTAGGCCCATAGTGACAGCAGTACCAATAATAACTAATCCAACTAGAAGGCCTGCTTGGCCCTTTATCTCATCATAGCTATTGATAATACCAACACCAGCTGGCACAAAAAGAATAGCTAGGTTTTGTAGGATACCATTTGAAGTCTTTTTAACATCATCTGGTTTAATAATTCCTACTGCAAAAGCAATAAATAGATAAATCATCCCGTATACCGCTTCAGGTATTGGGAAGTTTATCAAGTGTCTTGTCGCTACCCCAAGCATTAAACATACACAAAGTATGACAAATTCCTTTAAATAATTCATAGGTCACCTATTAAGCGTTAGCTTTTATTTTCTTAATTTCTTCAATAAATAGTGGAAGAACTTGTTTACAATCTCCAACAATTCCAATATCAGCCATATCAAAAATAGGAGCGTCTTCGTCCTTGTTGATAGCTACAATAAAGTTTGAGTTTTCAATACCAGAAACGTGTTGAACAGCACCACTTACACCACAACCGATGTATAGGGCTGGAGCAACAATCTTACCTGATTGACCAATTTGTGAAGCCTTTGGAAGTACACCATCGTCAATAACTGGTCTTGTTCCTGAAATTGGAGCACCAAATACGTCAGCAAGTTCCTTTACAAGTGGGAAGATTTCATCAGATGATGCACCCCTACCACAAGTAACAATAATTGGAGCATCTTCAAGGTTAATTAGTCCTTCATTTGCAGTAACAATATCCTTTATTACAGCCTTTAGGTCCTTAACTTCATCAATATTTTCTTCTACAAGATTGCCTGCACCGTTAAGGTCGTCTCTCTTGTCAAAGGATCCTGCCCTTACAACAGCAATTCTTGGAGCCTTTTCGATTTTTGATTCAGTTAAAACAGTTGCACCATAAGAAGGAGTTACATAGATTATGTCCTCACCTTCGAACTTGATGTCCATTACGTTAGTAATAGAAACTGTGTCTAGACTTGCAGCAGCATATGGAGCTAGGTCCTTACCGTCAAGAGTTCCTGGGATAAATATGTCTTCACAGTCATATTTTTTAGAAACTTCAACAATAATATTTGCGAAGTCTTCTAGGTTATAAGCTTCTCTTTTTACAAGTACAATTTCTTCTGCTCCAGCAGCCTTTAGCTTAGCTAATTCATCATCAGCAAGTTCAAAATTAATAAGAGCAACTGACTTGCCACCCTTTTCTTTTGCGATTTCACTTGCCTTAGAAAGAGATTCTAAAGAAAGTTTAATAGGAGCAGCGTCTTTAATTTCTATATAAGTTAATATATTTTTCATCTTTTCCTCCTATTATAAAACCTTTTGTTCTACCATTAGGCTAATAGCCTTAGCTACAGTATCTTCAACTTCTTCTTCTTGGATCTTAACTCCAGCTTCCCTCTTCTTAGGTTCGAAATCCTTAATTTCTTCAAGAATTGGGCTAGAAGTTGCTTCTACTTCGAAGTCATCAATCTTTTGTCTTCTTGCAGCCATCTTAGATTTTATAGTAGGATATCTTGGCTCATAGTCTGGTTTAGCAATAGTTACAACACATGGAAGAGAAGTTTCAACTTGTCTATATCCACCGTCGATTTCTTGCTTAGTTACAAGCTTGTCCCCATCTTTTTCCATTGCGATAACAGATGTAACAACACCAAGATCATTTTTATTTGCAAAGTAAACTCCAACTTGTGAAGCTTCTGCATCTGTAGTTTCTTTACCGAAGCAAATTACATCAAAAGCACCAAGTTCTGCTTCTAATTTTTCCTTTGCTCCCATTAGAATTTCAGTTATAGCCTTAGCATCAAGCTTTCTATAATCATCATTCTTAACTAAGTAAGCTTTGTCAGCACCAACTGCTAGACAGTTTTTAAGAGAGTTCTTAACCTCTTCATTTCCTATAGAAACTACAACTACTTGACTTTCTTCATCTTCTTGAGCTTCCTTTAATCTTACAGCCATTTCTAGGGAGTAAGTGTCGAAAGCATTAACAACAGGCGTGATATCAGAGATAGCAGCTCTGTCCTCTTGGACAGAAACTGCTACTGAATCATCAGGCACTTCTTTTATAAATACTAGAATATTCATTATATAATCCTTAACCTCTCAATAAATTATTAGAAACTACAATTCTTAAAATTTCGTTAGTACCTTCAAAGATTTGGAAGATCTTAGCATCTCTTAGAAGCTTTTCAACAGGATATTCTCTTGAGTATCCATATCCACCAAATAATTGGATAGCATCTTCAGCAACTCTCATAGCTATATCAGAAGCAAAGCACTTAGCAATTGCTGATTCTCTATTGTATGTTAGTCCCATGTCCATTCTAGTAAGAGCGTTAGCAACCATTTGTCTTGCAACTTCTGTTTGAATGTCCATGTCTGCTAATTTAAATTGGATAGCTTGGTTCTTGTTAATTTGTTTACCGAATTGGATTCTTTCAGTTGTATATTTTTTAGCTTCGTCAATACCTCTTTGAGCAATACCAACAGCGATACAACCCATCCAAGCTCTTGCTTGGTCAAGAGTCTTCATTGCTATAGAGAATCCTTGTCCTTCTTGGCCTATAAGGTTCTTAGCAGGAATTCTACAGTCTTCAAGAACAACGTCAGTTGTGTTTGAAGTTCTGATTCCCATCTTGTCTTCTTCCTTACCGGCACTTAGTCCAGGAGTTCCAGCAGGTACTAAGAACATTGATAGTCCCCTAACACCTTGAGACTTGTCTGTAGCTGCAGTAATACAGTAGTAAGATGCAACAGCACCGTTAGTGATGAAGCACTTTCTTCCGTTTAATACGTATTCGTCGCCATCCTTAACAGCTGTAGTAGTTCCTGCACTAGCGTCAGAACCAGCACCTGGCTCAGTTAGACAGAAAGCTCCAAGTCCACCTTCGAAAGTTACATCAGCAATATATTCCTTTTGTTCTTGGTTTCCAGCAATAAGAACTGGTTTCATACCAAGACCAGATGCAGAAATTGTAGTAGCAAAACCAGCGTCAGCCTTAGCCATTTCTTCAAATAGGGCAGCTATATCAACCCTAGAAAGACCAGGTCCACCTAGTTCTTCAGGAACTTCAAGGGCAAAGTAACCTTGTTCCTTTGCCTTTTCATAAAGTTCTTCTGGGAATTCGCCAGTCCTATCTGCTTCCTTACAAACTTCTACAACTTCTTTTTCACAAAAATTTCTAATATCTAAAAGTAAGTCCTGTGCTTCTTCTGAAATTAAATATGGCATTAATTAAAATCTCCTTCTATTAAACAACTTTATCTGGGTTAAGAATTAAGTTTGGATCAAATACTTTTTTGATTCCTCTCATAAGTTCAGTGTTAACTTCGCCTTCGAATTCGTGTAAAAAAGCCTTCTTACCGTATCCAATACCGTGTTCACCAGAAATTTGTCCACCAAACTCATAAGCCTTCTTGTAAATGTCATTCATGAATACATCAACTTGCTTAATAAATTCTTCTTTTTCCATGTCATTTGAGCAAGTGTAGATGTGTAAGTTACCGTCACCAGCGTGACCAAAAGACTTAACTTCAAATGGGAAGTCCTTTGCTCTTTCATTTACATAGTGAACGTACTTAGCAATCATGTTGATAGGCACAACAACGTCACATTCGTCAAGAAGCTTAGTTTGAGATTCAATTGCTTCTAGGAAAGAAGATCTAGCAGCCCAAGCTTCCTTCATCTTGTTTGGAGTGTCAGCAACTAAAATGTCAATTGCTCCAGCTTCCATAAGAACTTCAGCAGCTTGTTCAACAATATCGTTAAGTGCATCTTCATCTTCATCATCAAAAGTGATAAGAAGGTAAGCACCAATTTCAATTCCTTCTAATTCCTTAGGGAAAGTTGACTTTCCAATATAGATTTCTGACATGTCAACAATTTCTTTTTCCATGAACTCAATAGCTTGAGGATTTAAGTTAGCCTTAAATAATTGTGGAACAGTAGAAATACAAGTGTCAAGATCTTCGTAAGGAACGATTAAAGACATAGTTTCCTTAGGAGCTGGGATGATCTTAAGAGTAAGCTCAGTGATAATACCAAGGGTACCTTCAGATCCAATCATAAGGTCCTTAAGAGAGAAACCAGTAGAAGTCTTAGAAACAGTTGCACCAAAAGTAGTGATTTCACCAGTTGGAGTAACAACTTCCATAGAACGTACATAGTTTCTAGTAGTACCATACTTAACAGCTCTCATACCACCAGCGTTAGTTGCTACGTTTCCTCCTAAAGTAGCGAACTTTTCACCTGGATCAGGTGGGTACATGTAACCCTTAGACAAGCAGTCTTCAGCAAGGTCGTTTAAAAGAACACCAGGTTCAACCCTAACAACCATGTTTTCTTCATCATAATCAAGAATCTTGTTCATTGATTGCATGTTGATCATAACTCCACCGTGTCTAGAAACACCAGCACCAGTAAGACCAGTACCAGCACCTCTTGGCACTACAGGAATCTTATTTTCATTACAAATCTTTACAACCTTAGCGATTTCTTCAGCATTAGTTGCGTCAACAACAAGTTCAGGTTGTCCTTCACCGTAAATAGGCATTTCATCGTGGAAGAAGTCGATGTTAATCTCTTCGCCAACGTAAGTCTTGCCTGATACAGCATTTTTAATTTCTTCTATTACGTTTTCTGTAACAGTATTATAATTTACCATTTTTTCCCTCCAATAATTCATTAAAAATATTATTGTCTTTATTATATAATGGACAACTTGAAAAAAATTGTTTTCCCGCTTGAAATCTCTTGAATTTTTTCGACAATATTTGACTTTTATTCAAGCAAATAATATAATTATCTTGTATTTATAAGAGATTGGAGGGATTTTATGTGGCAATACAGACAGGCCTTTAAGACATTAGTGGACCTGACAAATACAAAACTTTCCACAATTGCCTTTACCCTAGGTTATGACATATCCTACATAAGCAAGTGGAACAGTGGAAGAAAGCTACCATCATCAAAGAACATCTACACAATAAATAGGAAGCTGTCCACCCTATTTGCCAAGGTCATAGTAGAAGAAGACAAAATAGAGGAATTTTTCCTTGCCTTCAACTTGAATAATAAGGAAATCTTGACTAAAGAGTCAAAAAAGGCCCTAGAAGTCTTAATATACAAGCTCCTAAACGAAGCCTACATGAACTCCAACCAGGACCTTCCCATGGACAAGGTCTCAAATACAAATCTCATCTTCAAAAACTCATCAATAGACAAGGAACTAAAAGAAATTTTGGAGAAAACACTTGGGAAAAAGAAAAAAGTTGACATCTGGGCAACTTTTGACATAAATAGTCACTTCGCCCAAATCCTCTTGCAAGTTGGCAAAAACTTGTATAAGGACGTGGAATTCAACCTCCACCTCCTTTGCAAAAAAGAAGACCTAGAAGACTTTGATATCCTAAAAAATATCACAGACAACTCTAGGATCAACATAGAGCTTTATGAGGACCCAGGCCTTGACTACAACTTTATCCTAGTAAGAGATACTGCCTACTTCATTCTTAGAGAAGAAGCAGCCTTCTCCTTCCTTACCCATGGAGAAGAACTAGACACCCTCTTTGAAATCACATCTTTTATAATGGGACTTTTCAAGGGTCTCAACAAGATAATAGTATTCTCTCAGCCAGAAGAACTAGCAAAGTCCAGCTACAGGAAGTACTTCTACTCAGATAGCGACTTCCTCTTCCTATCTAACTACGGCTTTGAATTCTTGCTTCCCAATCAAATCATCGACAGGATAATCCAAAAGATCGATGACGAGAAAGACTTCAAGAAGGCAGAAGCCGAGAACATCAAGCTCCTTTGGGAAGAACTCTTCGCCGATGCAGAGATCAACTTCTTGACCACAAGGACGGGCCTCTTAAAATACTTCGAGACAGGAGAAATTTACTACTGCTCCATAAGAGCAAGGCTCTCCATCGAAGAAATCGAAGCCCACTTGAACAACATAATTTCAGTTATGAAGAAAAACAAAAACATAAACTTCTACATCATCAAGGACAACAGGGCCCTCCAAGCCATGGGCCTAGACAAATTTAACTTCTTCATAAGCGAAAACAACATGTTCTTCAAGAAGATAGACGAAGACGGAAGGCTCACTTCAACATCCCTTGTCACCGACTCCAAAATTCATCACAAGATCCACGACAGATTAGAAGAAATAATGGAGTCACCCTACAGCCAGAAGTACGAAGTAGATGACCTGGAAAAACTCTTCCATAAATACGCCCAAGTCTTTAAAAAAATGTCTCACAAGGCATAAGACTAATGGGAAGAAATTATCAATTATTTATTTAGAATTAGTAAGAAGAAAATTTAGATTAATTAAAACAAATTTATTTAGAAAAAACATCGCTTAAAAAAATATTTATTTAGAAGAACTTAAATTAAAAATTTATTTTAGAAATTATTTTAAGTCTTAATAATAAGACAAGACTTCAAGAAAAATAATAACAAGCAAAAAACAATCACTCTATAAAATTAACTAACCAAAAACGAAAACATACTAGAAAAAGCTATGAGGATAACCCCATAGCTTTTTTTTCTTGGCTGAGACTTGATCAAATTTCTGCAAGAAATTTAGATAAGTCTGCCCGCAGATTTTTGCTTGTCAAAAATCTGTGTTCCTCTATTATAACTCGATCAAATTTCTGCAAGAAAATTTTATAAGATCTTCAAGAGACTTGCCAAAAATTCTTATTCCAGAAAAAAAAGCATCCCTTTTTTATAATCTACTAGCTCTTTTCCAATAATATCCTATTTTAAATCTTATCTTTCCGAAATAATCATATCTTTTTTCAAGCTTATTTTTCCCCTAAGAAATAAAATAAGAGACTCGATTTCTCGAGCCTCATAGTTTTGTTATTAGGGACCTATTACTTAATTTCAAATACCACTTGTGCAATTTGTGCCCTTGTTAATTTTTCTTTTGGCATGAAGTTTCCATCATCCATTCCCTTGATTAGACCTAGTCTAACCATTTCTCTTACAGATTCCTTAGCCCAATCTGAAATATTATTTTCATCTTTAAAGCTAATATTAACATTCTCTTCTTTGTTATTTATCTTATGGACCTTGTTAAATCTTGATAAAAAGGCACACATTTCTTCTCTAGAAAGTTCCTTGTCTGGCATAAATCTACCGTCGCCAAATCCACTCGCTATTTTATTTTTATAAGCCCAATCAATATATGGTGAAAAATACTTGTTTGCATCGATATCATCAAAGACCTTGTCCTTATACTTACTTGCATCTACATTTGCAAGCCTGCCAAGTATAGTTACAAATTCAGCCCTTGTTAGACTCTTATCTGGCATAAAATTGTCTAATTCAGCAATATCTTTAAAATAATTTTTATCTACTGCAGAGATGATAGCCTTCTTTGCCCAGTGATTTTCAATAGAACTTGGACTCGAATTGTAAGAGGAGAAGATACTTCTACTTGTATTTTTGCCAATAGAATTTGTCACAACTTTACTTGTGTTTTCATGACTTCTCCTTCTAGGAATACCCTTATCCCTATTATCTTCCCTTTCAATAGAATTATCAGCTGGCTTATTCTTATCTGACGGCCTGTTTTCATCAGACGGCTTATTCTTATCTGATGGTCTGTTTTCATCAGACGGTTTATTCTTATCTTCCTCTGATTCATCCTTGTCCATATCTTTCCAGGAAGCTGTAATAGTTATATCTGAAGCAATTATAATTTTATCTCCTGGCTTCTTCTTGTCTCTATTTCCAGAAACAATCCAACCATCAAAAACCTTTCCACTTGGTGCAGTGAAGGTATTTTCTGGAAGCCTTATTTCTTCCTTATCTCCAACATTAATATCTTGTATCCTTCCACTTCCACCATTTGCTTCAAATTCAACCCTGTGTCTAATTTGACTAACTTCTTCAAAATTTGGAGTGATTTCAATATCCTCTTGACCTATAAAGATGTGTCCTGGTTTTTGATTTACCCCTCTGACATTCCATCCTATAAATTTTTTACCCTTTCCTTCTTGTCCATTAAATTCTGGAAGTACAAAATCTTCGCCTTTATTTACAAATTGATCTTTTCCATTAATCTTTACTTTTATCTTTTTATTTTCTATTTCAGTAATTTTATCTGAATTAAAGTCAATAGAATAAATTTTTACACTTGTGTTTCTTGCATAGTCTGAGGCTACTACTTTTACTTCAACTTTTCCATCTCTTGTATAAGCTTCAAGTGACTCATTAGGATTAAATTCCTTTCCATTTGCAAAAATTTTAATTTTTTCTATACGGCCAGGTTTGTCTTTATCTCTCTTATCTGTAACCTTTAAATAAGCTTTTTTATCCCCATAGCTTAAAGTAATTGGGTTTTCTGAATTATCATCCATAGATAATTTTATATCTGGTTTAACATTGTCTAAATAGATCCTATATTGCGATAAAATTCCACCTTCAGGGCCATTTAATTTATAGTCCTTAGCAGACCAATCCATTACATCATTGTCCCTTACATCAAATGTAACTTCAAAATCCTTTGAGTTGTCAGATTTCAAATCACCATAAATCAAATATTGGTCTATCATTGATTCATTTATTCTAAGATGCCAGTTGAAGCCACCCTTGTCTCCAATCCTTCCTCTTAGGGTGTGCGGACTCTTCCTAACATAAAGTTCTCCTTTTTCTCCATCACTGTAAGGATTAAATGTATCTTGGTCCATGTCTAATTGAACTTCATCCCTATCGATGTAAAGACACTTGCCCATTTCTTCAACTAAGTTTTCTTCTTTAAGCTCTTCGCTGCCATCTAACTTGTAAATTTCATATCTAATTACATTAAAACCATCAAGCCCCCTTATATGTGCATCAATAGTCTTTACATCCTCATCATTATTTATGAAATCTTCTCTATAGTTAGCATCTAGGCCTGTCTTACCTGGATTTCTGGATATAACCCTAACTCCATAACCCTTACTTATCCTAAGTTCATCTTTTACTTCATAATAAACTTTTCCATTTTCATCCTTTTTCTCTTGAAGTTCGCCACCTAATTCAGCTTTTCCAAGTTCAATAATGCTTTTTTGTGAAGTTAAAAGTTTTGATTTTTGCTTTTTCTCTACACTATCATTTATTTCCTTTGGCATTCTAAGGAAAATACTATCGCTTTTCTCCTTGCCATCAACTACATATAATTCGATATCGCCCTTGTAGTCAATTCCCTTAGTATTATCTACATCATCCTTATTTGCCCATAGATTAAACTTGAAAGAGTGAGTATTTTCATCATAAGAACCTGGAACTTTTTTCACTTCTTCTCTCTTGTTTGTCTTTTCCATTCTTGTAGATCTAAAATAAATTTTTGCATCAGGAGATACATTCTTTACATGGCCACTTAGGTCAAAGCCTCCCCTTTCGTCAGGGACAATCTTTCCAATATAACCCATGGACATTAGTGTCTCCACATCCTTATCCTCAAATTCCATAGGAGAACCATCAGAATATTTAGAAGGAATTCCATATTTATCTACTGAACTTATATCTCCATAATCATAATCTATACTTGTATCTCCAGTAAATGGATTAGTAATCTCTATTTCTTTTGGCTTTATAATTCTCCTTGTGTCCTCTTCAGAAAGCGGCTTTACATAAGAATTGTCCTCAAGTTCTACTTCAGGCTTTTCACTAATATTTTCTCTATTATTTTTTTCTAGCTCCTTCTCATTCTTGTCTTCTTGGTCATCTTTAATTTCTACATTTTTAAGTTTAGATGCATCAATTTCTCCAAGCTTAGTATTTTCATTTCCTTCCAAATAATAAGCAAGTTTTCCATCCTTAACTTCATCGTCAAACTTAACCCTATAAAGATTAGTGAAGTTTGATGCCCCATCAAGTGCAGCCACCTCTAAAGTCTTGCCAAGAAGGTTTTTATTTGCTCCAAGAATTTTGTAAACAGAATTTCCTTCCTCGTCCATTTCAAAACTTCCATACTTGTCAACTTTTCCAGTATTTACTACCTTTAAATTCTCTTCGATTTCTCCATATTCATCGACAAAAGCAGCACCAGCAAACCATACCTTGTTATTAGTTACTGTAAAATCACTTAAATTCTTTTCTTGATCCCTTTGGAATAAAGTCTTACTGTGATCGTTTTGAACATTGTAAGTATCCTTAACCTTTAAGATAATCTCATCAGGATTATCTGCATTTAAGCTGATAATTTGAGGTGGAGTCCTATCAATTTTTACAGGAATATAAGAAACTTGATAAGGATAATTTGGAGAAAGCCTGTATTGGAATTTGTAATAGTATTGTCCTTCTGCTATAGGATCAAATTTTCCTTCCACATAATTTGGATCATTCTTATCTTCTGCGTGAGGATTATAAATCAATCCGTCCCATCTCAAATCTCCATAGACTTTTAATTTTGATGACTTAATTCCCTTAGCATCACTTCTCTTAGAATTTAAAATTCCCTTTATAAAATGATCCACTGTAATTACCTTGAGGTCTTTTTGATCTTTTTCATCCATAGTATTTACAATGGAAATTTTGCAATCAGAAGCTGATCTTAGTATCAAAGGACTAGGTGTAAGCCCCCTGTCAATTTCATTTCCAGAAATAATTTTACTTTCCCCACTAGAATTCATATTGAAGTCTTGTGAGTTATTAAAAGCAAACAATTCAGGGTCTTGGTCTAGAGTCTTATTTTCAGTTTCCCTATTTTGAATTACACCAGCTGGTTTAAACAAATCTATACCATGTTCACCACCACGGCCCTTGTTTAAAGTGCCAGGAATTTTTGGATTGCCCTCATCATCATAACCTACAATCCCCTTAGACCTAGAACCATCTTCCCAGGCCCACTTATCTATAATAGGCTCCTTATTCCAATCTCCAGCAAAACCCATCACAGGCATTGAAAGTGAAGGTTGTGGATCTTTTACATTCTCCTTCTCTTCCTTAGATTCGAAATTAATAAAGGCCTCTACGAACATATCCTTGTCCCTTGCTTCTCCAACATTAAGTGTAGCACCTAAGTTAAATGAACCCCTTGCAGGAATTGTAATTTCGTCTTGTGCAAAACTTATACTTGCTCCCTTTACCTCTTTAGGATGAATTTCTGCAATGTTTTGAATACCATCCTTACTAGCTTCATCCTTATACTGTTCATCTAACTTTTTCTTATTAACTTCTCCATCAGTAGTCACCTTCGAAGAAGAAACCTTAACAGTAATATCCCTATCAGAAGGATTGTCTATATTTATAGTAAAATCTTTTTTGTCAGACTTTATTTCTTTAAGAGAAACTGCTCCATAGGAGTTCATTTCTCCTACTGAATCTTCCACCTTATATGACACAATTAAATTACTCTTCAATGCCCTCTCAACATTAATAAGACCAGATCCCTGTTGTCTTGGCGATGCAAATAGATAATTACCCTTGCCGTCATCTGTTGTTGGATCAATCATTGGTCTTGAAGTATTCTGAAGCATTATTTTAGTAAGAGAAGTTACATCAATTCCCCTTGCCTTAATAACAGGTTCCTTGACAAGTTCCTTTACCCTTGGTCTAATTAAGACAGTAGAAGCAGAAACAACAGGCGCTGCCATAGATGTTCCTGACATATATTGATAATTGTCCACACCATCTATCTTGTTTAAAGTTGAATAAATATTCTTACCTGGAGCAGATACATCTGGCTTTAACATCAAGTCTATTCTAGGACCCCAAGAAGTGGATCCAGCTGGCACATTAGTATCTTCCCATTGAATCTTATGATCCAAGAATTTTATACTAAGCTCTTTTTCCTCTCCAAGCTTAGGCTTTTTAGAATTATACTTCTCCATATCAATTCTATAGTCAGAATTCTTTGACTTGAAATCTTCTTTTTCATCAGGCTTCCTGCCGCAAATCATATCCCATATTAACTTACCATCCATACCTGATACAGAAAAAACAGGAACTCTTGTATTTTCATCTTCTTCATATCCCATGGCAGGAATATTTTCCCAATCATCTCTGTTGTAATAGGACACAGTATTAACTACAATTACACCCCTTGCCCCCTTATCAAATACCTTTTTAAAAGAGTATTTTAAGTCCTTGGTATAGATCCTATCCATTACAACAATCTTATCTTTTAAATCCTTGCCAGCAATATCTTCATCCTGGCATTGTCCCAAATATATGAACTTGTACTTATCTTGTTTAAAATTTCCCTTATCGAAGAAGGCACCAATTTGTGAATACCTAAAATCCTTGCCTCCAATATTTACACCTTCATATTCGATTTTTGTATTTCTTGAAGAAGCAACAGCAATAGCATCTTCATGAGCTGCTGTCCTAGTAACATTACCAGTATCAGTCATCTTAAGAGAATTATTCGCATACCTGTCCCATGACGAGCTAGAAGATGAAGTTGCATAATTACCTGTAGCTACACAAATAGGAATTCCAGCCTTTCTCAAAGATCTAATGGCCTGCCAGTACTTTTCTCCAGCCAAACCAGTTCCTGTGAAGCCAGAAGAAACAGAAATAACATCAACATCATGTTTTATACAGTCTTCAAAGGCGTGAAACATAGTCTCATCACCAGCAAATCCATCACTTGCATCTGAATACATCTTGTAGGAAAAAAGTTGAGCATTAGGAGCAATACCCCTTATTCCCTTATGGGCCTTAATATCTTCATCAGTATCATTAGCAGCCAAAATTCCAGCAATGTGCATGCCATGTGGGTCATGATAATCTGAACCATCATCATACTTCTCTGTTGTTATCTTGCCACCATTTAAGTAATTAAAAGAATGTGGCACCTTATCAGAAAGCCAAAACTCCTTATCAGAACCTTTTAGATCATTCTTTTTTAACTTTAGAGAATTTTTAGCATCATCATCAATACGCATAGCCTTATGACTTGCATCCATACCCGTATCAATGTTGGCAATAATCATCCCTCTACCATCATAGTTCTTACCAAGATTTGCATTAATTGCATTTAAACTTTTTAAATAGTCGCTTGCCCTGTCGACACCAACAAGTTTTCTTGCATTTTCCATAAGAGGAACTAACTTGCCAGCCCTTTCAACGTCCTTTACACCCTTGATGCTTTTTAGTTTATCAAGCTCCTCAGGATAAGCCTCAACAGAAACAGCCTGGAACAAAATATCGTACTCATAAAGAATTTTTACATCCTTAATTTCTTTTAAGCTATGTATGACTTGATCCTTATTGGCTTTATCATCAAATTCTACAAAGTAAACTACCTTTTCCCTCTTAACCTTTACGCCAGCTTCCTCTTTTTCAAAATCTTCAAGAATTTTACTCTTCTTAAGATTCATTTCCTTTTGACTTCTTACAATTCTTTCAGTCTCACTTAAAGGCTTGTTAATATTATTTCCTTCAGCAAAAACTCCATTAAAAGAACTCATTACAAAAATTAAAGATAAACCTAAAGATGAATATCTTTTTAAATTTTTATTCATATTACCTCCAAATATTTATAAATAATAACGCTTATCATTATTTGCGACCTTTAGAGTTTAACACATTAATTTTTGAATTTATATACAAAAATCCAATAATTTACAACATAATTTTATAATCAAAAATTTAAAAATTTTACTCACTTTTCCCCTTAGTAAAAGGCTTAAATAAGCCAATATAATTTTTTTTAAAATTATTAATCTTTTAATATTATTACCGGAATTTTTATAAGACCAAAGAGTTCTAAAGAACAATAAAATAATCTTCCATATCTTAAAAATTAACTAAGCAAAAACAAAAGTAAAAACAAAAACAAACTAAAAAAAGCTATGAGGATAACCCCATAGCTTTTTGCTTTCACGAAATTTTATTTATGATTTATAAGTTTTAACTTACCTTTCTTATATTCCCTATACTTTCTTTCAAGATATTCAATATTCTTATCACAATAAAAAAGATTTCCTAAGATCTCATCAGGTAACTTCCCATCATCAGCAATTTCTTTAAGGAAAATATTTATCGAATCATCAATACTGATACCCTTGTCCTGGCACACCTTATTAACTTCTTCTAAAATTTCATCATCAATATCAATAACTAATTCAGCCATAAAACCATCCCCAATTCCTTTACAAGCATTTTATATCACATAAAATTAAAATCAAGATAATTTTTATTAAAAAGCTCCTTGCCAAGAATATCATATGTAAAAAATTGTCATGCTTTCAAGTCGAAGACCTTCGGCCAAAATCGCATTGTCTGAGCGATAGCGAGTTTGCGATTTTAGAAGGTCGAGATTT
>NZ_KV820437.1:5672-76799 GCF_001815405.1 Peptoniphilus sp. HMSC075B08 | reverse complement strand
AGAAATTTTGATAAGTCTGCCCGCAGATTTTTACTTGTCAAAAATCTGTGTTCCTTAATTCTCACTGGATAAGATTTTTCATTCCATGAAGACTACTATGTATATAAAAAAAGCTCCTTGCTAAGAATATCCTATGTAAAAAATTGTTATGCTTTCATATCGAAGACCTTCGGCCAAAATCGCATTGTTTGAGCGAAGCGAGTTTGCGATTTTAGAAGGTCGAGATTTAGAAAACATCAATTTTTGGAATGAGATATTCGGGCAAGAGCTTTTCTTTTTTACAAACTAAAAACAAAAACACAAAACAAAAGAGCCTGGCTGTTGCCAGGCTCTTCCCATCAAGCTACTCCTATCTTCTCCTAGACCTTCTCTTATAAGACCTAATATATCCCAGCATCTTAAAGAAAACAAAGACCATGGCGATCCATCCAATAAGAGTAATTCCATAGATCACATATTTTAAATAGTTTACTTCTGTCTTTTCTTCCACAAGAACTTCTTCCGAAACCTTCTTTTCCTCAACCCTTTCGGCATTGATAAGTAGCCTCTTAGGTCTTGGCGGCCTCTTTGGATGACAAGTTAAAAGCGTCACCATGTCCTTGCCTGGAACTGGAAGGATGGACTCCCAATCACTAGGAGAAATTACATCAGTCCCAGTGACCCTGTATTCAAGAAGACCTGTGCGACCGTCAATTAAGATCTCATCTCCATCCTCTAGCTTGTCAACATTGTAAAACATGAGGTCACCCCACCAGCCCCTGTGGCCGGCTATGACAGACCTAGTTGACATCCCACCAAGGGGAAGACTTGTCCCCTCAACTTGGGCAACTCCCCAGTCAAGATGGTCATAAGTGGCATCAAGATAAATCGGCTTCTTCATGTCAAGCTTGGGGATAATGAGATAAGCAAAAACCTCGTCCTTGTCAATCCCCTTGATATCGTGAGCACCCTGGTATTCCTCATTGTCAAAGGGGTCAATAATATTGCTCTTTCCCTTGACAACCTTCTTGTTGTAATCAATCAAGTCATCAGTCACTTGACTGTCCTTGGCCTTAAAAGAAGCATAATTCTTATCTGCCATAATCTCCCTATAAGACATAGAAGTAAAGGCAAGTAGGGGCAAAAATATCCCCAACAAGATAAAGATATATCCAATTATGACCCTAGACTTAGCCTTCATAACGTCTCCTCCTGCGTCTTTTAATATAGATAAAGATAATGATAATAAGAAGAAGAATAACAAAACCAGGCACAATTAAGTCCTTGTAGTTAAACTTAGCCTTATCTTCAGCCTCTTCCTTTTCCTCTGGCACATAAGGAATCCTGTGACCACGAACTAGGAGCCTGTGAGAATTAATCATGTAAGGCGTACAAGTAAGTAAAGTCATATAATCCTTTCCCTCAACAACTAGGACAGGATCAAAATTCCACGGCTCAATAACGAGAATTTGGTCCACTTGATAGGCGAGAGTTTCCTTAACGTTAGTGTAGTAGAAAACATCTCCCACTTCCATCTTGTCAAGGTCCCTAAAGAGCTTGACTTGCGGAAGACCCCTGTGGGCAGTGATAACAGAGTGGGTAGACTTGCCCCCAATAGGAAGAGAAGTCCCCTCCAAGTGACCACAGGCCTTTTGAAGGACATCCTCAGAAGTACCGGCATAAACTGGAATCTGTTGGTTAATCTTTGGCACGTCAAGATAACCAATCTTTTCCCTGGCCTCTAGCATACGGGCATAGTTTTCCACACCCTTCTTCTCCCTGTCAGTGTAGGGGTCAGCCAGCTTTGAAGGGTCCAAGGTTTCATTATATGCACGAGCCAGGTCAATCCTCTCGTCAATCTCAGCCTGACTCATCTCATCAACAGCTTCCTTGAAGTCCACAATTTGATTGTTGTTCTCCACAGTGTAATACCAATTGGAGATAATGGGATAAGAAGCAATTAAAAAACCAGTGATAAAAAGAAGAATAATCTTCCAATTCCTTTTAAATTTTTCCTTCATGGTCCTCTCCAGCCTTCCTATCCTTTAAATTTCCATCAGAGTTATCAATAGAATTCCCATTAGAATCCTTACTTATATTCTCTTGGTCCTTCATCCTTGCCATCTCAATATTCCTTAGCCTGTCAGCTTCCCTCTTGGCAGCCTTCTTCTTTCTTCTCCTATCAAGAATAAACCTCAATAAGATTATTATAGCAAAAATTAAGAGAATGATAAGTCTTTTATCAATATCTAAGTTCTTGCCAACATCTTCCCTAACCTTGTCGTCCTCTTCAGGCACATAAGGAACCCTGTGACCACGGACAATAAGCCTGTGAGTGTTGATCATAATTGGCGTACAAGTAAGAAGAGTTGCATAGTCCTTGCCTGGCACAACAAGAAGTTGCGAAAAATCAGAAGGATCAATGACATCAATGTGGTCCACTTGGTAGGCCAAGACACCACCAATGTAGTTGATGTAAAACTTGTCCCCCATCTCCACCTTCTCAAGGTCCGTAAAAAGCCTAGCAGAAGGCAGACCAGAATGAGCCGTTATAACAGTGTGAGAAGACTCCCCACCAATAGGAAGAGAAGTTCCCTCCAAGTGGCCAGCCCCCTTTTGCAAGATTTCCTCATTAGTCCCAGCATAAATAGGCAGGTCCACATCAATAGAAGGCACCTCAATAGTACCAATCTTGGTCCTAAGCTCCAGCATCTGAGCATAATTCTCTATGGCCTTGTGCTTCTCCTCTTCACTGTAAGGGTCCTTAGGCGTCACATTCCCCAGATTGTCATTATAAATCTGAGCTAGTCTAAGCCTCCTTTGGATTTCCTCATCACTTAAGAGGTCCCTGGCTTCCTTGTAGTCGGCAACCTGGTTGTTGGCCTCAATCCTGTAATACCAATTGGAGATCAGGGGATAAGAAAGAATCCCCAGACCCAAAACAAAAATAAAAATAAATAACTTATTAGATTTTTTCTTTTTTTTACTCATCTTTTCACCCATAAAAAAGAGGCTCCCAAGGAGCCCCTCTTAATTCTTGTCCTTGATCATAAACCTACCCAATCCTATCATAATTGCACCTGCAATCACAAGCACAATTAGGGTAATATCCCCAGTCTTTGGAATAGGTGGCTTAGTAGTATTCTCTATAATTAGGACTTTTTCAAAAGAATTGTCATTAATCTCAAATTTTAAAGAACCCTGTAAAAGAGTATAACCATCAGGAGCCTTAGTCTCCCAAATTTCATAAGTACCATAAGGAAGGTCACTCACAAAGAACTTGCCGTCATCGCCAGACTTCAAAACAAGGTCCTTGCCATCCCTTTGAACCCTTTGGTCCTTACCCTCGACCTTTTGAGTGATGACAAATTCAGCACCACCAAGGCCCACATCTCTCTTCTCATTAGTCTTATAGAAATTATAAGACCCAAGCTTCTTCTTGTTAAGGACACTTAACTCGGCAGCTTGGCCTTCGAAGATAGTGAATTGACTCATCTCATCCACAATCTCATAACCAAAAGGCGCCTCCACTTCCTTGAAGAAGTAGACACCAGGCTCAAGATTCCTTATAACAATAAAACCATCCTTGTCAGTCTCAAAGACCTCCTCAGTCCCCTTAGGGTCCATAGTGTAGGCCCTTGTCTTCACCACATTCCCATCCTCATCAAGAAGTTGGAACTTAGCACCAACAAGACCCCTTCCATCGTCACTGTACTTAAAGAGACGAACAGAATTAGGTGGAGTAGGTGGTGGTGGAGTTTCATGAGGTGGCTCTTCTGGAGGTGGTGGTGGAGGTGTAGGATTAACCTTTAGTCCCCACTTTAACTTAGTAATATTAGTCTCTACTGTACTAAAAACAGCAGACTCAATGAACCTTTCCTTACTGTTTCCAAGTTCCCTAATATAATAAGTGCCAGGCTCAAGATCAAGCGTAACCTTATAATCGTCTTTTTCCTTAGGGCTTACAATCCACTTGTCAGCCTTATTAGCAAGTTGTTTGTCCAGTTCTTCCTCACTAAGCTTATCAAGTATAGTCACAAGATTGGTCTTATCCATCTCAGTATCAATGAACTTGTCATTGATTTTCCAAATACCAAGAGTCCTGCCTTCCAGGTCCTCTTTAGCTAAACTTTCCCTTGTCTTAATATCGATGGTAACAGATGATGCTCCTAAAACATTAAGAGGTAGGAAGACCATAGTTACCATCATGTATAAAATTATTAAATCTTTAATTCTCTTCTTCATCTCTACCCCTCTATCATAATATGTAGAGGAAGGGGTTGCCCCCTCCCATTAGATTTAAATAATTAAACCTCTTTGAGAAAAATATCTCAAAATATCTTACTTAATAAGATTAAGCTTCTTCTCTGTTTCTCTTCATAGCAACAACAGCGCCAGCCATTAGAGAAATACCAACGATTGTGAATAATACAGTACCCATACCACCTGTTTGTGGGATAGTTACTTTCTTATTTGGAACTTTTTGTCCATAACCATTATCAGCGTTTGCTTCATTGTATTGTAGTTCAGTTGCTTTATCCCCATTATATGTTCCATGCTTTACAGTAAATTCGATAGCTTTATCATTTAAAGCGTATCCTGATGGAGCCTTAATTTCTTCTAGATAGTAAGTTCCGGCAGAAAGTCCTGTGATTTCAAAACGACCTTGTGCATCAGAAACTAACACGTAAGCGTCAGCTTTATCTCCCCATTCAAATTTTGTTCTTGAAGCGATAACAGCATCATTGTATGCTTTTTGTTTTTCATCAATAGTATTCTTTGCATTAGTGCCTTCTGTACCAGCTTGTTGTTCTGCTGAAAGATTGTTGTAAGCTTCAATTGCTTTATCTAATTCAGCCTTAGCTGTTTTTACAGCTTCAACTTCAGCTATTTTTGTTTCATTTGATTTTACTACTAAATATTTAGCATTCTTATCATTACCATTTTTAATAACGAATTCTGCACCAGATAGTCTCTTTTTTTCATCTAGTTGATCATGCTTAACAAATTTCTTTCCGTGGAATTCTGCCTTTGGTTCAGTTGGTTTTAATGTGTCTGGATTAGTCTTGTTGTCGATTCCAAGTGTTGAACCATTAGGAGTATAAGTTGGGTCATAACCTACAACAGCTTCTCTTACAGTATATTCTTTATTTGCTTCTAACCCTGTAAATTTACCTGAATACCAGTTATCTCCAACAACGAACTCAATTCCAGGACCTGCTACGATTTTTTCTCCAGCTGTATTTTTATTATTTAGAGTTACGGATGCAACAGTATTGCCATTAGCATCTTCAACATAGTAAGTTACTTCACTTACAGTAGGAGCTTTATCTTTATCCCAAGTCTTAGTTACTGTAATAGATTCATCTTCTCCAGATGTTACTTTACCACCACCATTAGGTTCTCCTGGTGTAAATGTAATACTGTTTAGTTGAGGTTTATCTACAACTGCATTATTGTTCATCTTTGCAGAATATGAGAAGTGGAATGTAACCGGACCATTCTTTAAATATTCTACTAGTGTTGTTTCTACATCAGCTTTTTTTACAGTAATATCAAATCCGTTATCATTACTTCTTGTAATGAAGTTTTGTCCTGTTGTTTCGTCAATAAATACTTCGCCTTCAACTTTTTCTTCTACACCTTGATCATTAATCTTTGTATAATCAATTGTAACTTTTAAGTCTTTGTTATAAGTTAGGCCTTCGCCCATAACGTCTTGCCAAGAGAAAGTTTCAAACTTATAGTTTCTTGGAATTTCTGTCTTAGAATCATAAGGTACATTTTCATCTAATTGAGCAGAAACAGTTTTCTTTGCTTCTTGATATTTTTTATAATCTGCACCTAAATCTGCATCGGCTATTTCTTTTCCATTTTGGTCTTTCCATTTTTTAGAATCAGCATCATAAGTTGCGTGGTTCTTGTCGATTTTTACCTTATCTGTTTGAAGGTTCTTTGGATAGATGTATAGAGTTTTTAGGTATTGTTTACCAGCTTTAACATCATCAACATCAACTGGGTTTGTTAATGGAAGAGTTAGACCGAATGGAACAGCAATTTGTCCAGTTACTTTTTCAGGAATTTTACTTTCAACTGCCCAGTAATATCCATCGCCAAGACTAACAGTAGCTTTACCATTAACATCAGTATCTGCAGTGTGACCATCAGTTAAACCAGTACCAGTTGCAATTGCAAGTTTACCAGCATCAATTGATTTCATGTCTTTATCTGCTTTACTTGCTTTTAATCCAGTTGCTCCATTTTTGATTAAGTTATCCATTTGTTCTTTTGTTTCAAACTTTTCTGGATTTGCTTTTAAAAGTTCAAGGATTTTTTCATTTTCTACATCATTGTCTCCATTGATTTTGTAGAATGTAAATTGAGCTCCTTTTAAAGCTTCTACTCCTGAGCCTAATGATCCAATGTCATCAATTTTTCCACCATTATGCTTCCATGGTGCTCCTGCTTTGTAGTTTTCTTTTGTTACTAACTTGAAGATATTAACTTCAGTTGTTTCTGGTTTAGTTTCTGAAAGTTGATCTTTTCCTAACGTACCAGTTGGTTCAGTAACAGCGTCATTAGCTGCTAGTGCTGTTAGTGGAGAAAATACTCCCACTAGCATCACTAATGCCATGATTAGTGATAAAATTTTCTTTTTGTTCATAATATAACTCCTTATTATAAATTTTTATAATTATTTACTGTCCTAATTAACAGTAAATTATTACCTTAACTTACCTTGCCCTTGGGCAATAATTTTCTTAATAATAATGTTGCTTTAAATTTTCTAATACACGTATAGACTGATTGACTGTCTTTAATCTATTAGTGGTAGAATTTCTATAAGATATAATCAACTTATAAAATATAGCTATTAAAACGCAAATTATTAAAATTTTTTGAATCTCCGTTGAAGGCCCAGTATATGGTAGTACCGTTTCATTACTTTCGCCTTTTTCTCCTGATCCTATTTCACCTAATTGAGACAACATATTTTGCAATGTTATTAGAGATACAGATATCGTAATAAAATATGTCCATATATTAAAGATATTCTTACGTATTGCAATATTCTCTTCTAAATCATCTTTATAGTTTTCTAATACAACTAAGTCATTTATTAACTTTGCTTTTTCATTTTTACCTTGATAATTTACATAATTAATTTGAATATAATCAATTATCTCTTGAACATCCATATATTGAGGATCTTGTAAAAAACAATGTTTCTTATAACTTAATTGGTATTCTCGCTTTAAGCTAAATAATCCTTTTAAATATGAGTTTTTGTTTTTTATTCTCCCAATTGTTAGTTGCTCGTTAAAATTATCATTAGTTTCCATATGCCACCTCTTTATTAATTAGGTGTTAGTGTTTTATGAATGAGAGAGTGGGTGCGTGGCCCTTTCATCTATGAGGGTGGACCACCGGACTTCCCTCCTCCACTCTCTATTCATTTAACATTGATTTTGACTTGCACTTTTCACAAGTACTTTACGGAGGGTGCCTCTTCTTGTCCTTAATACTATTAATCATAGGACAACCACCTTCTCTCGTCGGCCACGAGGCCCCCTGTCACAAAAGTTACCGCCTTACATTTTCTATAAAATTTCAGCCTCAGAAGATTAGATCTAGCATTCTTAAAACTACTCGTCATAATAGGACTTTTCTTCTTGTCCCTATAACTATCCATCATAAGAAGACTTTTCTTCTTGTCCCTATAACTATTCGTCGTAAGAAGACTTTTCCTAGTGTCCTTAAAACAACTCGTCATAAGAGGACTTTTCCTGGTGTCCCTATAACTATTCATCATAAGAAACACCCCTCTTCCTGCTGTAAACATAAGCCGCCGCACTCATAAGCACAAGCCCAGCAAGAGTAAATATCAGAGTACCCCTGCCACCAGTAAGAGGATATTCCGCCTTACGGTTTTCTATCTCTATTGCTTTTGTTGTGTCATAATCTCCATAAAGTGGCTTATCGCCTGCCAATATACTTATGTCTAACTTGTCTTCAATAGAGTCGTCTATTTGTGTGTCAAATACTAGTTCAAATAGTTGGTCGGCAGTTTTTGTTGTATTGTTAGCATCAAGCTTACCTGTGAATTCCATTACTATTGAATCTGTTGTAGTAATTGGTTTATCTGTTGTAGATGTTTCTCCAAGCATTTCCTTTAGGCCGTATCTTGAACCTACAATACCTCCTGCGCTTTGGAAACTAATTGCGTCATATTGCTTGAAGTCATCTTTAGTTAAGTCAGCTATAGTTTTATCTCCGTCTTTCTCAAGAAGAGCTACATTGACCTCTCCACCAACACCATTTGTATGGTTTTCTTTATATTTTGGTGTTATCTTCCAGTCATTTTCCTTGATACGGATATAGGACTCGTAAGATGGAATTGTC
Source organism: Peptoniphilus sp. HMSC075B08 (assembly GCF_001815405.1). Taxonomy (NCBI): domain Bacteria; kingdom Bacillati; phylum Bacillota; class Tissierellia; order Tissierellales; family Peptoniphilaceae; genus Peptoniphilus; species Peptoniphilus sp. HMSC075B08. Next base: position 68,417 of record NZ_KV820437.1, on the reverse strand, counting down.
ATTTCAGTGTGGTTAGGGTTAATAATAATTCTTTGTTTGAATGTTCCCTTATCTTTATCAACTGAAATTATTTCACTTGTGATGAGTGACTTAGCACTTGTCTTGTGAGTTGCTTTATTCAAATCTTTTTCAAGCACTTGGATTTTTCCATTTTCTAGCTTGAATTCTTTGATCCAGCCTGGCATCTTAGTGTAACCTTCAGGTGCCTTAATTTCCTTAAGTGCATAGTAGCCTGGTTTGCTTGGATTTAGTACAAATTTACCATCTGTACCAGAAGTCACTGTCTTAGTTACTTCTTTACCGTCTTTTGTTACCGTATAAGGTGCATATTTTTCTTCTTCAGTCTTTTTATACCAAACTTCGAATTCTGCTCCTGGTAAGAAAGTTTCTTTCTTATCTCCATCAACTTTTATAAACTCAATGTCTTTGTAGTTTACAACATTTATTGGAGCTGTTCCAGCTGCTTGACTTACTTTTTCACTAGTTTCACCAGCTATTGCCTGAGCTACAGATTTTAATTTGCCTGCTACATTTGCCAATGCTGAAGAGTTTTCAGTAGTTTCTGTTGTTTCTTTTGGTTTTTCTACAAGTCTTGTGATTGTACCATTTGCTTCTACTGTGAATTCTTCTATATGTCCTTCTATCTTCTTGTAGCCTGTTGGAGCTTCGATTTCTATAAGGGCATATTTACCAGGAGATAGTTTTTCGTAATGGATTAAACCATCTTCGCCTGAAGTTTTTTCTGATCCAGATACTGGTGTTTCTGGCCAATTCTTAGTGATCGTATCGAACTTAAGAAGAGCAAATTTTGCGCCCTCTAGTGGTTTACCCTCTTGATCAATCTTCTTGAAGTTGATTTCATTCTTTGGATTTATAGCAGTTATTTCAAGTTTACCACTAGCTGTATTTTCATTTAATAAAGCATAGACATAGTCTTTTCTTTCCACACCCATATATGTGTTACCGTCGCTATTATATCTATCAAGGTTTGTTGTCGCTTCATAGAAGCTCTTGTCGTCACCTTTGATATTACCAGTAACTCTTATTATATAAGTGTCTTCTGCGCCTAGTGAATAGTTATAATTTCCATAATAGTCTCTGTAGACATCAGGGAAAGTATATTCTAGACCTTTTTCTTTAGTTATTTCTCCATAATAGTTACTGAATGAAGAGATATAACCTTGGTTTACAAAGTTATTAATATTAACTGCATAAGATGGAGGTAATATTAAGTTCTTATAATAATTACCATATTGGTAGTTAGGGCTTATATAATTATAATTGACCTTGTATACATTGAAGCTAGCATTTTCAACATCCATGCCTGGTGTATATTTTAGAGTACCATCAAAAATATTCCTTTGATTTCTATTTACATAGATAATGTGCTCAAACTCACCAGTCTTGTTATCAAAGTAAGTTATCTTAGATGATATATTTGGCATACTTCTATATTCATTTGGAACAGTCATATGAGTTCCTGCGTCGAATATAACATCAATATTTTGATATTGTTCTTGAGTATTTCCCTTCATCTTGAATCCTACAGGAACATCTTTAAAAACTGCCTTGTCATTTGCAGGCCTAAATGCAAACCTGTCAATGTGAGATATTAATTTGTTCTTAAAGTCTGTAAGTTCATAAGTGTTGGCATACTCAGTAAATGTGTAAGTTATCACATTATTTTGGTCGTCATATTCAGCCTTGGCTATTGTACCTATTCCATCTGCAAATATATCAAGTCCTGATACTAAATCTTTGTTGTAGATTCCGTAAAGGTCTGTATATTTACTTAGTTCTAGTTGGAAATAATCTCCAGGTTTTATTACAGTTCCATCAGCTATTTTATAATCATTGTCGAACGATAATAGATGAGCTGAGTTAGGATAGATTGTGTTTGCTGTCGCTGTTTGTGGATCCTTATCTGGTTTGATAATTTCCATTTTAGAACTTTCAAGACTAATCTTATCTGTCAAATCTTGTCCTGTTCTTGCGATTGGTCCAGAATATGGGTCTAAGCCTTCTCCACCTACAGTGAATCTCCATTTTTGTCCAATATTTTGGTGGCCGTCTCCAGGTTTTATCTCTTCAAGTTCGTAGTTACCAATGATTAGATTGTCAAATACTAATTTACCATCTTGACCAACTGTACCAGTTTGTGTTGCATCTTTTGGAGTAGTTCCATCTTCGTTTTTCGCCAAAGATGTTCTTGTAAGTTTAAATTCTGCTCCTTCAACAAGTTTTCCATCTAGATCTTTCTTGTTGATTTCAACTTTACCTTTTCCTGGTTTATTATTGATGATTTTACCCATGTTCTTAGCAGTGGCAGATGTTACATAGTCTAATAGTTTTCCTGAACCTTCTGCATTCTGACCTGCATATTGGATAATTCCGTTGGCATTGTCATATTCAAGAGTGATTGCACCTCTACCTGGTGTGATTTCTCCAGTTTCTTTATCAATATCGCCCTTTTCATAGGCTATTGTAAATTGGAGAACAGCTCCCTTAAGTGGTGCATAGTCCTTAGGTGGTCTAACTTCAATTAGTTTGTAACGACCTGGTTCAAGACCTCTAAATCCAAAGTATCCATTAAATGCAGAAGATACTGTTGATCCCGGTACATCTTCATATCCACCGGCAACTTGTTTTTGAAGCTTGAATATTGCACCTTCAAGTCTGTTTTCAGTTACTATTTTACTATTAAGATCGTCTTCTGGATTATCACGTCCGTGTTTAGAGAAGGTGATATTGAATTTTTCTCTTTCATTTTCAACCACTAGTCCATCTTTTGGTATCTCAGTTGCCTTGTCTGAAGTATAGATAGGTTTTAGGTTTATACTTGTATTAGCAGTGTAAGTTGGATTTACATCTATTGATGGGTCAATTATACCAGTTTTATAAGTCTTTCCATTAACTGTTATTTCCCTACTTACAAAGTTTGCGTATTTTGCACCTGGTGCTTTATACTCTGTTACATTTTTTTCCTTTGTAACTACTGCTGCACCACCTTGGAAGGATGCTCCCTTGGAAGCTTCATAAACTGGATTGCCATTTTCATCGAACTTAGTAAGTTGCTTGAACTCTCTCTTTCCATCAAAGAAGTCAACCTTAAGAGCAATTTTACCTAAGTCATTTTCTGGTATATCACTTCTCTTATATGGCTCCTTCTTAGCAGGGTCTTTAGTTTTGAAAAGTTCTTCATTTGAAATTACTTGTCCATTTTCATCAAGAAGGTTGTAATTTTCATCATGTTTTACTTCGTTAGTTACAACTCCATCAATTATGGAGTCATCATAGTAACCTTCTACGTCGATGATATAAACACCCTTGCCTAAGTTTAGTTGGTCTTCGTCGAAGCCCCAGTCAAATGGTCTCCACCTTGCAGTGTTTACCATAGACATATCTTTCTTAGATAAGTCATAAGATCTTAAAATCTTATCATATGCTTTAGCATTAACATCATCATTTGCTTCAGGATTTGTGATTTCATAAGTTGTCCTGTAGGCTGTCTTGACACCTTCTTTTATTGTCACTGGAGGTTGTCCAGCAGTGTCTATTTCTTCTCTCTTGTACTTAGGTGTGATTTGTACATTGACTTGGTCACTGCCTGTATATCCCCTAGTATCTACATAGATTCTTTGGATAAAGGTATTTGCTTCTGGATCCAAGTAAGTCAATCTTGAGTAATACTTTATTCCAGCGTTATCAAAAGATGAACCTGCATTTGCTTTTTTGTTATCTTCGATAAGACTTGCTGTAGTTTCTTGTGGACCCTTATACTCAGCGTAAATACGTCCACCGTCATCTTTAACTTCAATCTTCCAGTCATCAGCTGCTTCCTTAAAGCCTACTGGAGCTTTCGTTTCTGTTAGAACATAGTAACCTTTTTCAAGTTTTACTTCTTTTCCGTCTTTGTCTTTGAAGACTAGGTTACCATTAACATCTGATTTTCCAGTAAGTGGAGTGAAGTCTTTATCTTCTTTTTCATAAGTTCCGTCAGTCATCTTCTTGATAGTGAACTCTGCTCCTTCTAGAGGAATGTCATTGATATCTCTTTTTAGGATCTTAAGACCAAGTCCACCAGTTTTATTTGTAATTTCTAATGAGTTACAAATATTGTTTTCTTCATCCTTAATAAGGATATCTTTTCCTTCTTCTGGAGTAAAGCTATCAAGTGGGTCATCAGATTTTTTGAAGCTTGCAGTAACTGTTACATCGCCTGCTGGCATTTTAAACTTGTTACCATTTACTGGTATTTCCTGTCCATTTGAAGTTACTGCGAACTTATCTAATACATAACCTTTTGTTGGGTTTGCAGCTAATGTTATTTCAACATCTTTTGCAGCAGATTTTGGTGTAGCATCAATAGTTCCACCTTCTGTTGGTTGAGTAACTGTTACATTGTAAGTTCCTTGGGTTGAATCTTCTTCAAATATAGCAAATACATTTACATTTGCAGCTGGCATTTTAAAGCTATTTCCTTGAATGTCCACTTGGTTTCCATTTCCATCTCTATAATATAGAGATTTTAATTTGTAGTTATCATTTGGTGTAGTTGTTACCGTAATTGTTTCTCCAGCTTTTGCTGATGTTGGACTTACTTCCAAAGTACCGTTCTCTGGTGTGTTGTAAGATACAGCGTATTTTGTATCTCCAGGTTTTTGCTTAGTACCATATTCAATTATTTTAGGTTGTGGATCTACCGTTTCTTTATTTCTTATAAATTTAGGATTATCTTGTTTAACCCCATCTATATAAGTGAATTCGTAGATATCAATCTTGTAACCTTCTTGTCCAGCAAAAACTTGTTTTTCTTCTCCAACAAACATTTCAGAATTTGGTCTTCTTGTGGCTTCTGTTGGAATTGGAAGTGTTGTCCTTACTTCTTCTTGTCTAGTTTCCGTCTTTGGACCTTCTTTGTTTATTACTGCATCATTAGAGTAACTTTGTGCTCCCCAATATTTTAACCAATTTGATGGAGCTCCACTTCTATTGTAGTAATAGTCCATACCAAGTCCTAGGTTAGTTCCTGGTGTGTAGGATGAAATTACTTCAATGGCAAATAGATTTTTTTGATTAAATCCACTGTTTTTCGTTTTGTTGAATCTTATTTTTACTTGACCACTGATATTGTTGTCATCAGTAACCCCTTGTAGGAATAGGTCTTTTCCTGGCGATATTAAATCATCTACAGTAGACCCTTGGCCAACTGTAAATACCCTCACATTCACTTTTTTTTGCGATAATGATCCATTAGGTTGTCTATGGATATTAAGGTTAAAATCTCCATTTGCATTGTAATTTCCATTTATTAGGAAAATTTGCTTAAACTGATTTGTATCCTTGTTGATTTCAGTAATCTTTGTATGAACCCTTGTTGGATTATTAGGATTTGCTCTTGTATCTGGTTCATCTGATCTTGTTGGATCAATTGGTTGCCATCCACTAGCTCTTTGTGCCTCTGGAACTGGTTCATCAGAAATTTCTAATCCACCATTGTCTGCGGCTTGGGATTCTTGCAATGGAGCATTTTCTTTTTTCAAATCTTCTAGTCTTTCAGAAAAAGTTGATTTATAACCTATAACGTTACTTATTCCAAAGTCTTTATGACCTGTGTTGCCTATTCCCAATAGTTTTTCTGTAATAACATCTGGATCTTCTGATAAAGTAACTGCTGAATAAGATGCTACTCTCATTGCATTTGCACAAGTTCCTTTATTAACTTTTATTGTCGCATTTTTATCAGTAGGAGATTCTTGTGCTGGATCTAGGCTTACGCTATCTAGACTGTTATATTTCTCTGCTGCCCAGTAAGTTCCCCTATACTTAAAGTCCATACCTAAACCAAATGGTCCTGATTCTGGTAGGTCTGATTCTACTTCTACCATAAGAGTTTTACTTTGGTTAACTGTAGTATTGATTACAAACCTATCAATGTCTTGTCCTTCTTTGTTTCTTCTAGTCTCTATTTTAGATGTATATGGTACATCTTTTCCAGCATTTTCAATTTTATTAGGTTCAGAATTTGCTCCTACTTCTTTAATTGATAATATCTTTGTGTTTTCTTCAGAAAGATTTCTATTTTCTGGATAGAAGTGGATTTCAAGTTGTGGATTATCCAAGTAGTTTCTTTGTTTATTTACAATAAATACTTGTCTGAACTTCTTGTTTGCTTTATCTACTTCAGTAATATAGCCTTTATTGGCTTTACCAGAGTTATAAGGATTTGTATCGTATGAAGATGATTCTCTTTCTCTTCCAGCATTTTCTTTATCTAAGTCATTTACTTTTTGCCATTTAGGTCCTTGAGAACCTTTGTTATCTCTTATATAAGTTTTGCCATCTCTAGTTATTGTCACTGTCCAATCTGTATTGGCTTTTTCATAACCTTGAGCCGCGCCTGTTTCTATAAGTTTGTAAAATCCTGGTTCTAGGTCTCTGAAGTTTACATATCCATTTTCATCAGACTTAGCATATCTTTCATCTTCTTTTGGTTCTGGACCAGTAAGTTTAAATGTTGCTCCAGAAACTGCATCTGTAGAACCTGCTCTTATTTTTTTGAAAGAGAAGTTTTGTTTGTCAAGAGTATTAGTTACGTTAAGTGAGTCTTCTGAAATATATGCACCCTTGATGTTTCCAGCTTCACCTGTTTTTGTAACTGGTTCGCCTTCAACGATTTGGTTGGCTCTATCGTAGTAGTCAGATTTCCAGAACAAGCCTTTATCAGTTTTAAGGTCCATTCCTGTACCTACTCCACCATCTTCAGATGTGTAAGGTACTTTTACGTCAATAACAATAGGTTTTGTAATTTGTCTGTTGTTAAAGTCTAGATAAAGTCTTGGTTGGCCTGAGATAGTTTGACTTGAGGCTTTTACATCTGTTATTTCTGTAAGGCCATAGTTTTCAAGTCTAATGTTTTCTACATTGCCTTCTACTGCTTTATCTAATTGGAATATCTTATAAACTCCATTACCTACATACCAATCCATGTTAGTAAATTGTGGTTTTTCTCTATGGATTGATGCGTTGTTAAGAATTATTGAGTCGGCTTCTGGGTTTATTACATATCTTTGGATAACGTATTTTTGGTCAGTATTTTTAGCAACAATTCTTGTACCAAGTTTATGTGGTACTGGATAGTTGTTGTACCAACCAGTTTGTCTGTTATCTCCAAGAATCCAACCATCAAGTGGTCTTTTTGCAACATTAACCCATTTTGTTCCCACCTCTCCAAGGATTGACTTATTAACTTCAGGGTCTGTTGTTCCTGATGGTTCTACATAGTTGTAGACTTTTACTTTGTTGTCTGCATCTACTTCTACTACCCATTTTTTATTTAGCTTATTGTAGCCAGTAGGTGCCTTAGTTTCTTCTAGGATATATGTTCCTTGTGTCAAGTCCTTATTAAAACTTACTACACCTTGGTCATTTGATGTGCCTGTTGCAAAGACCTTTGTTTCGTCTTTTTTAGTTAGCTTAAATTCTGCACCTTCCAGTGGTCTATTGTCGCCGTCTTTTTTGTAGACAACAAACTTTTTAGCAACTGGTTGGTTGGTAACTTGAAGTGTGATATTATCTCCACTTAATTGTTTTCCAGTTGAGCCTATACTAAATTCAGTTATTGTTACATTTCCTTCATTACTTACATCTATTGTCCAAGTTTTTTCAGATTTGTTGTACTTTTCTGGTGCTTTAACTTCTTTTAGTGTATAGGATCCTGGTTTTAGGTCTGTGAAATCTATTTTACCATTTGCGTCTGTAGTCCTATAAATTGTGTTATTTTCTTCATCTGTCAATGAGAAGGTTGCACCTGATAGTTTTTCACTATTATTTAGTTCATTTACTTTCTCTATACTAAATTTACCTGGTGTAAACTTATAGTTGAAAAGTCCAACTTTTTGGCTGAAGAATTTTGGAATTTCTCCACCTGTTTGGTCTCCAACGGCCTTGTTATAGTTTGCTCTTGTAACAAAGGCAGAGTTAAAGGCGCCATTGGACATATTAAAGGCTCTCCAAGTATTATTGAACTTATTCATATCATCAATCTTGAAGGTTTGTTCAACTACATAACCATAATTAGGGAAAGGCCCTACACTTGGCATTTGTACATCTAAAGGCCCTTTTTGCCTCATAGTTCCAAATGGATTTAACCTATTTGGATCATAGCTAAGTGTAATGTTTCCTTGTCTATCATTGGTTATTTTTTGATTAGGATTAATACTTCTGCTGTATAACAAACGATAAGTTGATGGATCTTGTTCTGGCCTTATACCAAATGACAATGGCATATTTTTATTAATCTTCTTATTGTATATAGTGCCTTCTATAGGTTGTGTGATGATGTTTGGGCTTGTCCTATAAACTTTAACATCTCTTAGAGTAAAGGCTGGTGTTGTACCATTACCTTTCCAGTTAACATAGTTACCAGATTGGTAGTTAGTGGACTTCCAGTTGAAGTTTAGTGTGTCATTATCTCCCTCATTTGCATAAATAGGGTTGTAATATGCAAGAGCTGTTACATACCACTCGCCATCATCGCCCTTATAGACATCTCTAAAGTAATATGATTGTGATGTTTTTTTGGCTGCTGGGTCATAGTCATAATCTTCATAATTGGCCTTGACAGGTTGTGTTATTGTTTGTTGTCCAGTAATACCTTCCTTACCTGGTTCAACTGTTATTGTGAAGTTATAAGTTCCATCATATTGGGCAAAGTATTTACTTGGAATAATACCTCTCAGGTTAATCTTTGCAGTACCCTCACCACCAGCTGAGTTTTCATTAAATACATAAGTCAGCCTATTTGTACTGTAGTCAAAGTATGGATCTGCAACTTCTTTACCATTTATCAATAGTTTAGGAAGCTCTCCAAAATATTGAGTGAAGTCAAGGTTAGGGTCAAATTGGATTGAAAATCTCTTCCCTGGTGCTGTGTCTGTAAGCTCAATTTCAGCGTGGTATTTTAAAGATTCAAGTCTGTAGGCTTCCCATACACCTGGTCTTTTACCAATGTCACCTTCTTCTCCTTCTTGGATAGATAAGGTTTGAGTTACGTGTTTTACTCCTGCTTTAGCATCTTCTTGAGTTTGTTCCTCATCTTCTATCCAGTAATCTTTACCGTTTATTGGATTACCAGCACCTGTTTTAAATTTAGCCTCATAAGTTACTTGATTTGAATCATCTACTGTTACATTGAAAATAACATTTGATTTGTTGTAACCTGCTGGTGCTTCAATTTCTTCTATTATATATTTGCCTTCTGGAAGATTTCCAAAGGATGCTTTACCTTCAGCATCTGAAGTCACTGTAGTGATAGGATTTCCTGCTTCGTCTTTTATAACAAAAGTTGCACCTTGGATTGGTTTTTTGTCCTTATCGATTTTTAATACTTCTACAGGACGAGTTTGAAAGGCTTCATTTGTGATAGTAAGGGTTGTGTCCTTCTTAGCGTCTTCTGCTGTAGTAGGAGTAATAGTTTGGTCCAGTAGTTTAGCGTTGTTTCCAACTATTTCTTTATTAGAATCATCCATCAACCAGTCGTAGGTAACGCTTGTGTCTTTTGGTGAATTCGCTACTACTAAAAATCCCCAGTCTCTTTCAAATCTCTCTTTTGGGAATGTAATCCTATAACCTAACTTTTCTGTATAAGGATCTCTAGGATATATAGAAGCTCTGATTGGCTTTGAATCTGGTGCATTTAGGACGTTTGTATTTCCTATACGATTTAAAACATCTTGATTAACACCTTGTTGGATCATTTCTTTTCTAAGATAATCTCTATGGTCTGGATTTACGTCATAGACTTGGACGTCTTTAATGTTCTTGAATTTTCCTGGGTCTATTCCATTTAATCTTAGATTAAGCCTAGTGTCCTTGTCTGTGGATCCATCTTTGGATTCATTTGCCTTTAGATAGATGTAGGTTGTAACTGTTCCACCCTCATTCACTCTCGCATATTGCATAGCGTTCATAAAGTCTGGATAGCCCTGATGAGCAACTGTAACTGTTGGGTTAGCTCCTACTTCTAAAGTTCCAGGTCCACCTTCTTTTGAAAGTCTGCCATTTTCGTCAACATTTAGAATTGTATTTTCTGTGTTGACTTTAAAGCCTTTTGGAGCCTTTGTTTCTTTAAGAGTATGACGTCCAGGTTCTATATTAGAAAATAGTGCCTTACCATTTTCGTCTGTTACTACTTCAGGTCCGTTAAGGAGTTTGAAAGTAGCTCCTGGAAGTGGATTGCCTTCTTTGTCTTTCTTTACAAGTGTAAAGCTAGCAAAATTTGGAATTTCATCTACTGTTGCACCGTTGTGAATATAGTATTCGTCAGTTTCTTTTAGATAATAGTTGTTGTTTTCGTAATATCTGATTGTTTTTCCAGTATTTGGATCTTTATCAGTAGTCGGGAAATTTTCTTGGATAAGCTCTGGTTGAACTTTTGTAGTTTTCCCATTATCTATATTCCAAACTTTCACTTGTGGAATTGTTATAGATCTACTTGGATCAGTGTTTTCTGATGCAAGGACATCAACTTTTCCGAGTTCATCATTTGTATTAGGGTCTACTGCCTTAATAGTTTGACTTGGCATTTTTTGGTCTTTTTGTAGGGTCCAAGATTGGTTTATCTTAAGATCTTCGTATCTTGATATTGCTACTCCGCCAAGTGTTTGTGGTTCTTTGTTTTCTGTAGGAATGCTTGTGTCGTATTCATATACTGCAATTGTACCTACTGGTTGGTTCCCTATTGGATTTGATTCTTTCTTAGGAATTTCATTTACAACTTCAGTTGCTCCATCTTTAACCATCATTCCAGTAGATGGGTCAATCTTATAAACTGCAACTTGTCCGTTATTAAATGTTTGGTTTCCAAGTTCTCTTTTCTCTAATGGTAGAGCTGTTTCAGTGTCGCCAGTTGAAACTCCATCTGTTACTGTCCATTTTGCGGCATCATTTGATGTGAACTCACCAAGAATTGTAGTTCTGTTGTTCATGCCTACACGGTTTGGTGTGGCTTCTTTTACTTTTTCTTCTGGCCAGCCTTCTTCTATAACGATTCTCTTTGCACCGATTTTATTTTGTGCAGTTAGTATTACAGATAAGTCCATCATATAGGAAGTTTGCTTGCTTATTATAGGTGTGTGAAGTTTGTAAGTGATTTCTCTTATGCCTGCTTTTGGAGCATGGTGTTTAGAATCATTAATACCAAGGCTTCCTTTTATGCCGTTGTCATCTAATTGAATATCACTTTGGATATCTCCAAATCCAGATCCCTTTACTGTTGTAAAGTTAACCTTATAACCAAGTTCGTTTAAATCTCTATCTGCAGATACTCTTACTATCCAATCGTATCCTACAAGTTCTCCGTCTTTTATTACAGGAGTGGCATTTGCATCCATATTAACCTTGTAATTTTTATCGTCTTGTTCAATAATTTGGATAACATCGTCCCTACCCGGTTCGATAATGGATCCAACTACCTCACCGTTCTCATTAACTCTTTGTGGTAAAAGATCTTTAGGCGCTTGTACTCCAAGTCCTGATACCTTATTGATTACTACAAAAGTTCCGTCTTCATTAAGCTTAATGTTGTCTATGTTGTAGTCAACAGGTATATCAATTGGTACGTTAATATTTTTATTTATATCTCTTGTTATAGTATAAGTTATTGTATTATCTGTAGAATTATACTTTGGAGTTGCTATAACTTGTCCACCGTACTCTATGTTTTTTAAACTAGATTCATCTTTTACAGTTAGTTGTTTGTCTAAGTGAATTATAAAGTATTGCCCTTTTTTAATCGGTCCAACTGCTGTCGATGTATCAAATCTAGTTTTGATATTAAATTTTTTGTTTGCCAATGTTTTTGTCAAATCAACAAACATATTAGGTCTGAAGTTTTCTTCCCTGTCTCTTTCTATAAGTTCTTGGAAGGCTTCTGTGTTGTCTGCCATTAGTTTAGCTTGGTCTTCTCTTGACAAGTCGTACTTATCTTCGAAAGTATCAAGTAGGGCTTGAATTTCTTCTAAACCATTCTTCTTATTTTTGAGTGCTTTTTTAAGTTCTTTGTCTGCCTTTTGTAGGTCTGTAAGTCCAAGGCCTTCTTTGATCTTTTCTAGTAGACCTTTTTCTTCTTCCTCTTCTGCGACTTCTTCTTCTAATTTTTTATCTTCTAATTTATTTAATTTTTCCTGGTTTAGACTTTTTTCTGATTCTTGTTTTTGTTGGTCCCTTAGACCCTTTTCTTTTAACTTTTCTTCTAATAGTTTTTCTAGCTCGATTCTCTTTTGGCGAGCATCCCTATATTCTGCTTCGGCTGCTGCAGCTTCGGCTTCGTTGGCTCTTGCTGCTTGTGCTTGTTTTTCTGCTTCGATTCTCAAAAGCTCTTGTTTTTGTTTTTCAAGTTCTGCATTTTCTTTTGCAGCTTGTTCTTCTTTGGCCTTTGCTTCTTCTGCAGCTTTTGCTTCAGCTTCTGCCTTAGCTTTTTCTTCAGCTTGTTTTTGATTGTCTTGACTTTTTTGTGTGTTTTCAAAGAATTCATAATCATTCTTTGTTTTCTTAGCCGGTATTAGTTCAGGAGCCTTGCCTGTTTCTTTAGGCTTGTTAGAAGAATTTTTATGTACTTCTTCTTTCTTATTTGAATTGGTCTTCCTAGTATCCTTCTGACTGGTCTTCTCGGCCGGCTTATTAAAGAGTTCATCGGAAATCTTTTTCTCAACCTTATTTGAATTTGAGTTTTCATAATTAGTATCATCTACTAATCCTGCAGCCAGTGCTGTGACTGGACTAAATACCTCCAATATCATTAATAATGCCAAGAATAGGCACGTAAATCTTTTAAAAATATTATCCATTTTCTTTCTCCTATCTCTTAATCAGTAATAAGTCTTTACTAGGAAATATGTAACTCTCTAGTAATGATATATACATTCTAATACAAGGATAAAAAGATATCAATACCTATTTTGTAAATTATCCTTAGATAATGGCTTGTTTCGGTCTTTCTTGAATGCTCTCGAAGAATCTTCATTTTTATTCATGCCTTATTATCAATGTATCTTATGTAATACTTTTGTAACTTTCCCTAAATATAGCGCTTTCCTATATTTACTTATTTTTAAATATTTATATATGTATTATATAAGTATATTTTTTGTATTTATTTTATACAATTTTTCTTCAAAATAAAATTTTTGATTTTTTAATTTTTTTGATTTTATATTGTGACTCTCCCTGGTTTCCTGACCTATTTTTTTATTTTTGTAAAACCCTTTTATTTTTATGAAATCTTTTCTCCATAGATAAAAATACAAGAACCTAATTTTGATATTATTTATCTAATAAATATATTTTTTATTAGATCTCCAATTATTTTTAAAATTATTACATTTGTAATATTTATCTTATTTTTATTGGTCTTTTATAATTTTTCTCTTTTGAATATTTCTTCCATATATAATAGAAGGAATTTTGTTTTTACGCTTTTAATTTCATTCGTGGGTCTGTAATTTTGGGAAGATTTGCAAGAAAAAGTGACTTCATATTTTCTTATGAGTTTTTTTTAATTAAGTCTTTCTTACTTAAGTCCCATTTTTTATTGACTAGGCCCCTATTGGGACTTGGAAACTTATTATAAACTTATACTTATTTGTGACTTTGGAGTTTCTTATGGACTTATATTTGCTTACGACTTATGAATTTATTAGCAAGTCTTACTTATTTGTCACTTCGGAATTTATCATCAAGTCTTATTTGCTTATGACTTAAGAGTTTATCATCAAGTCATACTTATTTGTCACTTTAGAATTTATTAGTGAGTCCTACTTGTTTGTGACTCAGGAGTTTTTTTATAAACTCATTTTTCAATCAGGAACTTATAATTTTTTACTAGGTCATAGGACTTTATGACTTCAAAATTAATTTGCTCTTTAATCTTTTAGATCAAGAGCAGACGTCTGGTGAAATCGAAGTTCGTCTTGGTCTTTTTCCTATTAAAAATTGCAGCTGACCTACCTACAATTTGATTTTGCAAATTGGGTTAGGCAAGAGCAGACATCTGCTGCAAATCGAAGTTCGCTTCGGTCTTTCTTCTATTAAAAGTTGCAGCTGACCTAACAGCAAAGAAAAGCACTGCCTCTCGACAGTGCTTTTCTTCTATTATATAGTCTATTTAATTGTTTATAAGTTTATAAGTTTCTAATATCTTACGTCTTATTCATACCTCAAGGCTTCGATTGGGTCTAGCTTGGCTGCCTTGTTGGCTGGGTAGTAGCCGAAGAAGACTCCTATTAGCATGGAGAATCCCACTGCCACCACTATGGAGATAAGGGATGGAAGGCTTGGTGCTTTTAGGAGCTTGGATCCAACCATACCTATTACAGACCCTAGAAGGATGCCAAAAATTCCCCCGATGATACAAATTATTACGGACTCGATGATGAATTGCTTCCTTATGTCGCCCCTTGTTGCTCCCAGGGCCTTTCTTATTCCAATTTCCTTGGTCCTCTCTGTCACAGACACGAGGAGGATATTCATTACGCCGATTCCTCCAACTAAGAGAGAGATAGCTGCTATGGCTCCTATGGCAACTTGAATGGACCCCATGGCGGAGTTCATTTGTGATATTTCGCTCTCGGCTGAGTAGTGGGCAACTTCTGCTCGTGGGTTGTCCTTGTAGAATTTGGCATTTAAGTCATCAACTAGAGCCTTGGCATCTTCTTCTATAGTGTCGGGTTTTTTTAAAGTCATGGCGATGTCGTAGTAGGATGTCCTTGGTTCTGTCAAAAGTTCTCTGTCCCCTGTTGTCCTTGGGATGTAAACGGATGAGCTGGCCCCATTAAGTGATTGGCCCATGACCTTCATCTCTTCGTACTCATAGACTCCAATTATTGTGGCAACTAGGAGTTTACCATTGACGTCAATTTTTACTTCTTGGCCCAAGGCTTCTGGTGCTGGGACCTTGTAGATTTCTTCAAGGACCTTGTCTGATATTACTGCAACAGACTTGCCCCTTGCCACGTCTTGGTCATTTAAAAACCTTCCGGCAATCATCTTGAGTTTGAAAAGATTTTTTTCGCCCTCTGATGTGGAAACTATGGATACTGGCTCCTTGTCTCTCCCTTCCTTGACATAGCCTTGGCCGCTGGCTCCATGGTAGACTAAGTCTTCAATGGTCCTGCCCTTTTGTGCTTCTAAATAGTTTATTATGTTTTCTGAGAAGTAGTCGGAGTCGGTGAGTTCTCCCCCATCGTAGTCGGCATTTTTTGGCTTTACATAAATTTGGACTGCTGTGTTGGCTATGGAGTCAAAGGCCTTGTTGACTGACTTGGTGAGGGCATCTCCTATGGTTGTGATGCCGATTACTGACCCGATTCCAATTATTATCCCTAGCATGGTTAAAAAGGACCTGAGCTTGTTGGACCTAAGTCCCTCAAGGGAGAGTTTTATTGTTTCTAGTATGTCCATTAAATCTCCTCCAAAAGTCCATCTGTCATCTTGTAGATCCTGCCAGCTTCCTTGGCCAGTTCCATGTTGTGGGTGATGATAATTATGGTCCTCTTGTCTTCTTTGTTGAGTTTGTGGAAGAGGTCCATAACATTTCTGCCAGTCTTGGAGTCCAGGGCTCCCGTTGGCTCGTCTGCCAAAATGATATCTGGGTTGTTGGCCATGGACCTAGCTATGGCAACTCTCTGTTTTTGTCCTCCTGATAACTCATTGGGAAGGTGGTCCATCCTGTCCTTCATCTCCACTATTTCCAGCAGTCTTTCTGCCCTCTCTGCCCTTTCCTTTTTTCCCACTCCTGCATAGGTCATGGGAAGTTCTACGTTTTTTTGGGCATTGGACCTGGGGATTAGGTTGAAGTTCTGGAATACGAAGCCAATTTTTTTGGACCTGTAGGCTGAGAGCTCACTGTCCTTTAGGGTGGATATGTCTGTCCCGTTGAGTTCGTAATAGCCTGAGGTCTGCCTGTCAAGGAGTCCAATAATGTTCATTAGGGTTGACTTACCTGATCCCGACTGGCCCACAACTGATACGAAGTCGCCATCGTTTACTTCAAAGTCTATGCCGTGGAGGATTTCCAATTCATTTTCTTTTCCTATATTAAAGGACTTTTTTATGCCCTCCATTTTTATAAGCTTGCCTGTCATTTTATAATAACTCCTCCGGCTTCTGCAGTGCTGGCGTCTACACTTTTTTCATCTCCATCACTTTCTTTGGAGTTTGGGTCCTTCATAAGGGTTAGCTTGCTTCCCTCTCCATAACCTCCTGATGTGGCAAGGACCTTGTCGCCTTCCTTTAGGTCTTTGGACTTGATGGCAGTTTCTGCGTCATTTTCAAGTCCCCTTATGACTTCTACTTTTTCAACTTGGTAGTCATCCTTGCCAATGTTCTTTAGACCAAGGACATAGGACTT
Source organism: Peptoniphilus sp. HMSC075B08 (assembly GCF_001815405.1). Lineage (NCBI taxonomy): Bacteria > Bacillati > Bacillota > Tissierellia > Tissierellales > Peptoniphilaceae > Peptoniphilus > Peptoniphilus sp. HMSC075B08. The sequence continues at coordinate 52,009 of NZ_KV820437.1, read as the reverse complement.
GCCATCTCTCTCGAAGATTGCGTCACTTGGCACCTTGAAGGTGTCTCTTTCTTGGCTGAGGATATATTTAACTCTTAGGGTCATGCCTGGAGCAAGCTTTTCTTCTTGTCCTTCATCTATTTCTATTACAGTTTTGTAGAGGACTTCGCCAGACTTGTTGTCTTCAGAAACTGGCATTGGTGCTGGGTCAATGGAGATGACCTTGCCCTTGAAGACTTCGCCCACAAGGGAATCTGATGTGATCTCAACTTCTGTTCCCACACTTATGGAGTTCTTGTCGTATTCTTTGACTTGGGATTCTATCCTAAGCTTGTCTATAGTTTCGATCTTGGCAAGATATCCTGTTGGGACTTGGCCTTCCTTGGCTGGGACTTCTGTCACAGTTCCGTCTGCTGGTGCCTTGATCATGACCTTGTCTAGTTCCTGACTTAGATTTTCGATTTCCACATTATCAAGATTGTTTGCTCCAGCCTTGGCTGTGTTTAGGTTGTCTCTTAGGCCAGAAATTTCGTTGGCAACTTGTTGTTTTGTTGATTCTAGATTTTTCTTGGCATTATCATAGTTGTTCTTAGCAGTTTCAAGGTTCTTCTCTAGAGTTTTTAACTCGTCGTCACGAGATTTTCTTGCCTTTAGGGCCTTGTCTGCATCGGCATAGAGGTCTTCTTTTGCCTTTCTCACTTCAAGTTCTGTTGATTCAACTTGTTTTACTTGTCCTTCCACTTCTTTTTCAAGAGCTTCGGCTTGGGAATCGTATTTTTGCTCGTCAGCCTTAGCAGTGGCAAGGTCTTCGGATATTTTTCCTATCAGTATTTCTGTTTCGGCTTGTTCTCTTGTCAGGCTTTTGATTTTGTTTTTCAAGTCGTCAATTTCTCTTTGAAGCTTAGCAGTATCAATTTTTTCTCCACCTGTGGTATTCTCAACAATTTTTTCCTCAAGTGTTCCTGTGTTCATGCCTTGGTTGTTTACTGAAGGCTTGTTGTTATTATTATAATTTCCTTTTACATTTGGATTTTCTCCACCTACAAGCTGTCCTTGTTTTTCCGTTATTTTACCTTGGCTTTCAGATATTTCAATCCCAATTTCTGTCAGTCTTCTCTTGGCATTGTCGAGATCTGACTGCAAGTAGTCCTTGGACCTGGAAGAGTCTCTTGCAAGAGACCTATTTTCTGCAATTTTGTCCCTATTATTATTTAGGTCTTCAACAAGTTGCTTGTATCTCAGGTCAGTTGCTTCTTCTTGGTGGGCAAGATTTTGCCTGGAGTCCTTCTCTGCAACTATTCCTTGGTTGTATCTCTCGTCGATACTTCTCTTGAAGTCATTGTAGGACTTCTCTGCAGAAAGGTATTGGTCCATAGCTTGAGTTAGGGAAGTTTCTGCAGCAACAAGGGCTGGGTTCTTGCCATTCTTTTGGCCAGTAACTGCTTCAGAAAGTCTCTTCTTGGCAGCAGAAATTTGTGCCGACACATTTTTGTCTGTGGCTTCCTTTTGGGCCTTCCTTGACTTTAGTTGTTGCTCTATGCTTGAGGAATCAAGCTTGGCTATGACGTCGCCCTTCTTGACCTTGTCGCCAACCTTTACATTGACTTCTGTCACTGGAAGGGACTTTTCAGCAAATACTTCCACTGAGTTTGATGGAACAACCTTTCCCTTTTCGCTGACGGAGTTTGTCACGCTCCCCTTCTTTAGGGTCACAACTTGGTTTTCAGAAATTGTTTCTCCCTTTCCTCCACCAAGGCCAGCAAATTTTGGTATAAGTATTAGGGCCAGGATGAGGGCCAGTCCTCCTCCTGCTAGGATTTTATTTCTTCTATTTTTAAGTATGGTGTCTTTCGCTTTTGTATAAAATTTTTTCATATCTACCTCCATGCTTAATTATATATTAAGTTTTTCAAGAATTACAATAGTAAAGACCTGCAAAAGTCTTTCAAATTTATTAAGATTTGCCTAAATTTCCTTGAAAGATGTCTTGGCTTAATTATAAAATAAAAAGTATAAAGCTAGAGTAAAGAAAGTCAGGGAGGTGGAAAATGCTAGAAATTTTAATTTTAATTTTATTTATGGTGAATCTCTTCATAGCAATAATTTTTGATATATCAATTGTCCTTGCCCTCTTTTTGAATTTGATTCTCCTAATAATTTACGCCTTTATAAAAGACTACAAATTAAAAGAAATTTTTCACATGGTCTATGAGGGACTCTTGGACACAAAGACCATCCTCTTTGTCTTTATGTTAATTGGAATGATAACAGGTATTTGGCGATTATCGGGGACTATTGCCTACATAATTTATAAAGGGACTGGGCTTATTGCCCCAAAATTTTTCTATGTGGGAGTTTTTATTTTTAACTCTGCCATTTCAGTCTTAACTGGGACAAGTCTTGGAACTGCTTCCACTTCTGGCATAATTTCCATGTCAATTTCTACCGCCATGAACTTCAATCCCTATATCACTGGTGGGGCAATTTTGTCTGGCTGCTATTTTGGCGACAGGTCATCTCCAATGTCAACATCAGCCCTATTGGTTGCAACTCTTACCAAGACTGACCTCTATGTTAACTTGAAAAATATGTTTAGGACCTGTGTCATTCCCCTAGTTTTGACCCTAATCACTTTTCAAATTTTTAATTTTGGAATTGATGCCGAGATAAATTCTCAAAGTTTGAGGTCCATTGCCAGCATTTTTAATTTTAATTTCTTCTTAGTGGTCCCAACTCTTTCCATAATCATCTTGGCTATATTTAAAGTGGACATTAGGATCAACATGGTAATTTCCATTATAATTTCTATTTTCTTTGCAATAATCTTTCAAGATGCTAGCCTTGGAGAAATTTTTAAGGCCTTGATTTTTGGTTTTCACATTGACTCTGATGTGGGACCACTAGTAAATGGTGGCGGCCTTCTATCTATGAGAAAGATGCTACTTATTGTAGGGATTTCATCTGGCTACTTTGGTTTTTTCAAGCACACAGACCTCTTAGTAGTTGTGAAAAAATATGTAAACATCTTGTTTGAAAAGCTACCCGACATGGTGGTCATGTCCTTTATTTCATTTATAATCGCAGGTTTTTCTGCTAACCAAACCTTGACCACTATGATCACCTACGAAATGGCAAGGGAAAATTATAAGGACTCCTACAAGTTAGCCCTTGATCTTGAGAACTCTGCAATTATGACTCCACTTTACATTCCCTGGAACATAACGGGCAGGACCCCTCTTGAAATGGTCGGAGGACCCATTGGGGCAATTTTATTTTCCTTCTACCACCACTACATTGTACTGGTGAATACGCTGGCATCTAGCGTGGAATTTTATAGGAGTAAAAAATAAATTAAGACATGAAAAAACTCAGGCTTATAAAACCTGAGTTTTTTTTATTCTATATCTTTGTAAAAGTTCTTGGTTTAAGTTTATTTTCTATGGCTCCAAGGGCGAAGTCTGCCAAGACTGCCATTAGGGCTGTTGGGATTGCTCCTGCTATTATTATAGGGCTTCCGTTGGCAACTGTGATCCCCCTTGTGATTATATCTCCAAGGCCACCTGCTCCAATGAAGGTTCCCACTGCCGTAACTCCTATGGCAAGAACAAGGGCATTTCTTATGCCACCCATTATTATGGATATGGCAAGGGGAAGTTCTACTTTTTTCATTATTTGAAATTTCGTCATCCCCATTCCCTTGGCTGCATCAACAAGTTCTGGTGTCACTGAATTTATTCCTCCAACTGTGTTTTTTAATATTGGAAGGATTGCATATAAGAATACTGCAAAGACCACTGTGTTTGGTCCCGTTCCTATTAAAAACATGAGGATGGCAAGCATAGCAAGGGATGGTATTGTCTGCATTACATTGGCAATACTTATTGTCAGTCTTGATAGTTTTCCCTTCCTTGCAACTGCAAATCCAAGTGGTATTGCCACTATTGATGCAAAGAGAACTCCGTAAATGGAAATTAGAAAGTGTCTAATAAATTGTTCAAAGACATAGGACGCGTTCTCCATATAGTAAATCATTACATCAGACATTTTTTCCTCCTTCCACTGCTTCCTTGTATTCCTTTATCTTTTCTGGATCAACTTTTACATCTTCAAAGTAATTATGCTTTTTCAAGAAGTTTTCTGCAACTAGTGCTGGCATCTCTAAATCTTCGTCTGCCTGACGGTTTAATTCTTGCATATCTTCTGATGAGATTTGACCCACAAGCTTCATCATTATTGTTTCAAGCTCTGGATATTTTTCTACAATAGCCTTTGATAGGACTGGCGAGCAGTCATAAGGTGGGAAAAGTCTCTTGTCATCTTCTAGAACAACTAAGTCATAGGATGAAATCTTTCCATCTGTGGAATATCCAAGGACGAGGTCCATCTCTCCACTGGCAAGAGCCGTATAAACTAGTCCAATGTCCATGGGATAAACTGTCTTAAAGTCAAAGCCGTAGATTTCTTTGAAGGCCTTGTATCCGTCTCCCTCTCTTTTTATCCAAGCTGTGTCAACTCCAACTTCGAGATTGTCTTTTAACTTCTCAAGGTCAGAAACTTTTTTAAGATTATTTTCTTCTGCAAATTTTTTTGTAACCATAAAAGCATAGGTGTTGTCAAAACCAAAGGATGGGTACCAATATCTCTCCCACCTCTTGTAGTATTCATCCATAACAACTCTCTCTGCTTCTTTTGGATCTTTAATAGGGTCCATGCCAAGTTCCCCACTTAGGGCTGTACCTGTGTACATGGCACCAACTATGTTTACATCTCCCTTTAACATGGCTATGTGGTTTAAGACAGATGATGACAAGTTGGTAATCAGCGAAACGTCTATGTCGCTGTGGTGTTCTATCATTTGCTTAACAATTTCTCCCAGGATCTGTCTTTCTGTATTGGATCCTGTTGCCACAACTACGCTAGTCTTGGTGTTGCCACCAATCCCTGGTAGGGTGCAGGATGTCAAAAAGATTGGAAGTATAAGAAATATTAAAAGAAATTTTTTAATTTTTTTCATTATGCCACCTCACTTTTCTTGTTGGGCGATAGTTTTTCTTCTAAAATTCCAAAGAAGAAATCCACTATTATGGCCATAAGGGTAACTGGGATTGTGCCCCAAACTACCATTGGCATTATTGCGTTAGTAAGTCCGTTGAAGATAAAGTCCCCAAGTCCACCTGCTCCTACATAGGCTGCAAGAGTTGTCCAAGCAAGGACATAAACTCCTGAAAGTCTTATACCACCCATAATAACTGGCATGGCCATAGGAATTTGGACCTTGAAAAGTATTTGGGACCTTGTCATTCCCATGCCCTTGGCTGCGTCAATTAGGTTTTCATTTACTCCTGCTATTCCAAGATAAGTGTTCCTCATAATTGGAAGCAAGGAGTAGATAAATAATGAAACTATGGCTGGTTTCTTTCCAACTCCAAAAAGTGGAATCATAAGTGCCAAGAGGGCAAAGGATGGAACTGTTTGAAGAACTGATGCTATTGCCATGACGATTTTGGCCGCTTGCTTGGACCTATTTAGTAAAATTCCAATGGGTACTGCCACTAATATTCCAAGTGCTAGTGAAATTGCCGCAATCATAAGGTGTTCCAGGGACTTTGATAAAATTTCTCCACTGTTTGCTAGTAAAAAATCAATCATTTTTATCACCTATTTTCTTAGGTGACTCACCTGATGCATCCTTCATAAGTTCGGACAAGTTGTCCTCTTCGTAAATTTCCTCAACTTCTTCCTCTTCTTCATTTTCCCAGAGGTTGGTGTAGATTGTATCAACTACTGATGCCCTGGTAACAAGGCCCACTAGCTTGTTCTCGTCATCAACTACTGGAAGGTTCTTTATGTCAAGATTATAGATGTCACGAATGGCATTCATTATAACTGTATCTTCTTCTATGGCATAGACCTTGTCCATGACTTCGTCAAGTGGTTTTATGTGCTTACCAAATTTTCCTATGTCAAACATACCCACTGCTCCAAGTAGGTGACCTTCTTCGTCTGTAACGAAAATCGTGTCGACCCTCTTGTTCCTCATAAGGGCAAGGGCATCGTAAGTTGACCTGTCACTTGTTAGGGAAACTGGATTCTTAAGCATTATTGTCTCAACAGTCCTATAAGAAGTCTTGGCCTCGTTCATCTTTTCTTGGCCCAACATTTCTTCTACGTATTTTGATTTTGGGTTCTTAAGTATATTTTCTGGAGTGTCAAATTGTTCAACGTGACCCTTCTTCATGATGACTATCCTGTCTGCAAGTGAAAGGGCTTCGTCCATGTCGTGGGATACAAAGACTATTGTCTTTCCCATTTCTCTTTGAAGTCTTTTCACAAGTTTTTGTAGAGCATCTCTTGTTATTGGGTCAAGGGCACCGAAGGGTTCGTCCATTAGGATTATGTCTTGGTCTGCTGCCAAGGCCCTTATTACACCAATTCTCTGTTGTTGTCCACCAGATAATTCTGATGGATATTTTTCTAAGTAAGAAAGTGGCAGGTCAACTTTTTCTATTAAGTTCTCTGCAATTGGTCTTAGTTTTTCTTCGTCCCACTTAAGAAGTCTAGGGACCAAAACTATGTTGTCATAAACTGTCATGTGGGGCAAGAGTCCAATTTGTTGGATTACATATCCAATTTGTCTCCTGAGGTCAACAGGATCCATGTCCTTGATGCTGACTCCGTTAATGAGGATCTCGCCTGATGTGATTTCATTCATCCTGTTGATCATCCTCATACAGGTAGTCTTGCCCGATCCACTGGCTCCAATAAAACATATAAATTCGCCATCCTTGAATTTTAAATTTATATTTTCAGCTGCAACCTGATTACCGGGATAGATCTTACTGACGTTCTTAAATTCAATCATTAACAATCTCTCCTTTAATCAATTTTCTCAGTATCTTTGAAAATTATTTCAATTCTCTTTCTCTTCATAATTTTTTCAACTATATCTATTATACCCAAAACAAGGAAGTTTGAAAAATCCATTCCTTTGTTAAAGCGTTAGTGTTATAATTAATTTAGAAGTAAATTAACATTTTTTATTGTAAAGGAGCTTATTATGGCTAACGATTATCACGAACCCGCTAGTGAAATGACGAAGAAGCAAAGGGAAATTGTAAGAGCAATTAACTCCCTAAAAGAAGAAATCGAAGCAGTTGACTGGTACTACCAAAGAGTTGCAGTTACTGACGACAAGGAACTAAAGGAAATCATGTGGCACAATGCCGAAGAAGAAATTGAACACGCAATGATGACACTTGAATGGCTTCGCCGCAACCAAGAAGGTTGGGACGAACAAATGAGAACTTACTTATTCTGCGAAGGCAACATAATGGAAGCAGAAGAAAATGCCAAGGAAGATGATGATGACGAAAAAGATGATAAAAAATCTTCTAAGTCAAAGAAAACTACAAAGAAGAAATCTAAATAAGATATAATTTTTTGCATAAAGAAAGACTTCTCACTGTGAAATGAGAAGTCTTTTTTGTTTATGTTTTTTTCATTCTTAAGTCTAAGTTCTTTTCATTGATCTTGTACTCTGTGTACTCTTTTATAAGGGCATAGATTGTTGATGCAAGTGGTATGAAGCCGCACATACCAACTACACCAAAGAGAGAACCACCTATTGTGATTGCCACAAGAGTCCAAAGTGACGGAAGTCCAACTTCGTTTCCCACAAGTTTTGGATAAACTAGGTTTGACTCAACTTGTTGCAAGATTACAACCAAGGCTATAAAGATGAGGCCCTTTGTTGGGTCTTCGATTACAATCATGACAAAGGCCATGGCACCACCAAGGAAGGGACCAATAATTGGAATAAGGTCTGTGACACCAACTATTACACCAATTGTGGCTGCATTTGGCATCCTCAATACTAGGCAGCAAATAAAAGTTGCTATACCTATAAAGGTTGAAACTGTAAGCTGTCCCCTGATGAAACCAAAGAAGTTTTCATGTAAAAGGTGGGCAACGTGTAAGATTTTGTTTGCGACCTTGTTGTTAAAACATGAGTAGCAAATTCTTGTTGCTTGATATCCCAGTCTTTCCTTGTCTGCAAGGATGTAAATTGATGTAATAAGAGCAAGGAAGAAGGAAACCAAACCGCCTAAGATACTTGATGCAGTAGAAAGTGCAGAATTTAGTATGTGGGATGAATTTTCATCTGACTTCACAAAGCCCTTGACCCTATCAAAGATTTCATTCCAAGATAGGTTGTCGTATTCTGCTTGGAGCTTATCAGAGTAACTGCTAAGGTAAGGTATCTCTCTTGTCTTATCAATTGCCATTTGCAAGAAACTTGGAAGGGACTTCCTAAGTTCGTTAAAGGAGTTAATAAGTTGTGGGACAATTATTGCCGTAATGATAAAGAAAACAAGGATTATCACTATAAAGGATAGGGCAATGGATATTGTCCTCTTGTGCTTTTGAAATTTTTCATTTTTTATTTTGTCAAAAACTTTTCTCTCTAAAAAGTTTAGGGGTATTTTCATTATAAAGGCAATGACTCCACCTAAAATGAAGGGAGCGCAAATGCCAAGTAAAACTCCAAGGCCTGAAAATATTGTCCTGGAGTTTACGAATAAGTATGCCACAAATAATAGGGCAAGCCCTGTCAAAAATATTTTTTTGTAGACATCTGTCTTAAAGGTCAATTTTGACGGGATATTTTTTTCTTTTAATTCTTTTTTTTCTTCCATTTTTTCCTCTTTTCTTGAGACTAGAGTCCAAAGTAGTCTTCAAAAAATTTTTTCTCTATGTTTTTTGTTCTATTTAAGTAAATCTCTAGGTAGTCATAAAAGAGAGAGCCCCTATCTATCTTGGGGTTTTCTCTCTTTGTTCTTTGAAGATAATGAACCCTGTGAGGGGCAGGAAGTCTTGAGGACCTTCCCTTCTTTTCATGAACTTCATGACCTTCTGGATTTAACTCAATAATAATTTCGAAATTCTTGTCACTAGGTCCTTTCTTCTTCTTGTAGTCAATGTCAAGTTTCTCCTTTTTATTAGGATCCCTCTCAAGTGGGATTAGGTACCTAACAGGATTTAGGGCAAGGGAGGTCTCTTCAGTCTTTTCTTCAAAGGAAATGACTCCAGAGTCCAGGTCTTTTTTTAAATTTTTTAGTCTTTGTCCTTCATCCATGCTTTCAAAATTCTTGTCCTTCAATTTTAAAATCCTCTCAATACATCAGGTCTAAAAGACTTTTTCTTTAAAGTTTTTTCTATTGCACTTATTAGGCCTTCCCTATCTTCATTTAAAGTTCCTGCAAGTAGGACATAGTTGGAAGCGTGATTGGACCTAAATACTGTGCCTTCAGAGTCAACGTGCTCCAAGAATATCTTCATCTCTTCAAGGATTTGACCTACATCTGGCATCTTGAACTTGCCATTTACATAGTCTTCATAAAGAGGTGTGTTCTTGTAGATCCTCATTGTAAGATAACCCAAGAAGTCTGGCTTAGTTTCTGAAATTAGCTTGGCAGTTCCAATGGCATTTCTCTCTATGCCCTCAACTCCGCCAAGGCCTGCAATGATTGTGATAGAAGTCGTAAATCCAGCTTCCTTTGCCTTCTTCATGGCAGTCACATATTCTTCATAAGTTACGCCCTTATTAATTTCTTTTAGGAGTTCTTCGTCTCCTGTTTCGAAACCAATGTAGAGCATCTCAAGTCCTTCAGCCCTAAGTTCTTTTAATTCTTCTAGGGACTTCCTATTTATATCTTGGGCAGTTGCATAGGAAGAAACCCTCTTTACATTGGGATAATATTTTTTTATTGTCCTTAGGATTTCAAGAAGGTCTTCTGTCTTTAATACTAGGGCATCCCCATCTGCCAAGAAGATCCTTTCAAAGTAATCTCCATAGGAGCTCATTTCTATTAGGTCCTTCTTTATGTCTTCAAGGGATCTTATCCTAAAATCATCTTCCTTGTACATGTAGCAAAAAGTACAGTCGTTGTGAGAGCAACCCACTGTAGCTTGAACTATTAATGACCTAGCCTCACTTGGTGGTCTAAAAACATTTCCGTAATACTGCATATAACTTCCCTCTCTTTTTTATTTTAATTCTTTCCGTGCTTCTTTAATAAGTTGTCCTTTAGTTGCCAAAGTTCTTCTGACAAGTCAACAATATATTCATTTGGATTGTCAAGTCTCTTTGTTTCTTCCCAAAGGGTATCAAGTTCGTCTTTTGCCCTTTGTCTTATTTCATCAAGACTTGGCATCTTGTAAACAAGTTCTCCCTTGTCATAAATTTGGACAAGAACCTTCTTCGCTGTGTAGTCAGTAAGAGTCTTTCTCTTCCAAGTGTAAATTGGGTGGAAGACTTCGTAATTGTCCTTAGGGATTTCTTCATCTCTTAGGGCAATGACATCACCCATGGCCTTGCCTGTTTCATTTTCATAGAACCTGTAAAGTTCCTTAAAGCCTGGTGTAGTAATTTTTGTCACGTTTTCAGAAATTTTAATCTTTGGAGTTATTTTTCCATTTTCATCTTCAGTGGCAACAAGTTTATAAACTCCACCAAAAACTGGTGATGACTTTGATGTGATTAGTCTTTCGCCAACTCCAAAGGAATCAAGCTTTGCTCCTTGGTGGAGGATTGTCCTAATTGTGTACTCGTCTAGGGAGTTGGATGCCATAATCTGAACATCTTCATAGCCTGCATCATCAAGCATCTTTCTCGCCTTGTTGGAAATATAAGTGATATCTCCTGAGTCTATCCTTATTCCCTTAGGTCTAAATCCACGAGGGACAACTTCTTCGTCAAAGACCTTGATGGCATTAGGGACACCTTCCTTTAGGGTGTCGTAAGTGTCAACAAGAAGTAGGCAGTTGTCTGGATAGACTCTTGCAAAGGCCCTAAAGGCTTCTAGTTCTGTGTCAAACATTTGAACCCAAGAGTGGGCCATTGTTCCAAGAGCTGGCACCCCAAACATCTTGTCTGTCAAGGTGTTGGCTGTTCCTGCACAGCCACCAATGTAGGCTGCCCTTGCTCCAAGATTGGCTGCAGAATATCCTTGGGCCCTTCTGGATCCAAATTCAACAACTGGTCTGCCCTTGGCTTGCTTAACAATTCTTGATGCCTTAGTTGCAATCATGGATTGGTGGTTAATTGTAAGTAGAACCATAGTTTCAAGCATTTGCGCTTGAATTGCTGGACCTCTTACTGTTAATAGTGGTTCGCCAGGGAAGGCAAGTGTTCCCTCTGGCATTGCCCAAACGTCACATTTAAATTCAAAATCTCTTAAGTAAGTTAAAAATTCTTCGTCAAAAATTCCTTTTTCTCTTAAAAAGTCTATATCTTCATCAGAGAAGTGAAGATTTTCCATATACTCGATAAGCTGTTCAAGGCCTGCAACAATTGTGTACTCTCCATTGTCAGGCACCTCTCTAAAGAACATGTCGAAGATAACAGTCTTATCCCTTAGTCCTTCCTTAAAAAATCCATTTGCCATTGTCAGCTCATAGAAATCCACAAGCAGAGTGTAATTTTTCTTTACATTATAATTTACCATTTTATACTTCCTTTTCTTTCAACTAGCCTAGCTAGTTCCCCTTAGTTAATTACATAAATTATATCACAAAGGCCTTTAATTTTATAATTTAATGAACTTTACCTATATATTCCCAAAAATATTTTTATAAAAGACTTCTTGTGTTATAATTTTTAAGCAAAATTTTTAATCGGGATTTTATTTTCATTAGGAAGGTCTTAAAGATTTAGACTTTCTTATCAATAAGTAAATAACTATGCTATAATAAAAACAGATTGGTAAAGGTGAAATTTTTTGGAAAAAGTTAAAAGTATTGTGGACATAGAGAGGTCCCTAATAAAAACTTATAGAAGAGATATTTATAAAAAATTCGTCAAGGGAATCAACAATTATGAAATGATTAGCCCTGGCGACAAGATTGCTGTTGCTATATCAGGAGGCAAGGACTCCCTAACTCTTGCCAAGCTCTTGCAGGAACTCAAAAAGCATAACAAGGTTCCCTTTGAATTAGAATTCATTGCTATGGACCCAGGCTACCTTCCTGAGAATAGGGAAAGGCTGGAGTACAACTGCGAAAAACTTGGGATACCCGTTAAGGTTCACGACTCTGACGTATTTTCTGTTGCAGAAAAATTGTCTGAAGGCGGATCAACTTGTTACATGTGTGCAAGAATGCGTCGTGGCAACTTATACAACAGGGCCCAAGAGCTTGGCTGCAACAAGCTTGCCCTAGGCCATCACTTTGACGATGTCATAGAGACAGTTCTTCTAAATATAATTTATGCTGGCGACTTCAAGACAATGATGCCAAAGTTAAAGTCTAAAAACTTTGAAGGTCTTGAGCTCATCAGGCCCATGTATCTTGTAAAGGAAGAAGCCATAATTAGGTTTATGAAGTCAACTGGCCTTACTGCTCTTGACTGTGCCTGCACAGTTACCCAAAAGAAGTCTGGCAACAAGAGATTTTTTATAAAAGACCTTATTGAAGAGCTCAAGAAAGAAAACAAAAATGTGGACATCAACCTCTTGCGTGCCACAGAAAATGTCAACATGGAACAAATTCTTGGCTACAAGGAGAAGGGCGAGAGACACAGCTTTTTAGAGTTTTACTAAAATTATATTAATCCTGAATTTTATTGGGATTATGGGGTAAGAAAGTTATTGTGATATTTACTATCTTAAATAATTGGAACAAAGACTTAATTAAGTCCTTGTTTTATGAAAATATAAGGAGGATATATGGAAAATTTATTATCAGTGCCTATTAAAGATGATATTTATTTCATAGGTACAAATGATAGGAAGACAGAACTATTTGAAGGAATGTGGCCACTACCAAAGGGTGTTGCTTACAACTCTTTTGTATTAAAGGGAGAAAAAAATATACTTTTCGACCTAGTAAGGGTTAACACAATTGACGATTACATTCAAAAGATCAATGAAATTATTGGAGAAAATGAAAAAATTGATTACATAGTAATCAATCACATGGAACCAGACCACACATCTTCAATTCAGTCAATCTTGGATATTTATCCAGATGCAAAACTTGTTACTAACAAGAAGGCTGTTGCAATGCTAAACAACTTCTACGAAGTTACTGACAACATCATAGAAGTTAAGGAAGGCGAAACTCTTGAACTTGGTAATAGAAAACTTACTTTCTACATGACTCCAATGGTTCACTGGCCAGAATCTATGGTTGCCTACGAAGAAGCAACTAAGACTTTATTCTCTCAAGACATCTTCGGTGGCTTTGGAACACTAGATGGTGGAATCTTTGACGACCAAATCGAATACGATTCACACTACCTAGAAGAAACTACAAGATACTTCATCAATATTGTTGGTAAGTACGCAACTCAAGCCCTAAGAGCTCTTAAGAAGCTAGAAGGTCTTGATATTGAACTAATTTGTCCAGACCACGGACCAATTTGGAGAGAAAACCCACAAAAGATTATAGACATCTACACTTCACTTGCTAAGCAAGAAACTATTGATGGTTGTGTGGTAATCTACGGATCAATGTATGGAAACACAGAAACAATGGCAGAAGCAGTTGCAAGAGGACTTGCTGAAGGTGGACTTAAAAACGTCAAGGTTCGTGACATCACAAAGACTTCAAACTCCTACCTACTTTCTGACATCTGGAGATACAAGGGAGTTATCTTGGGATCATGTTCTTATGACAACAACCTATTCCCACCAATGAACTACCTATTGACAGAAGTTTCTCACCAAAGAATGAAAAACAACTATTGGGGAATCTTCGGTTCCTACTCATGGTCAGGTGGAGCCCTAAAGACTCTAAAGAAATACATGGAAGAAGGCAAGTACGATGTGCTTGACACTCAACTTGAAATCCAAGGTGCAGCAACTGACGAAGAATTAAAACAACTAATTGACTTCGGTAAGGAAATGGCTGCAAAAATCTTAGCAAAAGAAGATTAATAAATTTAAATAAAAATAATCTCTACTTATGTCACAACTTATGTCACATAGGTGGAGATTTTTTATGTAGATTTTTATTTTATTGATTGCTTTTACTTCTATATTTTACTTATCTATAAATTTTTTAAGTTTTTAAATTTTACTTACTTATAATTTTCTTTAGTTCCTTTTAAAATTCCTTCTTTATTTTTTAAATTCACTATTCTATTCTTCCTATTTTTTATTTCCCTTGTAAACACATATAAAATACAAAAAATTTTAATTTTTTCTTTATAAATCATTTTTGTTATCTGTTTTTATATTTTTCAACTTTTTATAATCGCAAGCCTTATCTTCTTTAAAATTTTTTAAATTTCCACAACTAGCTTAAAAAAGCTTACAAAAAAAGAATGTCCTTAATCAATTATCTAAAGACATTCTTTTCAGATTCTTAATTCCATCCAATTAAAACTTTTTGGTTCAATCACATCAATCACCTATATTCTTCTTTTTACCAAAGCCCTATATAAATTAACATTCCCGAGAGCTCCCAACTCTAGGACTCCCTGCCATTTATATAAAAACTAAGAGTAAACTAACTTAAAAAATTCAAACTATTTACCATCTTACTTTAATTACATCTTCAATTTCAGTTTATATAAAAGCCTCATTGAAATTAATAAAAGGCTAATAAAATTAATAAAATCAAATACGCTTTTACTTTTTTATTGGATGGAATTGTCATTGTTCACAAATAAGATAAAACCTTAGCAATTCTTTCTTGCTTTATCACGTTAATCTTATTTGGTACTATTATTATATCACGTAATATAAAAATGTAAACACTTTTTGCAAAAATTTTTAAAATTTTTTATAATTTTTTTATAGTATAATTTGACTTAGGAGGAGGCTATTATGAACACATTAATCGGATACAAAAAATGCAGCACTTGCAAGAATGTAGAAAAACTTTTGGAAGAAAAAAATATTTCCTATGAATACAGGGAAATCGACAAGGACCTACTAAGCGTAGAGGAACTGAAAAAAATCAAAGACCTAGCAGAAGTTGACATCTATAAACTTTTTAACTCATCAGGAGTGAGGTACAGAGAACTAAACTTAAAGGACAAGAAGAAGGACATGACAGACCAAGAAATTTTTGAGCTCCTATCAACTGATGGGATGCTTGTCAAAAGACCAATCCTCTTAAAGGACGACAAGGCCTATGTGGGACCACAAGTTAAAAAATATTTAGAAAGTCTGTGAAATAATTAGAAGTTAATAAAATTTTTTAATTTTAGAATAAGTTGAAAAAATTCAAAATCATAATAATTTTAAATATTTAAATTAAATTTAAAGTCATAATAATTTCAAATTTTTTAATTAAATTTAAAATCAAAATACTTTCAAACTTTTAAACAAAAACGAAAGTAAAAACAAAAGAAGTGCAAGAAAACACATCTTGCACTTTTTCTTTTTGACAATTTAAAAAATATAAAAGCACTATCTTGTGTCTTATTACAAGTTTAGTGCTTTTTAATTATTTTGTTTTCTTAATTTTACTCGCCTTTAAAAAATTCGTCTATGTCTAGGGCATCTTCTGCACTTATTAATACTGTGACCTTGTCGCCAAGTAGGATCACGTCATCGGCTGTTGGAACAAATTCGCTGCCATCTCTTTCTATTGACATTATTATCAAATGTCTTGGGAAGTTTATTTCTTTTAGGGTTTTGCCCAGATTTTTGAAGTCGTCTGTGATTGTATATTCAAAGACTGAGTAGTCTCCAAGTTCTCTTTCTTTTGGACTTAATAAGTTCTTGTCCTTTAACTGTCTTTCAAAGAGGGTATCGTAAATTGGTGCGACTTTTAAGGCTTCGGCAACGTAATAGGAAACCATTACTACAATGGAAAGGGCAATCAAGTGCTCAAAAGTCGAAGTCATTTCTGATACCAAAATTATTGATAGGATTGGACTTCTCACTACTGATGCGAGGATTCCACTCATGCCAAGGATTATGAAGTTGATGTAAAAGGCATCTAGCCCAAAGGCATTGTGGACTGCAGAGAATATTAGGGCTCCACATGATCCACCTATTACAAGGACTGGCAAAAAGATTCCACCTTGGACTCCTGAGCCATAACAAAAGCTTGTGTAAAATAATTTTACCAAGAGGATTGCCAAGATATATTTTACGGCAAATCTTTCTCTTGCCATATTTTCTAAAAGTCCGTGTCCCCCACCTGTTCCTTCAAAAAACATAAATCCTACAAGGATTGTCACTCCCATCAATAGGGAGTACTTTAAAATTTTTGAATTTATTTTTTTGAAAAGGTCTTGGAATTTTGTTATTAGATAGTTATAAACTCCGCCCACTAAACCTGTCAAGATTCCTATTAGGATGGCCACCCAGATTAGCTTCATGGGCAGGGATTCTGTGACAAAGAAGGAGAAGGATGTTTCTTGTCCCATTATGATAAAGGAAATGTAGTTTGCAGTTATTGATGCAATTAGGGCTGGCAAGAGGACAAATTTTGAATAGGACTTGTGGAGTTCCTCTATTGCAAAGATGCAACCAGCTAAAGGTGCGTTAAAGGCCGCTGCAAGTCCTGCTGCTGCCCCTGCTGTTATCATGTACTTGATTTCATCTGGTGGTCTCTTTAAGATTTTGCCAAGTCCTTTGGCCGCTGCTCCACCCATTTGGATTGATGGGCCCTCTCTTCCCAGTGAAAATCCCATGAGGTTTCCCAAGCCTCCTCCAAGGATTTTGGATATGAGGGTTGGGACTTCTTCCATCCTAAATTTACCAAGGATTTCGCCACGAATTTGTGGAATTCCACTTCCTCCTGATAGGGGAGCCCATTTCAACAAGTGATGAATTATGAAGGAAATTATTGCTCCCAAGCCTATTAAAATTATTAGGGACCTTGGGTTAAATTCCCCGTATAGGAAGGACCTGTAGAAGTCCATTTTCATTATCACAAACCTATAAAGAACAGAGAATAATCCTGCCAAGGCTCCCACCATTAGAGAGTCTATTAGGATCCTAAATATCAGTTTGTCCTTCTTACTTATATCATTTTTCAAATTTTTCACCCCACATTAGTTCCTGCCAATCTTCTTCCTTTAATTTTAAAATTTCTATATAATTTTTTTCCCTTTCAATTTTTTCTGGGATTGTATAGAAGTTTAAGTTTATTTTTTTTATTTTCGCTCCATCTATATCAGCTATTAGCTTAAACTTCTTGGATCTCACAAAATTATAAAATCTGGCATTGATTAATGTCCTCCCATCGTGGTAGATGAGCTTGTTGGAATCGGGATAGTAGGACATCCTAAAGGGTCTGTCATTTATCTTTCCCCTTAGGGTCCTAAGTTTTTCATTTTCCTCTGGCTCGATGTAGATTCTAGTCTCTGGAAGTTTTATCTCTAAGTAGTCTTTTATAGCTAGGGCATACTTATTGTCGTCTGACTTTAGTTTCAAGAGATTTAGGTCATCATCTGTGTAGATGTAAAAGACAATTTGGTCCCTCTTATCTAGGTCATTTGAAATTTTTGCAAATTCCCTTCTCAAAAGTCTCGCAATATAAGAGTAAGGAAAACTATCTTCTTCATAGTAAAAGCCCTCAATTTTTTCGAAAAGGTCTTTTAGGTCCTTGGACCTCACCTTCAACTCGTAGGACTTGTCTGAAAGTTTCTTCACCTTAGTCCTTCTTATGGTCTCTGCCCATTCCTTTTTCACATATTTCTTAAGCTCTGTGTTTTTTTCAGAAAGGGAAACTGGTGGAAGGAAGAGTTTTTTGTTATTAATGTCATAGCCAAGGTCGGACATGACCTTGGAGTCACGAGACAAGTTCACCATGGTGTTCCTGTCAATGTAAAGTGGAAAATCTGACACGTCTTCTCTATAGAGATAGACGTCACTATTGACGATTTTTTCCCCGTAGGTCTTTATTTCATGGTCTACTTCTCTTCTCTCATGATAGTATCTTTCCTTCTTGTCAGGACTTTGGTAATTGATAATATTTAATTTATCATTTTTATTATCTTCAAGGCTAAGTCTTATTCCGTAGTCGCCAGTGGATTTGACCTTGTTAAAAATATCTGCAAAGCCAAAGTCTTGGATATTCTTATCAACAAAGGCAAGAATCCTGTCGTCAACGGTGTAGAGAATTTCTGCCACCACTTTTTTTGGATAGCGGTTAAAGTTATAGAGGGCAAAAAAAATTCCCAAGCAAAGAAGACTTATTAAAAATAAAGTTTTTTTCTTCATAGTATCACTGCTTTTCTTATATTAAGTATAGTTTACAATAAAGCCTGACTTCATTGCAATTAAAAAAGGCACCAAGCTGGTGCCAATTTGTCATTATCTATAAATTTTCATTTACATATCAAAATCTTTTCTCCATCTTCCAAATTTAAAGTAAAGTACCATGATCACAAAGTTTGCAAAATATGAAACTGGATAGATAATGGAAATTACTCTTATTGAATTGAATATTGGCATTGCAAAGTAAACCACTACAAGCCTAAATATACAAATTGTCAAAAGAGAAATGATCATAGGTCCCATTGCGTGTCCACTTCCTCTTATGAAACCAGAAATTGTTTCTGAAAGTCCAAAACACCAGATTCCAAGACTCAAAATCTTTAGGAAGTCGGCACCATAAGCAACTACATCAGGGTCTGGGTTAAAGATTGCTATTAGTGGACTTGCTAGGAAGTAGGCAATAAGTGATAGGACAAAGGAAATTCCAAATACAATTATTAGGGAGACCTTCATACCCTCACGAAGTCTGTCAAACTTCTTGGCTCCAAAGTTTTGTCCCGAGAAGGTTGTTGCCGCAAGGGCAATGGCTTGTAAGGACATAAAGAGGAAGCCATCAATCCTTCCTTCTGCAGCTACACCGGCTATGGCATCGGGGCCAAAGGAGTTAATCTTTGCTTGGAAGATTACGTTGGTAAAGGAAAGAAGGGCCGTTTGAATTCCCGTTGGGATTCCAACTTCAAAAATCCTCTTGGCTTCAAACTTGTGAAGTTTAATCTCGCTCTTTCTTAATTTATAAGATGAATCAGTCTTTAAGAGTGAGTATGTTACAAGTATTGCTGATGTAACTTGGGATGCAAGAGTTGCTATCCCTGCTCCTAGGACTGACATTTGTAAATATCCTACTAGGATTAAGTCAAGGACAATATTTACTACAGCTGACACACAAAGGAAGTTGAAAGGTCTCTTGGAGTCACCAGTTGCCCTTAGGATTGAGGCTCCCATGTTGTATATAAGTATAGGAACTGTTCCCAAGAAGAAGACCCTCATGTAGGTTGTTGCATCCTGCAAGATTTCTGGTGGTGTATCCATTATCCTTAGGAAAAATGGTGTTGTTAGATAACCAAAGATAGTTATAAGGAGTCCCGACATAAGTCCAAGGAAGTAGGAACAACCTACAGACCTCTTTAGGGCTTCCCTGTCATTGGATCCGTAATAAAGTGAAATTATTACGGAAGCACCAGTTGTAAGTCCAAGGAAGAGTCCAATTAACAAGTTGGACACTGGTCCCGTTGCACCAACTGCTGCCATGGGGTTCTTGCCTGCGAACCTACCCACTATCATAAGGTCAGCTGTGTTATAAAGCTGTTGCAAAAAGTTTGTGAGAAGTAGGGGGATGGCAAAGGCAATTATCCCCTTGGGAATGGAGCCTTCTGTCAAGTTTATGTTTCTGTTCATTTTTTTACTCATCTGCATACCTCACAATCCCTATATATATTTTTTTAAGTTCTCCAACCTTGCTGTTTAAAAGTTGACCGTCTTTTATGTCTGATATGGCAAAGGTCAAGTTGCATCCAACACAAGCTCCATATTCGTCACCAGTGTCTGGGTCCATGCCTGATGGGATATCAACTCCAATAATATAATTGCCATGAGCGTTTATAAGATTTATAAGCTTTTTATAAAAAGAATTTAGGGGCCTATTTAGTCCAAGTCCAAAGATTGCGTCAACAGTAACTTCATTAACTTCAAGAGACTCCACTAGGTCCTCAAATTTATTTTCGTCTTCAATATATTTTATTTCGGTAAGTTTTTCTAAGATCTCAAGATTTTTTGCAAATTCACTTGTCATCTTATGTCCAACAACAAAGACTTCAACAAGTTTGCCATTTAAAATCAAGTGTCTGGCTAGGACAAGGCCGTCACCACCATTGTTTCCCTTACCGCAAATTATTGTGTAGGAATTGTACTGATTAATTTCACGATAAATTCCCATTCCTGCGTTTTCCATTAAAATAAGAGAATCAATTTTGTATTCATCTATTGTTCTCTTCTCTAGTTCCATCATTTTATTTTTTGAAATTGTCACAGTAATCCCTCCTCTATCTTATTATATGCTATTTGCTAAAAATTAAAACCTTATAAGCTTTATTTCTTCTTGTGAATTGAAAAAAATTCAAATTAAATAAAATTCATTAATATATTTAATAATATTTTTTGTTTAGTAATCTCACAAAGATGATGGCATGGCTCTTATTAAGGCTTTTAAAATTTTAAAAATAAATTAAGCTTCTCTATTGATATTAGATATCAATTGTCCTATAATTATCTTAAGCTAAAAAATTATAAAAATTACATAAATAAAATTTTAACAGGAGGAAAAATGACAAATTATCTTAACCTTGCACAAATGACAAGACCAGAGTTGCTTGAATGTGCCACAGAAATCTTTGAAAAAATTTCACCTTGCAGCGAAACTTCTTCTCTTGATGAGATGAAAAGACAAATGGAAAACTTAAACACCTTTCTTTATACATATTTTTTGATTACATATAACAAGGACCTCACATACTTACATGAGGCCTTTGCAAAAAGACTTGAAGGGCAACTTGATGAAGTAGACCTTAAACTATTGGGTCACGACCTAATAGAGGCCTACTCCAATTCTCTTTTAGACGCCATAAGTTTTTCTAAAAATGAAATTATTGACAAGGCCATAAAAATTATTAACGAAGAATACAACAAGGGACTTGGACTTGAAGACCTTGCAGATAAACTTCATCTATCAAAAAATTATCTCTGCTCACTTTTTAAGGAAGAAACTGGCTTTACCTTCTGCCAATACCTAAACACTTTAAAGACAAATAAGGCCAAGAAGCTTCTCCTAGAAGACAAGAAGACCCTCGAATACATTTCTTATGAGTGTGGATTCTCTTCTCAGCCTCACTTTACAATGACTTTTAAAAAGTATACAGGCAAGACTCCTAAGGAGTACAAAATGAGCCTTCTTGCTGGATAATAATTTATTGAAATCCTCTAATTTTTACTATATTATATAGGAATTGGAGGATTTTATGCTTTTTAATTCTTTTGAATACTTAATCTTTCTCCCCATAGTTGTAATTTTTTACAACCTGCTTAGGGGAAAATCTAAAAATATATTTTTGCTCTTAGCAAGCCTTACATTTTATAGCTTTTGGAATGTGAAGTACACCTTCCTCATGGTTCTTTCAATTGTCATCACCTACATGACGGGGATCTACATTGAAAACAACCGTGACTCCAAGACTAAGATGAAGCTTGCTGTCTTTTTGTGCTTTTTTATAAATTTGGGAATCTTATTTATCTTCAAGTACTTTAACTTTTTTATGGACTTGGCAGGAAAGATCTCTGGCGGCAACTTTAACATAGCCTTGGACCTCCTACTTCCTGTTGGTATTTCCTTTTACACCTTCCAGGCTCTTGGCTACACCATTGATGTCTACAGGAAGGACCTTGAAGCTGAAAGGTCACTAATTGATTATGCCCTTTTCGTTTCCTTCTTCCCCCAACTTGTGGCAGGACCTATCGAGAGAAGTACTAACCTTCTTCCACAAATAAAAAATCCAAAAAAGTTTTCTTATGAAAATCTCGTGAGGGGTTTGCAGCTATTTTTTTATGGAATGTTTTTGAAGCTTCTCTTAGCTGACAGGGCAGCAATTTTTGTAAACGACGCCTTTGCAAATTATAAAACTTATTCTAGGGGATTTTTAATAATTGGGGCCTTCCTCTTTACCCTCCAAATTTATTGCGACTTCTATTCCTATTCAATTATGGCAAAGGGGTCTGCAAAAATTCTTGGCATAGACCTCATGGACAACTTCAAGGAGCCACTACTTTCAAAATCCATTACAGAATTTTGGAGACGCTGGCACATTTCCCTTTCCACTTGGTTTAAGGACTACCTCTACATTCCACTTGGTGGCAACAGGAAGGGAAGCTTTAGGAAGTGTCTAAACCTCTTAATAGTTTTTCTCGTGTCAGGACTTTGGCACGGAGCAGAACTTTCCTTTGTCCTCTGGGGCCTTATCCACGGAGTCTTTAACGTAATCGAAAGTTTACTTGGGATAAATAAAAATAGGAAGTCAAATATTTTCTTGGACTTCTTTAGGAGGATCTTGACCCTTCTTATTGTTGTCTTTGCCTTTATCTACTTTAGGGCAGAGACCATCCACCAGGGAAATGATTACATCTTGGGAATAATCAACAATCCTTGGTCCAATAATCTCTTAGAAGAAATTACAAATTCAAAGTTTGGCCTTGCCAACCTCTATCCTCTTGGAGTGGGAATTTTTATCCTACTTGTCTTTGACATCTTAAAGTACAATAGGATAAATCTTGGAGAAAAAATTATAAGACTCGTCCTTCCAATTAGATGGATAATTTATATGGCCTTTATCCTTGGAATTATAATTTTGGGAATTTATGGTCCAGAATTTTCTGAGTCAGCCTTTATTTATTTTCAGTTTTAGGTGGTTAAATGAAAAAATTTTTAAGAATTTTAAAATCAATAGTTTTTCTTGGCATCTTAATTTTTGCCTGCCTACAACTTAATAACCTCTTTATAAGAAAGTCCCTGGCAAAACCCTGGGACATGGGCAATAAAATTGGCGGCTTCTTTAACGAGACTGAAGACTACAATGCAATGTTCTTTGGGACAAGTCATTCCTACTGCTCTTTCGAACCCCTTTTTATCTATGAGAATACTGGTATAAAATCCTATGTCTTGAGCTCTCAAAAGCAACCCCTAAAGATAACGGCAACTTATGTAAAGGAAGCCTTTAAAAGAAAAAATCCTCAAGTGGTCTTTGTGGACATAAATGCCGGGATTTTTAAAATTACAGAAGACCTTGGAGTTGTGAATTCTTATTCCGACTACCTTCCCATGTCAGTTAACAAGCTCAAGATGATAGGGACAAAGGTGCCGAGAGATTTAAAAGCTCCTGCCCTCTTCCCCCTTGTTGCCTATCACTCAAGGTGGGACGAACTAAGGGATGAGGACTACGACTTTGACAAGGCATCTTATGACGACTACTTAAAGGGTTATGTCCTATTAAAGGGTCAGAGCCAAGACTTCAAGAATGATGTGATTGCAGATGAGGAAGAATTTCTAGAGTCTATAAAAAATTTTGACAATGATACTTATCTAAACGAAAACTTAAAAGCAATTGATGAGATAATAGATATTTGCCAAAAAAATGGAGCCCAAGTTTACTTTGTTAAGACACCAGTTTACGCCTACTTCTATTATGCTGACAACATAAGGGTCTTTAATAAATATCTAGAAGATCGCGGGGCAAAATTCATCGACTTCAACGATTTTTCTAATGAAATGGGACTAACTAAAGAGGACTTTTACGACCCTCAACACTTAAATGTCCGTGGGGCGGATAAGTTTAATAAATTTTTCATCGACTACATGAAGAGTGAAGGAGTCTTCCAAGAAAATCTTGCTGATGACAAGACTTGGCTTGAAGACCTAAAAACCTACCATATAAATAAATCTTGATAGACAGAGCAGTTTTTGCTTTGTCTGTTTTTTTTGTATTCTTTTTGTAATGTGGGTATATTCCTGCTTTTTTCTTTACATTAATATTTTTAAAAACAAATTTATAAGCTTTCTTCTATAACTTCTTGATTTTTGCTAAATATGATAATAGAATATGTTTGAGGAGGTTTTTATGACAATTAGAGATTTGGAAATTTTCATTGAAGTTTGCAAGACTAAAAACATGTCTAACGCGGCAAAAAATCTTAAGATTTCACAGCCAACTGTTTCACATGCCATTTCACAAATTGAAAATGAGTACAATGTCAAACTATTCGATAGGATTTCAAAAAAATTATACATAACAGATGTTGGTTTAAGACTTTACGATTTTGCCATAAATATTTTGGAGCAATTTCAAGATACTGTTATTTTCTTACAAGGTTCATCAACTGCACACAACATTAATCTTGGCGTAAGTTCAAACTTTAGCTCTCAATTTCTCCTAGAGATCATAGATGAATATGAAGAAAAAAAGGGAGACATAAAGATAAGAGTTTATGTTGACTCACGTGAAGAGATACTTAAGAAGTTAAATTCTGGAATAATTAACATGGCAATCATTGATGGTGATGCTGGTGTTGAAACAAATATTGCAGAACCCTTCTACGAAGATGAAATTTATATAATTTCGTCAAATCATTCTGACTTAAAGGAAAAACCAGTCCTAACTCACGATGATTTAAAGGACAAGAAGTTTGTCTTGGGTGACCTAGACGAAGCTTCAAAGAAAATTCTTTTCTCCTACTTGAGGGACAAGAATATACCAATTGATATTAAATATATCTGTCAAAATAAGGACATGGTCCTAAATATTGTCAAATCTTCTGATGCAATATCACTTGGTGCCAGGTCTTCCTTCGATGATGACGAAATTATTATGCACAAGGTGGAAGACTTAGCAATTTCTAGGGCTTATTATATGGTTTATCACAAGGAAGCCTTCCTAAAGAAAAACCTAAAGAACTTTGTGCAATTTATTAAGGGCAAGTTTAAAGAACAAGAATAAATGGAAGTTCAATTCTTAAAATTTTTAGAAACAATCCACTCCCCCATCCTAGACAAGGTCATGATTTTTATAACAAGTCTTGGCAATGGGGGAATCTTTTGGATTGCCCTTGGTCTTATTATCTTCTTCCAAAAAAATAAGGACTCAAAAAAGAAAGCCCTTAGTATTTTTTTAAGTTTGATTATTTTTTCTATTGTTGGACTTTTAATCTTAAAGCCCCTCATTGGAAGACCAAGACCCTTTATGGTAGAGGCCTTTGACCTCTTGATAAAAGAGCCCATGGGTTATTCCTTCCCATCAGGCCACACAGGCTCATCCTTTGCTGCAGCCTTTACAATTTATTATTACAATAAAAAGAAAGGGATTCTTGCCCTTATCTTGGCATCTTTAATTGGATTTTCACGTATGTATCTATCAGTCCACTATCCAACAGATGTCTTGGCTGGTCTAATACTTGGATACCTGTCAAGTCTTGTGGCTCTAAAAATAATTAAAAATAAGTATGAAAAAACTACCTCATAATTTTTTAAGAGGTAGTTTCTTTTTTTGCAATCTTAATATTTAATTCTTCGCCAAGGCTTCCGTAGATTTCTTGGTATTCTTCGTAGACATTTTTTAGTCTATTGAGGTTAAAGTCAATGGCTTCCTTGTCCTCAAGCATGTCCAATTGATTGAGGGGAAATCTCTCAAATAAAATAGAAATTTCTATTTCAAGGTCTTCCCTCATTTTTTCAAGTTGGTCATTACTCATCTCAAGTTCCTTGGGCCTCTCCTTTTTTAAAAAGTTTTCAAGTCCTTCCTTGTCGCAGGCCTTAAAGGCATTTCTCGCTTGGTCAAATTCTTCAAGAGAAAAATCGTAAAGCTTGGGACTGTAGAAAAATATTGCTTCTCTAAAGAGGTCTTCCACCTGTCTTTGGACCTCATCGTCAGCTAATTTAAGCTCAGCTTCATAGTCTTGGTCTTCTCTTAATTCATCAAGGTCCTTTTTAAATTCTTTCTCTGCTTCTTTTTTTGCAAGGTCTGGAGAAAGTTTATCCAAGAGCTTTAAGTTTCTTCTAACTTTCCTAATATTTAAATTTAATGTATCTACATAATTTTCTAATTCCCCAAAGATCTCCCTATACTTTTCTTCAGTCTTGGGGATCAAATTTATAAGTGTGTCTTCTCTTACGAAGATAAGCTCTGACACCAAAAATTTCAAATAATTTCTTTCCATATCATCACCTGTCTGGTCTTAAACTTTATTACAAGTCTTCTCCTATGTCAACATCAAAGACATTGTAGGAAAAAATTGGAACCTTCAAAAATCCCCTTAGATCATTGTAGTCGATGTAGGACTTAGTCTTGTTCCATCCATCATAAACATGCAAGAACTTGACCTTCATCCCCTTGAATTTATAAATTGAATAACCGGAGATAACTAATGAATGGTTCTTGTAATATCCTGATCCCAGGTTCATAACTAGTGGCCTGAAGTTGTCGATCTCGTCCTTCACGTGGGAGTAGAAGTTGCCAAGGTAAATTCCCCTTGCCCTTATGTCAATTTTATTTTTCTTGAAATAAATATTGGCAATGTGGGAAATCATCACAGGAAGGGTCCCTATTTTTTTGAAGTAGCCATTTTTCTTGGCGATTGCAAAGACTTCGTCATAGATTTCAAATTTGTCCTTGTCTCTATAGTAATAGTTTATAATCCTTGTTAGGCTTGCTATGGTGCAGTTGTTGTGACTGTCATTAAATTCCCTTTGCAAGAAGTCTGGCAATTCTAAATCGCTGGACTCAATAAATCTTGCTCCATGATAATGGTCTTCTATATAAGTATTTAAGTTTGCAATTCTATTTTTTTCCATTTTCTCCTCCCAAGTCCTTTATACCCTTAGAAGAAATTTTTATTAATCACATTTTTTTGGCCTATTCATCTCTGGCAAATTCTTCCAATATTTTTTTGGCATATTTTGCATCCTAAGTTTTTCATTTTTTCTCTCATCAATGGCAACAGCATCGTAGAAGGAAAGCCAGAGGTCAATATAAGAATCATCAGTCTTCATATCTTCTGACATTTCAAAGTCAAAGAAGTTGCCCCTTTCTCCATTGTAGATTACAGCCTTATTGCGAACTATATCTGCAATTACAAATTTTTCATTGACTAGCCTTCTCTTAAAGTGCTTGTAGACAAAAATCAAAATATCATTTTGTGGTTCAAACTTGGCAAAGAGGAGGCCATCCTTTTCTTCAAAACGAAGAAGTCCCTTGAAAGAGTGGATCTCTCCTGAGACCCTCTTTAATAAATTTTTGAATTCAACTAGGTCTTCGTCGGCACTTTCATAATAATAAAATCCATGGGTGTAGAGTTTTTTAAGGGTCTTGGCTATGGCCACTTCCTTTCTCTCGTTGTTTGCCGCAAATACCCTTAGGACTGAATCATAAAATGAATAAGAAAAGTTTTTTATTATTGAATCTCTAACCCTCTTGGCCTTGTCAATTTCTGTGGGGCACTTGATTCTGTCAGCCATAAAATTCATTTGGCCTGACCTCTTAGTGATTAAGTCCACATCTTCTAGAACCTTGTAGGCATTAAAAATTACTGTAAAAAGTCCTTCTATTGTCCCGTCGTATAAGTAAATCATATCTATCACTTAGTCGAGAAAACTAAGTTGTTCTCCTCCTTCCCTCTCCACCATTAAAGACCTCAAGGTCTCTTTGGAATCAAAGCTTCTTCCATAATACTTGCCTGAAATTGTTATAAAGTTTAGGGCCCTCTTGGTGGAAATCCTAAGCTTCTTTAGGTCTTCAAGAGTCAAGTTAAAGGACCTCCTGGCCCTCACAATTTTTCTTGCAGACTGGGGACCAAATCCTGGAATCTTTAAAAGTTCTTCAAGACTTGCCTTGTTAATGTCAATGGGGTCCCTGTAATTTTCTATGGCCCAGTCCATCTTTGGATCAAGATTTAAGTCAAAATCTCTTTTTGTCTCGCTTAAAAGTTCCCCTGCCCTAAAACCATAAAACCTAAGGAGGAAGTCTGCCTGATAGATCCTGTGTTCTCGAAGGAGGGGAGTCTTTATCCTTGGCAATTTGGAATTTTCTCTCACAGGCACATAGGCAGAGTAGTAGACCCTCTTTAGGCTGTAGTCGTCGTAGAGGGACTGGGACCTTGTGAGGACATCCCTGTCATGAATGTCCCCTGCTCCAACGATCATCTGACTAGTTTGACCTGCTGGCAAAAACAAGTCCTTCTTTGAAAATTTTTTATATTTTTTCTTTTCAAGCTTGTTGACCTTTAGAGTTTTGGAAACTAGGTCCATGGGCCTTGTTATTTCATCAAGACTTTTTTCTGGAGCAAGAAGGGCCAGGCTCTTTTCTGTTGGGAGCTCAATATTTATGCTCATCCTGTCCACGTATCTGCCCAATTCTTTTATAAGGTCTTGGCTGGCACCCGGTATTGCCTTCATGTGGATGTAACCGTTGAAGTTTTCTTCTTGACGAAGCCTCTTTGCAACCTCTATTAACTTCTCCATGGTGTAGTCGCAGGACTTGAAGATGCCAGAAGACAAGAAGAGGCCCTCAATGTAATTTCTCTTGTAAAAATTTATAGTCAAGTCGACGACTTCATCAACTGTAAAGGCCGCTCTCTTGGAGTCAACACTCTTGGCATTGATGCAGTAGTTGCAGTCGTAGATGCAGTGATTTGTAAAAAGTATCTTAAGAAGAGATATGCACCTGCCATCTTCAGACCAAGAGTGGCAGATTCCACTTTGGCTAGCGTTTCCCAATCCACCCTTATTCTTTCTATTGGAGCCAGAAGATGAGCAGCTCACGTCATACTTTGCAGCATCAGACAAAATTTTTATTTTTTCTTTTAATTCCATATTACCACCAAGGTCATTCTAACATCGAAACTTGTGTTTGTAAACAAATTTTCTTTTACAGTCTTTTGTTTTGATTTCTTTCAATAACTTGTGGATCTTCATGGATTTTTAAAATTTTTAAATTTTGTATTGATTTATGATTCAATATCTTCTAAGACTTCATAATTCTTAATGACTTTATAATTTTCTATAACTTCATACTTTTTATGAACCTATATTATTTCATGACTTCATGATTTTTTACGACTTTATAATTTATTATGATTCAATATTTTTCTATCACATAATAATTATTTATGACTTCATCATTCTTCATGACTTCATCATTCTTCATGACTTCATATTTCTTTACTAATTCACATTTTTTTGTGACTTCACACTTTTCTATGACTTCATAATTTTTTATAACGCCAAAACCTTTGAGGATTTCTCAAATTTTTATGACCTCATAAGTTTCCAGAACTTCCTAATTTTTAAAGTTAAAAATTCCCAATAAAAAAATCTGCCCGAAAGCAGATTAATTTTTATCATTTTCAATTAATTTATTATATTGAAAGCTTGCCAGCGTTGGAAATATAAGATGAAATTCTTTCCATGGCTGCAAGAGTTTTTTCATAAAGAAGTCCTGATTCAGGATTACAAATTTTTTCTCTCATCCTTATCATGTGGTTGTTCCTAAAGTCAGAAGCCTCTTTTTGAACAAGTTCATTGGACTCACGCATGAATACAACTCTTTGGTCTTTTTCCATGTCTCCGTCATAGGAGTGGAACATTTTTTCAATAATAGTATTTATTTCTCTCATTTCATCAAAAGTCACATCAGTAAAGAAAAGACCTTCGTCATTTTTTAACTTAGCAACTTCAGCAATATTTTTGGAGTGGTCCCCAATTCTTTCCATGTCTCTAGATATTCTAAGATAAGCTGCAAAGTTTGCAGAAGTTTCCTTATTCATTGGTAGGCCTAGTGAATCAATAATAAAGGCCGAAATTTGTTTGTTGAGGTAGTTAATAACTCCCTCTCTCCTAAATATTTCGTCGTATTTCTCGTCGTCAAACTCTCTTAAGAGTTCAACAGAGGACTCATAGTTCATAGTTACAATATCAAGTAGCCTTCTAACCTCTGCCTTGACATCAGTAAAGGTTGCTGGTGCATCCTTTGTAACATTTAAGTTGATATATTGTAGAGACATCTCTTCTTGTTCCTTGTCTATACCAGGAATAATCTTGAAGGCTAGGTCTGCAAGCTTCTTGGAGAAAGGAATTAAAATGATTGTAGTTGCAATATTAAAGAGTGTGTGAAGGTTGGCAATCTCTGCTGCCGGTAAGTTCCTTGAAAATCTTTCTACTATCTCGTCTATTGGGATCACAAAGGATACAAGGATAAATATTATTGTACCAATAATGTTAAAGAGAACGTGAACTAGGGCAGTCCTTCTTGCGTTCTTGGATGATCCAACTGAAGATAAAACTGAAGTCACACAAGTACCAATGTTAAATCCTAGGATTATATACATGGCTGAGTGAAGTGATATTACACCTTGATTGGCAACGGCTTGCAAGATACCAAGAGATGCTGATGAAGATTGGAGTAAGGCTGTTATACCTGTACCTGCCAAAACTCCCAAGATTGGATTGTCAAACTTAGTCATTACAGTTGAAAATCCAGGATAGTCCCTTAGGGGTTCCATGGAGTCACTCATAAATTGCATACCCATGAATAAAAATCCAAGGCCTATAATTGCTTGACCTACGTATCTTTTCTTCTTACTCTTGGAGAAAGTGCTCATCAAAAAACCTATAAAGGCAATTATAGGTGCTAGGGTTGAAATGTTTAGGGCTACCAACTGACCTGTGATTGTTGTACCAATGTTTGCTCCCATAATAATTCCAACAGACTGATAAATAGTCATTAGGCCTGCATTTACAAAACCTACAACCATTACTGTAGTCGCTGAAGATGATTGGATAACTGCTGTGACAAGAGCACCAACTAGAATAGATTTGAAGAAGTTGGACGTCATCTTTTCAATGACAACTCGGAGTCTATCACCTGCGACTAGTTCGAGGCCCGAGCTCATCATTTCCATTCCATAAAGGAAAAGAGCAAGTCCTCCTAATAGCTCAATAAAATAATTAATTGACATAAGTCCTCCCAAATTGTTTTTCAATTTCATCTTACAATATAATTTCTAATTTTTAAAGGAAAAGTAAAAAATTTGTAAAGAATTTGCAAAGTTATATAAAAAAAGACGGCTAAGCCGTCAAATTTTCTTCTTTTAATTTGTGTCTTTATTTTTAAATTTCTCTAGAAGCTCTTAGGTAAAAAGGAATTGCTAAGACTTGGGCAAAAATTGAAAGGCCAATCATAAGTGGAAGAGACTTAGCATAAATTACTCCAAGTATCCAAGACCCCAAGAACCAAAAAATTCCAAAGGAGCACTCAAAGATTCCATAGCCCGTTGCCCTATTTTTCTTTGGAACCATGGAAGTCACAGCAGCCTTTAAGATGGATTCTTGAGCACCCATACCTATTCCCCAAAGGACTAGTCCAAATAAAATAGCAGCTTCACTTTTGAAGCCAAAGATGAAAAGAGAGAAGGGGGCAGAAATAATCGTTGAGATGACGAGAGCCTTCACTCCCTTTTTGTCGTAGATGTGACCAAAGATAAGGGCAGCCACAGCATCCACTAACATGGCTCCTGCGTATAAAAGTGGTAGAGTCTCTTCACTTATTAGCCTAAAAGTTTCATAAGATCCTCCAAGGCCTGTAAAGTTTTTGGATATGTGCATAATGACAAGAGCGTAGTCCATAAAACCAAAGGCAAAGAATGAAATTCCAACAATATAATAAATAAAGGACTTCTTCATGACAAAGGCTTCTTCTTTCTTTGCTTCAGGTTCAAAGGCCTCTGGGTTTGGAAACTCCCTCTTAGTTATAAATAAAAGGAGGATGGTAATAAAACCTGGGATTGCCAAGAAGGCAAAGGCAGTCCTATAAATTTCAAAAGTTGTACCATCTGTTTTAAATAGCATGACTAGATATAAAAAGACTGGTCCCAAGAAGGCCCCAATTTGGTCTAGCATCTCTTGGATCCCAAAAGACTTACCGACTCCTTCTTGACTGGCAGCAAAGGACATAATTGTATCCTTTGCAGGTTTTTTTATTGCCTTGCCCATCCTTTGAATGACAAGTAAGAGAGCAGCTGCAATCCAACCCTTTTTGCCAACAAGTGCAAGGGCCGGCACTGCCAAGATGTCTAGTATGTAACCAAAGATTACCATGGGCCAATACTTCTTCGTCCTGTCAGTTATTTTTCCAAAAACATATCTCATGGAGTAACCAATGAGTTCTCCCAGACCAGAGATAAATCCAATAGTTCCTGCCGAGGCACCAAGTAGGGCAAGGTAGGCTCCCCTGATGCTTGATGCTCCCTCGTGAGTCATATCTGAAAAGAGGCTGACAATTCCAAATAAAATTATAAAGGTCATGGCCCTTGAAAATCTTTTTTCTTTCATCTTATTTACTCCCAAAACTTTTCTTCATTATAAATTTATTTCTTCTTAACAAAAACTGTAATGCCGTTGATTATTATTGATCCAAGAGTGCAGACAAAGAGGGTCTCTCTTATAGTTGGGATTACATCAAGGGCACCAGCAATATCTCCTTTTTCCAAGAAGTTTGCCCCCATATTGTAAAATCCAAAAATAGCAAGACATGTAAAGGCCATGCTGAGGAATCTATCCCTAGATGAATCTTTCCCATTTAACCATCCCAAAATATTTTTAACAGCAAAAAATATTGCAATAAGTCCACAAATAATTTCCATCTTATCCTTCTTTCTTTAAAAATTCTTCTCTCGTAAGCAAGTTTACATTTACATCTCGCCTCTCGTCCATGAGAGGAAGGTATTCATCTTTTATTACTTTTTGAGGAATAAAACCACACTTATCTTGAACTCTCTTTGATTTTTCATTTCCTGTGTAGTAGGCACACCAAACCTTGGTCATACCCAAGTCACAAAAGGCATGTCTCAAGATTTCTCCAACTGCTTCCGGCATAAGTCCTCTTCCCCAAAATTTTTTGCCCAGCCAATAACCAAGCTCACACTCATCATCACTATCTGTGAGCTTTGTATTACCCCTTAACTTCAATTCAATAGCTCCTATTGCCTCATTGCTTTCCTTGAGAGCAAGGGCATAAGCTTCTTTTCCATTAAAAATATTTTTTATTGTCATAATGCTATCTTCAATAGACTTGTGGGCAGGCCATCCTGCAACTGGTCCAACATCTGGGTCCTTAGCATACTCAAACAAAGACTCCGCATCATCGAGTGTCCACCTTCTAATAATAAGTCTCTCTGTCTCCATATTTTTAAATCCTCTTCCAATCCTTTGCTTTTAATCCTATAAATCTCTCTTCATTGCCATCAAAAATTCTGCCCTTGAAGTCAACTTCATACATGACCTTCTTTCCCAAGTGTCTAAGGCTTATGATGGCCTTGTTATTTTTCTCATCTACTTCAAATTCTTCTATTTCATTCCAAGGCATGAGGTAAAAGTCCCTCTTAGTTGAGTTTGAAATTTCACTTTCGTAAAGGCCCTTGGGGCTAAAGTAGAGGATAAAGGTCCTTGATGAATCAAAGGTGTAGAAGAGTCCACCTATTATCATAAGCTTAGCCAGTCCTGTCTTTAGGTCATTGGCCTTAAAGGCTACAAGATAGTTGTCCTTATCTCCAAATATTTTTTCAACTTTTTCACTAAATTCCTTCTTGTCATTAAATAATAATCCCATAAAAACCTCACTTAAATATAAAAACTTCCTTGATGTCCTTGCCCAGGACCTTGCAGATTTTGTAGGCTGTCTCAAGGGTTGGACTAATTGTGTTATTCTCATAGGCCATGATTGACCTCCTCTTAAGTCCCACAGCCTTAGCCAACTTGTGTTGAGAGAGCCCAAGATCTTTCCTGTACTCAGCAATTTTATTTTCTATTACTACATTTTCTATTTCCATTAAATCACCTGACGCTTTTGGTTACATTTATAGTACCAAAGTATGTTCTTACTTTCAATATTTTTAAATAAAAAATCAGTGACTCCCATCACTGACTTATAAATTTATTTTATTTTTTCAAAGGTCTTTCCATTGTTTCTTGAGATGTAGTTAGATTTATTGTTATTTATGTCCTCAAAGTCCAAATGGATAAGTCCCTCTTCATCCATATTTCCTTTAACTTTAGGGCTTGTCTCTTCAAGTTCAGATATAAATTTCATCTCATGGCCAGAAATTTTTACAAAAAACCAGCGAGACCTTGCCCCTGCCCTATCAACTTCTAAGAGACCAAGGTCAGAATTTTCTATTTTTATAGCGTCTTCTGCTTTAAAATTTTTTAAAATTTCATCTTTATTTTCTTCTTCATCAAAACTTTCTTTTTCATCAAGATCTTCAAGACCAGTCTTTGCAACTTCATCTTCTCTTGGCTCATCAAAGCTTTCTCTTTCGCGAATTAAGATTTCTAAAATATCTCTTATTTCTTGGTCATCAATCATTTTTAAATCATCAAAGGTATTTTTTATTTCATCTTCACTTAACTTGTCCATAGTGATGATCTTTTTTCTGTAGACTTCATAAATTGGATCCATCCAACCAACATTTAAGATGTAAAAATTTTCATCTCCATAAGTAAGTTTTCGATTTTCTTTACCAGAAAAGGCATATGCCAAAAACAAATAAGGGTTTGAAAGCAAAAAAAGTCCAATTAAGACTAAGCCCACAAGGACCTTTAAGTATTTGTTAAAGTTAAAATTTAAAATCTTGTAAATAGAAAAAATTTGCCAGCCTAAAAAAACTAAGAAGCTAAGACCAAGCAGGATGTTGTTAATTATTGGAATAAATTCAATTTTATTAACTAGAATCAAGATTCCAAGGACTTGCCCAAAGGAAAGTAAATAAAGAAAAATATATAAAAGTTTTTTATCTTTTAAAGTCATCGACTCTCTCCTAATAATCTTTTCTTACATTATAATATTTTAAAAAATTTTTGGGCAAAAAAATTAGGAGAGCTCCTCTCCTAATAATTTTACATATTATCTTTTACACCAACTGCAACCATCTTTGCCTTGGCGCGAACTTCGCCATCAGCTTCCATCACCATGTTAACAATTACCTTTCTCTCGCCAATTTCTTCAGCAGTGGCAGTAACTGTAACTTCCTTGTCCATTGGAGTTGGCTTTTTGAAGTCCACTTCAAGCCTTGCAGTGATAAATCTGCCAATAACTGTATCTTCCTTAAGTTCAAGGCCAAGATCTCTGTGTTTGAACCAAGCAGCTGAAGCAGTTCCGTGGCAGTCGAAGATCATGGCAATCATTCCACCAAAGAGGTTGGCAGGAACTCCACCTGTGTAAACTGAATCAGGTGTCACCTTTGCAATACACTCACTTCCGTCTTCTGATGGATAAGATCTTAGGTGCATTCCCTCGTGATTTTTTGGTCCACAACCCCAACAGTATTGGAATCTTTCGCCGTAAGTTTCTTGAATTGCAATTTTTTTATTTTCTGACATAATATCCCCCTTGTAATCTCATTTATAGACTTATTTTATCACATTGTCTTCTTAATTTCTTCTTTAAGTCTTTCTTTAAGAATTTTAATTTTAGAATTATAAAATTATATCTTATTATTAGTTATAGTAAATGTATCTTTTAAGTAGTAGATTGAAAAATATTTTGATAGGCCTTTTTGTTTTTAATAAAAACATGCTTTAATTTAATAAATTTTTATTTTAATGTCATTGTTATTTCCCTAAATAGCTGGTATACTTTAATTAACAAAAGTTGATAGAAAATAAAATAAGATAACTTACATATAGTTTTTTCAAAAAATAAAATAGATTAATATTTTTATCTTAAATAGTCTTTTATCAATTCTATCAATAATGTGTAGTATTAAATCTCGACCCAATCTTTTAAAAGGAGGATTGAATATGGAAAAAATAAAAAATTCACTTATAAGTTCCCTATTAATTATGAGCCTTATTCCAACTTGTGTTTTCGCGGCAGGACAAGTTCCACCTTCTGCATCTGATAAAAATATCAATATTATGATCAATGGAGAAAGAAAAAATCCTCCCCAAGAAATGGGAAGCCCTTATCTTGACATGAAAACTCAAAGGACCATGGTGCCTCTTAGGTTTATATCAGAAAATCTTGGCTTTAAGGTTGACTTCTTACAAAAGTCAAAGGACAACCCTAAGGGAGGAATTGTTATAAGGGACCAAAATAATGTGGAGATTAGAATGGAAATAAATTCTAAGAATGCCACTAGGATTACAGGGGACAAAAAAGAATCTCTTGCCCTAGACTCTCCTTCTCTTATCTATGACGTTAGAACTTACGTGCCTATTAGATTTATATCAGAAGCTACTGGCTACCAAGTTTCTTGGGAAAAAGACACGGTTATTATTAATAGAAATTCAGCTGGAGTAAATTCCACAACTGAAGAAGAAACTAAGGATATAGTAAAAGATTCGACTCTACAAGATAAAGTCCCTACTGGTTCAGTTGGTGACTCTAATAAATTTATAAAAAATCTACAAGACTACAGGACTTCCAAGGGTATTGGTCAAGTAAATGAAGATAAGGAATTAAATAGGCTTGCACTTTTAAGAGCTCAAGAAGAATTAGACCAATTTATAAAAACTGGTAATGCTGACCACGAAAGTCCTGGAGGATACAACAAGGATTTAGGAGAAAACCTAGCACTTTCACGTTACACTCTTGGAGCAAGAGATGGAGACCCAGGCGATGGCTGCTTAAAAAGATGGAAAAATTCGCCTTGTCACAATGACAACCTCTTAAATAAAGATTCAACAAGGGGTGGATATGCCTGTGCCAGAAAGATTATTGACAATAAGGTTTACGAAGCTTCAATTTATCTCTTTGGATTTTAATTTAAAAAACTAACGACTTATTATAAATTTTTACATTAAAAAATGGAGGACTCCCTCCATTTTCTTTTTTTATAAATTCTTTACCTCATCTTTTATACTTACTCATCAATTAAGCCTTCCTTAATTAAAAATTCTCTTGCCACATCTCTTGCAGGTCTTCCCTTAACGTCAACTTCATAATTCATCTCTGCCATTTGATCTGAAGTGATTTTGCCAGCAAGTTTATTTAAAGCTTTCTCCAAATCCGGATATTTTTCTAGGCTCTCACTTCTCATAAGTGGAGCTGCTTGATAAGGTGGAAATAATTTTTTATCATCTTCCAAGACTCTTAACTTGTTGGAGATTATCTGGCTGTCTGTTGAGTAAACATCAGTAACACCTATGGACCCATTGGCTATTGCAGTGTATCTTAGGGCCGGCTCCATGGTCTTCACCTCAAAATGAAGGTCGTAGAGACTTTTTAGTCCTCTGTTTCCGTCTTCCCTGTCATTAAATTCTAGGGTGAAGCCTGCCAGGATGGACTTTTCTAATTTTTTTAAGTCTGAAATTTTTTCCAAATTATTTTCTTCTGCAAAGTCTTCCCTCACTGCAAGGGCATAGGTGTTTTGAAATTCACTTGGGTTTAAATAGGCCAAGTCATCTTGCTTTAAGATTTCATCTCTTGCAACCTTATAATATTCTTCTGGATCCTTTTCAATATCTCCTGGATCAGAATTTAAAAGTGTAGAAGTGATTGTACCTGTAAACTCTGGGTAGATGTCAATGCTTCCTGACTTTAAGGCTTCGTATAAAAAACTAGTCTTGCCAAAGTTTGGCTTTAATTCAACTTTTATGTCGGTCTCGTCTTCAATTAGTTCCTTATACATATTGATTAAGATTTCTGGCTCGGCTCCAAGTTTACCAGCTATGACAAGGGACTTGTTCTTGTTTCCTCCAAAGGGAACAAAGGACATAGCCAAAAGAACAAGGGCCATAATAAAGGAAATTAAAATTGTCTTTAGCTTTTTATTTTGTAAGAACTTAATCAAGGCTCCAAATAAAACTGCAAGTAAGGCAGAAGACAAGGCACCAATTAAAATGAGGGCCGAATTATTCCTATCAATTCCCAATAAGATAAAAGACCCAAGTCCACCTGCGCCAACAAGGGCAGCAAGGGTTGCAGTTCCGATTATCATAATACTTGAAGTCCTTACGCCAGACATAATAATTGGCATGGCAAGGCTCAGCTTATATTTTTTTAATTTTTCCCACTTTGTCATGCCAAAGGCCCTGGCTGCTTCTTCAAGAGAGGGGTCGATTTCTGCAAAACCAGTGACAGCTCCTTGGTAAATTGGAAAGATTGCATAAATCACAAGGGCTGTTATGGCTGGCAGCTTTCCAATTCCCATAAAGGGGATAAAAAGTCCCAAGAGGGCAAGGGATGGAATTGTTTGAAAAATTCCCGTCACTTGAAGGACTCCTTCATTTATTTTTTTGCGGTTGGACAAAAATATGGCCAAGGGAATTGCTATTACAATTGCAATTACAAGGGACATCAGTGAAATCTGAAGGTGTTCAAGAAGAGAAGTGACCCACTGGCCCTTTCTCTCTGCAAATGTTGTAATCAAACTATTCATTAATTTCACCCTCCTCTTTGAAGAAACTTGCAACAAAATCATTGGCAGGATTGTTGACAAGGTCTTCTGGGCTTCCAATTTGGACAACCTTGCCGTCCCTCATGAGGCAAATCCTGTCAGCAAGTTTTATTGCCTCCCTCATGTCGTGGGTTACAAAAACAGTTGTAATCTTGAAATCTCTGTGAAGGTCTTTCACCAAGTCTTGGAGTTGACCTCTTGATATTGGGTCAAGGGCAGAAAAGGGTTCGTCCATTAATAGGACCTTGGGGTTGGCAGCAATAGCCCTTAAAATCCCAATTCTCTGTTTTTCTCCACCAGACAAGTCTTCTGGCAACCTATTTTTATAAACTTTTGGGCCAAGGTCAACTTGCTTCAATAGAGAGTCCACCCTCTTGGCAATCTCTTTTTTATTAATCTTTTTCATCTCTGGAATCAGTCCAATGTTTTCTGCCACAGTGAGATTTGGGAAAAGGGCAATCTCTTGCAAGACATAACCCATCTCAAGTCTCATTTCCCTTAGGGGATAGTCCTTAATATTTTTATTTTGGAAGAAAATATCTCCCTCAGTCTGCTCTATCAACCTATTTATTAATTTAAGCGTCGTAGTCTTACCGCTGCCACTGGGACCAACTAAGACGAAAAATTCTCCATCTTTGATTTCAAAATTGAGATCATCGAGGACTTTTTCCTTCCCGTCGTAAGACATAGAAACGCCTTGGTATCTTATCATCATATTCTCCTTTGTTGCTAAAAATAACTTACTTAAATAACTTACCCCTGGACAAAAAAATAATTCACAAATCCCAATTTATCTGAGACTTGTGAATTTTATTTAAAATTTATTTTTTTCTTAGAGTCCTAAAGATAAGGGACTTAAAAAATTACATATTAGTAAGTCCACCATCAGACACTAAAATTTGTCCGTTGATGTTTAAGGCTTGGTCTGATGCAAGGAAAAGGAGATTTTCTGCAATTTCTTCAGCACTTGCCACCATCTTGTCAAGCTTTGGTCCCCTCATTACAACTTCCATACCCTTTTCATCCACGTCATCAAGCTTTTCCATGATTTCTGTTGCAATTCCACCAGGTGCAACAGCGTTGCAGCGGATCTTGTCATTGGCATACATGGCTGCAGTATTTCTCACAAGACCATGGATTGCATGCTTGGACATTGTGTAAGCAACTCCTGCCTTGCCACCTCTTACACCTGCAATTGATGTTGTGGCAACAATGGATCCTCCATCCTTCATTAGAGGGATAGCTGCCTTAAAGAGCCTAAAGGACCCCTTGACATTAACTTCAAAGATCCTATCAAAAGTTTCTTCCTCGCAGTGAGTTACAGGTTCAAACTTGTCCATTATACCAGCGTTGGCAATTAAAACATCAAGCTTATCATTTTCACTTTTTACCTTTTCAAAAAGTCTGTCTACATCTTCTTGCTTAGACACATCTCCTGGCACAGGAATAATTTCTCCCTTGCAACCCGATGACTTGGCTTCTTCAGCTAGGGCTTCTAGTTTTTCCTTTCTCCTTGCAAAGGCATAAACCTTTCCGCCTTCACCTGCTGCCATAAGGCTTGCAGACCTTCCTACACCAGAGGAAGCACCAGTGATAACAAGAACTTTATTTTCAAATCTCATAAGATCCCCCTTTTTACTTTATTATAATACCATTGTAACAAATTATAAGGAACTTTTATATTAATTATTATTTTCTATTTATTAAAATTAGAGAACGTCACTCCAAATCTCATAAAAATTTTTCCCATCAAATAGCTTCTCCCTAAATGCTTTGTCTATATTTTCAAAAATTTTTTCTTCGCCTAGAAATCCAATTAGTATGTCTTTAGAAATACTTATAATAGCATCTTTACCGCCATAATTGAATTCATAACCAGCCCTGAATTTTTGCCAATCACTTGTCGTAAATTCAGACTTACCAGAAAAAATATCATTTAAATCTTCCAAAAGATAGCTTGTAAAATACTCGTCATCTGAAACTACAAAGTTTATAGAATTTTCTTTCAAAGTTGCCAACATTACAAGGTCATAAGTCATCCTAACCATGTCAACTTTACTTTGTTCTACATGAATACTTTGTCTTTTTTCTTTGGCTTTAATAAGAATAACTTCTGCCCATAAATTTGCTTCTTCTCCAAAAATATTAAAATAATTAAAGCCTGCTTTTACAAGTTTATCAGCAGCTTCTTCTAATATAGATTTCGACTTTACATGAT
The DNA here is from genome assembly GCF_001815405.1 of Peptoniphilus sp. HMSC075B08. Classification (NCBI taxonomy): domain Bacteria; kingdom Bacillati; phylum Bacillota; class Tissierellia; order Tissierellales; family Peptoniphilaceae; genus Peptoniphilus; species Peptoniphilus sp. HMSC075B08. Next base: position 11,587 of record NZ_KV820437.1, on the reverse strand, counting down.
GACCTATAATAAAACAATGGTCTCCCGGGAAGACTTCAAATCTCATATCGTGACTATCTCTTACATAAATATTTTGCCAAACCCATTTATTCTCGTACATACTTTCCCCTAACTTTCATGGAGATAAATTTTAATTTTTATTCTTAGCCAATCTCCTCGCATCTCTTTTTCTATTATCTTGGCAAAGAGGACCTTGCCAGCATCCATGAGTCTTGAAAATACCACATTGTCTTGGCGAGGGACATAGCCAATTTTTTCCTTATTCAAAGTTTCTATACGAATAGCTTGAGGGTCATGTTCATTTTCAGGCTCCCTATAAAAAACAAGTCTGTCTTCTTCCTTTAGCTTGTCACCAATTTCTTTTATACCATGGATGTGACTTGTACCAGCAACATAGGTGTCAAAGAGATAAATATCACGCTCAAAGGGTTTTGGAAGGTCAAGTCCTGTCCCAGACTTCACTAGGTATTCAATTAAATTACCATTATCTTTTTTTGCAATATCACTCATATCTCATCCCTCATTAAAACCTTTATTGCCTCTTCTTGAGTTCTGACTGCTTCCTCAAAACTTTTTAAATCATCCTCTAAGGACTTCAACCTCTCACTTTTCTTCTTCTCATCTTCCAAATAAATCTTCCAAGTGTAGGGTGGTGTGGACTTGATTATATTAATATAATCTTGAATTTGACCTACTAGGCCTTCTAGTCTTTCTATCTCGTCATCCAAGGACTTGCCAGATAAGTCCTCGTCTTTAATGTCATCGCCACTACAAACTATGTCATAAATAATTTGTAAACTTGGAAGGTCTCCATTCTTATAGGCTTCTGTTGCATTATAAAACAATTCCTTTTCTGCATCAGTGACTAAAGGATTGATGTCTGGATGCAAACTTTTGACAATTTTTTTGTAAAGTTTTTTAAGTAGCTTAGCATCTTCTTCACTTAGGACTTCAAGTTTTGCACGACTTAAGGCCTCGTTGATTTCTCCGATTTTTTCTTCCAACTTTTTCTTGTAATCGGCAAATTCTCCATCAAGCTTTTTATCAATTTCTTCAATATTTATCTTCTCTTGACGATTCTTTCTTGCCTGAATCATGTCTTTTTTTCTCTTTAAACGAAGATAAGTACAATAAGTCTTGTAAATCCTGTACTCAAGACTTCCAAAAATTAGCAAATATTCAGTTTTAATATTTTCACAAACTACAAACTCTAGATTGTCTCTTTCAAAGACAAGACTTTCCAAGGTCTTCTTAAGTTCTTTAATCCTCTCTCTTGATTTCTTGTCATCTGGAAACTCAATAATTTGTCCCATGCCAGTCCTCCCTTCTGTGTTAGATTCTCTATCTAAAAAAATTAAAGGGGAAAATTAAAAATTCTCTCCCTGTATAATAAGATTCGTCCGATTCCAATCTGTGGTAGATGGTGTAGGAATAAAGGATTACCTTATAGGAAACTGTTCCACCATCCTTATATCGATAGCTTATGGGAAAGCACAGGATTAAAATAATTAACAAAATAAGAAGTTTTTTTCTCTTCTTTTTATTCTTTTTTCTCATAAAATTTTATCCTCTCTCGCAAAATTTTTATGAAATGTATTCTAAATAGAGTATATTATTAAGACCACTTTTATTCAATTAAAAACAGCGAAGCTTTTGACCCCACTGTTTTACAACTTAAATTTATATAATTTATTTCGCCTAATATTTATCTAAATCACTTGTCAAAATGATTTTCGTAGTTATCTATTAAAAGTCTAAGTCTCTTAACTTCTTCCTCGAGGAGTTCTCGCCCCTCGTCGGTAATTTTATAATACTTCCCCTTCTTATCTACTTCAACTCTTGTAATCAAATCATTTTCTAAAAACTGTGCCAAGAGGGCATAGAGGGTTCCTGGTGCTAAGTTTATTCTTCCTCCTGTGATTTCACTAACCCAGGAAGTAATTTCTGCCCCATTTCTAACTTGGCCTAATGCCAAGAGGGTGAAGTACATGGGCTCTGTTAGGGTTTGGAATTGGTCTCTTGCCATGCTTACACCTCCAGGATCCTTGCAATCTCTTCTTGGGCCTTGTCATCCTCTAGATTTCCACTTACTTCTAAGACTACATTCTTATATAAAATCAAATACTCTTCTCCATCTAATAAGATATATGTCTTATCATAGGGATAATCCCCTGAGATGTCCTTAACATAGTCATCCCTATAAGGGTGCTTCGTAGAATTTTTTAATATTCTTCCAAATAAATTGCCTGCAAGGTCCTGAGACTTTACCACAGTCTTTCTTATGCCAAGATCCTTTTTTTCAGAAAAATAATAATCGCAGCTTTCTGTCAAAAAGCTTCTATTTTCCTTAGTCTTTATAAAATCTTCCACCACTTCTTTTTCAACTTCATTAGCCGTAGAGAATTTATCTATTAAGGTAAATATAGATACATTGGTAATTAAAGAAATTAAAATTACCATTGAGATTAGAATAAATTTTTTCTCACCTCTTTTTATATTCATTGTTTTAATTTTTTTGCGAAAGAAATAAACAAAAGAAATCATAATAAGACCTGGCAGCAAACTTATTAGAATAGTTCTGTCACTAGACCCATCATTAGGAAGTAAAAATTCTGATCCAAAGGCAAGCACAATTAAAATAATTGAAATATAAATCATTAAGACAAAAGCCTTGGAAAAAGTAAGTCTTGAAAATTTTATTTCACTTATGCTATTTACATCCTTGTTCCTCTTTCTAAAAAATATATAGTCTCCCAAGGCTAAAGTATTATATAGAAAAAACAAAATCATAGCCGGTCCCATAAATATTGTGTAGTTTGAATAAAATATATCCCTAGAAAAAAATCTAGAAGTTATAGAGAATACTAGAAAGACAAGAACCATGAAAATTGTGCTAAGAGAAATTATTTCTCCCTTGATCCCCTTCTTTAAAATTTCAATTTCTTCCTTTTCGTCGTTATAAAGAGAGTCTTGGCTTCCTTTATCAAGCTTATAGACGTTCATGCTAAAGGTCCTGTCTACAAGATGCCAACCAAAACCTTTTGCCATTTCATCAAAGTCCCTTAGTTCATCCTTGGAGAAGGCGGAAAAAGATCCTTCGTTAGGTGCAATAGAAATTTTATATCTAACATCTTCTGGTTCAGCTTTTTTAAACTTGTGGATGAAGGGCAAAATTATTTTTTCAATTTGCCAACCCTTCTTTGCCATGTCTTCGTACCACTTTTCAACAAGTCCGAAGTTTGTATAAGTTAAGTATCTTGTCTTTAACATAATCTATCCTCCTTTAGTATCGACTATCGATAATTGAATTATATATCGAGACTCGATAGATTGCAATAATACTTGAAATTTTTTATTTATAAGAATTTGTATTTCATCTTCTATTTCAAATTTTATCTCTCAAAGGATTTTTATATAAAAAAGATCCTTAAGATTTAACATCCTAAGGACCTTTGATTTTTTCTATTAAATTCTTATAAGTAAGTTTTTGTTTGCTATAAAAATGATCTTCAATGTCTTAAGTTAATATTCATAATTTTTTTGGCTCTTAACAAAGTCTGATCATTCTTCCTTATTTAACTTTACTGATTCCAAATGATAGTCCGATTTTAATCTCTTAAAAAATTTACCAATATTATAATGTTTGTGAAAAGATAAAGTCGATTTAATCATTGCTTTGTCCTCTATCTCTTCATCAAGTATGTCTAACCTTCTTATTTCCACGCCTTCTTTTGAAGCAAAATCTAAAAAGTTATCCTCATCGAAGATATCACTAGCAAACACCATAATGTAAGACTTGGATATCCTATCATTTATTAAATTACTGATACCCTTTAATGAAATCAAGGTCACTAGACATACTACAGTTGCTATTATTGCTCCTTCATGAAATCCAATTCCTACTGCAAGTCCTATTGCAGCAGATAGCCATAAGGTCGCAGCTATGGTAAGGCCTGACACACCGTCTTTTGTCTGAAGTATAGTACCTGCACCCAAGAAGCCAATTTCACTTACAACTTGACCTGCCATCCTTGCCGTATCTCGTCATACATTATTAGATATTTCACCAATCCCTTCTATTCCAATGAGCATAATTAAGCATGCACCAACGCTTACTATTATATGGGTCCTAAAACCAGCCACCCTATTTTTAATTTCCCTTTCTATTCCAATAATGGCACCTAAAAAAGCCGCCAAAAATATTCTAACTGTTACTAAAAATATATCTATTCCCTTCCCCTACCTTCGATAAATGTTTAAATGAACTTTATAATTTCTTTTTGAAGATATAATCTTTACCATATTAACACGTTTACTGTCCTGAAATTATGTTAGAAAGTTGGAATTTTATTAAAGAACCTAATTATTATGAATTTTAAATTACTATTCATTTGTTAAATAGTGATACACTTCACCTTGATTCACTTCTCAATAAATATAACAACTAACTCCTTCTATATTAAAAAATATAGAAGGATAAATTAGGTTGTCTAATAGTTTCGCTGACTATTTGGATATATCTTTTTAAAAGTTTCCAACACTTCTTTTTTGTCCGTAACAATAAAAATAGATGAAGAATCTTCTGCTACTATTTCAATTTCAGCTAATGGATGTTGGATTATAGAAACACCATCTTCATAGAGTTGATTATTGTCCCTTGCATTAGGAAGCCTATAACTCAATATTTCTTCATCTGAAATATTATCTGGTATTGCAGAGAAAACGGCCCATATCCATTGAAAATTTTCTTCATTTAAAGAATCTATTAACTTATCTGTGGACAATATTATGTAGTCCTTTTCATTAATTAAATTAAACAAATCTCTAGACAAAGGATACGCCTCAATATCTGTTATTAACCATTTGTAATTAACAATATATTTACCTATTGCATCTAAAATCTCTAAAAGATAAGAATATTCTTTTCTATCTCTTGTGGATATATATCTCATAATGCCCTCATATTCAAACTTTAATTATTTTATTATAATCACAATAATCCCAATTAAAATAAAAATAATCCCAATAATAAGCTCTACTAAGCCTACCTTCTTAGCGTAGACTTCAGTCTTTCTACCTGATTTAAATTCCCCTTCAAATCCATTAATCAAATTATATTTTTCTTTAAAATAAATTAAATAGCCGAAAGTAATAAAAGCTACTCCTACTAGTATAAGTATTATTTTTAATAAAGTCATAAAACTCCTCTCTTAAAACTTCTTAGGTGGACAGGTCTTTTGTAATAATTATACTATAATGAATTCAACTACTTCTATTGACTTTTTTCTTAGACAAAAATATAATTTAATTAGAAAGTACGAATTTCTAACTAAGGGGGTTTTGTTATGTTAGTTGAACTAAAAGCTAAATCACAAGTTACTATCCCAAAAGATATAGTAAGGTCTATGGAATTAAATCAAGGAGACCAATTCGAAGTAACTGAAGATAATGGAAAAATTGTGCTTGTCCCAGTTGCAATCTACCCAGAACATGTAATAAAAAATTTAAAGGCTGAAGTAAAAGAAATTAAAGAATCTATAAAAAATGGTGATCAACCAATCTTTGATTCTATTGACTCCCTATTTGAGGAATTGGACAAGTAATGTCATATAATATTACTTATTCTAAAGCCTTTAAAAAACATTATAAAAAACTATCTGATACTGAAAAGAAACAAACTAAAAAGAAAATTAAGTTTTTCGTGGAAAATCCCACTCATCCATCTTTAAGAACCAGGAAAATACAAGGTGCAGATGGAATATGGGAGTCTTCTGTTAACATGGATATTAGAATTATTTGGTTCTATGAAAATAATGAATTGATATTTCTTTTAGACATTGGACACCACGATATCCTGGACAAGTTTTAAATTTAATACTATAATAAAAACACGAATTGAAAACGAAAGTTTTTCG
>NZ_KV820437.1:0-5572 GCF_001815405.1 Peptoniphilus sp. HMSC075B08 | reverse complement strand
AATTGAAAACGAAAGTTTTTCGGGTGATGCATAAATGAATCACCCGATTTTTTATATGCCTCTATTTTCTTGAAATTAAAGTTATATATTACGCTTGACTTTAGTGATCAGTATAGATAATTTTTAAAATTTCTCAAAAACCTCGTATGTGCAAATATTTTAATAAATGTTGATACTATTAAGGCCTTAAAGCCGTAATAGGTATTACGTAAACATCATCATCTCTTTTATAAGCAAAAGGTGCTTTGGCGCATAATACCATCATAAATGATGGGTTGGACATGCTTTTTGTATCTATTTTAGATGCTAAATCTCTTAATGTATCTGCACCTTCCTCAATTAACTTATCTCCACCTAGTTTAATTTCAACTAGACCATAATCTCCGTTTCTTAGATGAATCACTCCATACCATTTTAAATCTCGCTTATCACTATAACGACAGGCTCTTACGTATAAACAGTTGTTATAATTACTTAAATTATTGCCCTAAATCATAACCAGCTATTTGTTAATAATTATTATTTTCTTAGGTTCGACTTTAAAAAAGGATACTGATATATCCTTTTATTTCTATTTTCACCATACAAAGATCTTAAGACAAAATAATAAATCACAAAATCTAAAACTAAACTGGCACTTAAAAACTCATCTGTAGTTTTAAGTCTTTTTTTATTTCTTCGATTATTTGCTCCATGAGTATAAAAATTTCTTGTATCTTTTAATCTTCGTGAGAAATTAAATATAAAGTTAGTATCTTCTTTCCAATTAGGATCCATTTCAGAAAACACAACTTTGAGTTCATCTGGAAATCTTTCCAACACTACTTCTAATTTTTCTCTCAACGTTGTACTATTCTTTTTATTTTTATCTAGACGTCTATTTACCTCTTCTTTAGTCGATTCTTCGATCTCAAGGCTATTCATATAATTTTTTATTTTTTCTTTTGCTTCATTATACTTCAAATCCTTATTAGTTAGCCTCTCCTCTTGGCCTTGTAAAAAATTGTCATAGTAGGTCTCCAACATTTTTATTTTATTTACTAGAATGGTTTCTATCTCCAAACTTGAATTCATGTTTTGATAGTATAAGTCGATGATGTACTGTAGCTTATCTTTCTCTTCAAACCATGCTTTAATCAACTCTCCATAATCGTCTTTAATATCACTTAGTCTTAAAGAATTTATTTTTAATTTAGGAGATTCATTTGAAGCTTGTCTAAATATAAGTCTACCTTTATATTTAGGACTGTGAAACTTATATTCCCCATTTCCAAGGTCTTCTATACGCATCCTGTTCATCTCGTCTTCTAAATAAAATTCAAAATAAGTATATCTTCCAAAAGTTTGTGTTAAAAAATCACTAAGTTTTAAAGTCCAATTTGCAATTTCCATAAATATTTCAATTGTTTCTGTTTTATAGTCTTTTGTATAAATTGACATGTATGATTCAGTTTTTACTTGTGCTCCCTGATGAATTACTTGATTTGCTTTAATATCCTTCTTCAAACTTATAATATATTTTCCATCCAAAATTTCAAATTTATTCTTATCAAAAAATTCATTATTATAATGTATAGTAACTCCATTTGAATTCCTTAAATTATCAAATCTCGGTAAATCAATATTGTACCAATTCTTCAAGTAATCAATTTCAAAATTTACTTTAGTAGCTATAATTTTTTCTTCAATATTAAAATCAGTATATATTGGGTCTTTATCTAATATATAAGCTACATTCGCAAGATATTTTTCTACTACGTAACCCGGAGCACTTAAAGCTCTGTTAATAATAAAACATTTTTCCAAAATTACAAACAATCCTGAACTTAAATATCCATAAATACGATATACATTCTTATCATAATCAGATCCAAATCTATTAAAACAACCATTAATGTCTAAAGTAATCCTTCCTTCTGATAACTCAAGGTTTCCTGGTATTGCCTCATCTGAAAAGGTAAAGCTATTTTTTCGAACAAATCTCCTAAGTTTAGTGCCCACATACCCTCAATGCTATAATTATTATCTAAATTGAAAGACTTAATATTTCCCATTTAACACCTTCCCAATACAAATAGATTCCTTCCTTGATAACCTATTTCAATAATCTCATTATGCCATTATCTAATATATATATAACAGCTCACTTGGAGCTGCATTTTAGTAATTATTCTTTTAGCTTATTATGCAATCATTAAATAATAATTGACCATTTTTCTATAAACCCTAAGTGCTTTAATTCGACTGATGGATATTTATTAATTAATTCTAACAAGTCAGTATGAAATTTATCGTAATAATCATCTTCCGCTAACATTTTGAGATTAATTATACTGGCAAAAATAGTATTGTTTGATATTCCTTGTCTTAAATATTCTCTATATAACTTTTTGGTGTCTTGGTTAATTTGGCTCCATACAATCTACCATAATGAGCACATATATTTCTGACATAAGATAAGTTTTCAATCCAAGATTCTAAATAAATATAGTCAACCTCGAATTCTTTGGCAATCTCTTTCTTATCTTCATTCTCCATATTCTTGTACATTTTAGAAAGTGTGCCAAAACTTGCTACCTCTATTGCAGCATAGAATGGAATCTATCCACCTTCATAATTTTCTTTGAAGTTATGTATAAAAGACGATTTCTTATTTCTTTTTATTTCTCTTTCTAATTCATTTAAGGTACTCTTCTGAAAATTCTTCTTGTAATTACTAATATCTTTATATCCAAAATTCCCATATTTTAATGAAAAGTAATTAGTAATTACAGCTCTTAAATAAACTTCTATGCGCTCTATCAAAGAAAACAAAATATGTCTAAGTTCCATGTCAAATAAATATAGGTCAACTATATTCTCAAAAGTAGTTCCATCTATTTACTTTCCATCTTCTTTTAAAGTTATACTATAGGCTTTAATAAGTCGGTAATAGGATACCCTGTTAAGCACACTTTCTACATAATCTATATCTTCAATTTGTAAACCTAAACATATTAAATTTTCAATTTGTTTGCTTACATCTATAGGAGCTTGGTAAGTTTTCTTCAAACTATTTCTCCTTATAATCAAAAGACCCGACTTGGTCCGCATTTTTAAGAGGAGTGTCGGGTACTGTTGGTTATTATAGTATAGCATCAATTATAATTTATCAATTTATTATCAACTCTCATTTTACATTTTTCTTCTATTCTATTCAATTTAAGTTCAAATCGCAAATTTATTCTGAGTATTTGTTATTAATTATAATACTATCTTATATACAAATTTTAGCTTTATTTTTTATTTAATTTCATACTTTTCCCTCAATTTTTTGATTAAAATCCTCATTAGTCCAGCTATAGTTGAAGAATTCAAATACGCTTGTCCAAAATGGTGCGTAGCATAGCTACCTATATCTTCTCCTAAAATTTCTTTAACTTCCTTGTCGGTTATAAATTCATTAAATATGGCAATGTCATCTTTAAACTTACTTTTATATATTCTCTCATATTCTTCCAAGCCTCGGTTTATCCAAAATGTATCATAGTAGGGTTCCTTATATGCTTTTAACCAATCCCACATAATTTCAGGGTCATAAACATTGGGGTTTTCTAAATGACACCTTTTACAAAGTAGGACATAATTCCGTGGAATATCTTCACCACCCAAGGATCTTGGAATTATATGACATCTCTCTAGTCTTCTTTTTGATCCACATCTCCAACATCTTTCTAATGCTTCTGATGCATCAACACTTAGATCGCTTTCATTAACTCTAGAAAACCAATAATCACATATCTCTTCTTTCGTTGTTTTAATTTTTTTAGTCATCTTTTCTCCTAATTATTTACATGCTACTTTAAATTTGCAATTATATTACAGCTTAATCTTCTAGAATATTTTCGTATTTAAGTCTTTATTCCACTTCATATACTCATTTTATATGATAAATTTTATTTTAATACCTAATATATAGCATTAATCAATATTTGTTTAGCTTGTAATGTCTAGACTAAATTCCTAGCTAAAACAACATCACTTTCATCTTGATATATTGGAATGCAATTAATATCTAGTAATTCATTTATTAAGTATATTCTATCTGATTTGTTAAGGTTTAAAATTAAAGCCTTGGACATAAAAAGTAATGTCCCTGTACCTATTATTTGTAACTTCTCTATTGTTTTTGCTAAAAAGTATTTAATAATTTGTGTTTTCTCATGAAAATCTTTCGGCTCATCTATTAAATTAAAATCATCTATTATAGCAACGGAGCCTATTCCTCCAACTTCATTACAATAAGAATTATAAGCACTTGCCACATATTCCAAATCACCAGAAACACTATCAGCTAATAATAACATATCTTCAATATTAAAAATATTAAAGGTATAAAAATTTATACTGGCTATAAACTTTTTAACTTCTACCTCGTCTTGCCATAAATATTCGAAAAAATCTATTTTTCCCAACATAATATCATCATATTCATAATCAGACGTTAGAAAAATTTCAAAATCAATTATCTCATACTTTTGAGAAAATTGATTGGATTGATATGTCATCTAAACCTCCATATTCCGGTAAAATCAATACTTTAATGTACTCAGCAATGATATCTTGATCAAGAATTTCTCCTTTAATAGCAATATGCCTTAAATCGTCTATATACTCAGATTCTTTTTCAAAATCTATTTCTTTCTGTAAATCAAACTTGTTTAACAAATTTATTTTTTCTACATTTATTGAGTTCTCCTTATAAAGATATGAAACAAATTTTAATTCTACAAAAGCTGTAACATACAAATGAGGAAAGTACATATTATTCTTCTCTTCTATAATATATTCAAATAAAATTTTGTTGTTATCGCTAGTAATGCTAATGTATTCTGTAAATTGATTAAGAATATTAGCTGTATTTCTAATATAATTCCATATATATTCTGATAAAGATAAGCAATCTTCAACTGAAGGTGGAGAATGATTTTCATGTTCTATAAGATTTCTAAGATTAAGATATTTATTTAATGTCAGTGTTTTTATAATTTCAAAATATTCTAAATCTCCTAAAAAATCTTTAGTTTTCTTTTTAGAGCTGTATTTTATATTATCAATTCCTAAATTTTTTCTTAACTCCATAGACGTTACATTAAAAGCTCTTTTAAGAGATAAGAATCCTTGGTTTAGCTTTTCTACATTATCATTACAATTTAATATAGTATTATTTGCTTCATTCCATATTTCATAAGCACTATTTAGCCCATAAATTTTACCAACATTCATAACCCTACCAATCATACAATCTTCAATAATCTTTGAATCTATCCATACATTTTCTAAAAAATTGCCTTCCATATTCACTTCCTAATTAAATAAAAATTTTTGTAGTTGGTTAATCTATCTTAGAAATTAAAGTTATACATTCCACGTGCATTATTTTTTGCTTGGGAATATAATTTTTTATCCTCGTCATTCTTGTAGGAGCACAATTTATTAATGTCATTGTCTTTGGCATTCTTTCTTTTATCTTTAAAGTTATTAGAATCTTGACTATCTTTAACTCCTGTTTTGAAATAGAATGTTAAGTCAT
>NZ_KV820436.1:0-593 GCF_001815405.1 Peptoniphilus sp. HMSC075B08 | reverse complement strand
ACTATTATGCCGGCTTTTTTAGCGTTTCCTATTGATTGGAAGAATGTTATAGTCATTACCATTACTCCATATAGGATAAAGATAGAATAAAATAATCTAAAGTTCCCTATTCCCTGAGTTATAATACTTTCTTCTACTCCAAATAAAGACAGAATATTCTTTGAAAATGCTAATGCTGGTATCCAAAATATTGATGCAAGAATTAATCCTCCGATAGAAAATACTTTCATAGCTTCTTTTACTCTGTCGTATTTTTTCGCTCCAAAATTTGTACCAACTACAGGTTGTAAACCTTGACTCATTCCCCAAAGTGGAATGAATGAAAAGGCATATATTCTAAGTGTTGCTGCCATCAAGATAGCATTTGTATCTCCGCCATATTTAAATGACATTTTATATAGCATTGTTTGTTGAATCATAAATAAAATTTGCATCATCATAGCAGATGACCCTACGCCAAACATTTCTTTTTTTATTTCCTGATCAGGTTTGATTTTATTTATTTTTACTGCTTTACTTTTATATTTGAAGTAATGGAGTGTTATTATTGCTTGAACAAATTGTGCTGTAATAGTTGCAAGTGCAGCCCCTTC
>NZ_KV820435.1:0-23565 GCF_001815405.1 Peptoniphilus sp. HMSC075B08 | reverse complement strand
GATGATAACAACTCTGACGAACAACCTGGAGACAAGAAGACAACTGTTGACGATTCAGGTAAAAAACCAGTAAAACCAACAGATGACAAACAAGACACAGGTGTAAAGGTAGAAAACAAAGATGACGATACTAAGATATCTGCAAAAGATGAAGACGGAAACAAAGTTGAAGTTGAAATCGATGAAGATGGAAAAGTAATCGTAACACCAGGTGAAGACGTAGACGGACCTATCACAGTAGTTGTAGAAGATAAAGATCTTCCAGGTGGAAAGACAGAAGTTGAAATTGAAGTAGAAGGCCACAAGAAGGGTCAAGACGACAATAATTCTGACAAAAAACCAGAAGATGGAAATGGAACATCAGTTGACAATTCTAACTTAAAACCAGTAAGACCAACAGATGAAAAACAAGATACTGGTATTAAGGTAGAAAATCCTGATAAGGACACTAAAGTTTCTGCTAAAGATGAAGATGGTAAAAATGTTCCAGCAATAATCGACGAAAACGGAAATATTGTAGTAACACCAGGAACTGACGTAGATGGACCTATCACAGTAGTTGTAGAAGATCCAGATCTTCCAGGTGGAAGAGTTGAAGTTGAAGTTGACGTTATTGGACACGAAAAAGGAAGAGACGACAACAACAATGGTTACCCATCTGATGGTGGAGAATATATTATTCCAGGAATCAGATACAGAGACCACAAGACTCCAACATTCCCAGTAAGAACTGTATATCCAGAAAAGACTGAAGCTGCTACTCCAGTTCGTGATACTCTATGGTATGTATTCCGTATCAATGATTTCGAATATGATGTTGTTAGAAATGGCGTTGTTACTAAGAGAAAGATGGACGTAACTCCAGTTCTTCAAAACGACAGAACAATGCTTCCACTTAGATATGTAGCTGAAGCTCTTGAAGCTGACGTTAAGTGGGATGCTAAGACAAGAACTGCAACATTCACAAAGGGTGGTTTAACAGCTACAATTCAAATTGATAGCGATGAAATAGTTCTTTCTAACGGCAAGACTGTTAAGATGGACTCTAAACCACTTAATATCAATGATAGAATCCTAGTTTCTGTAACTAACGTAGCCAATGTATTTGGTCTAACTAACGGAAATACACTAGATAAGATTGATCAAGATATTGAATGGGAACAAGAAGATAAGAGTGCAACAATTTATATTAGAAGATAAGTTGTTAATAATTAAGAGGAACCCTTAGGGGTTCTTCTTTTTTTACATATTTTTATTATTTTACTTCTAAGGGATTTAATATTTATATTAATGACAGGATAAATATAATTTACGTTTTATTTCAGACGAAAGAACAAACGCAAAACATAATTTACGTTTTATTTCAAACGCAAAACAAACGCATAACATAAATTACGTCTTATTTCAGACGCAAAAGCAAACGTAAAATTTTACGTTTGTTTTTGCGTTTTTTTGTTTGCAAATTTTCAATACTATATAATTTTTCGCTTGATTAAGTAACTAATAATATGAAGGAAGATACGAGAGAAAAATAAAAATAAAAAATTTCAAGAAATCTCAAAAATATGGATAAATAAGGTATATATCTCATACAGTCTATTTCGCTTATACTTAAAATTTTTAAGAAATAAATTTTTAGAAAATAAAAAATTTTTATTGTTTTAAGGTATTAGGAATATAAAAGATACAAACTTAGGAATAAAAATTGTTTAAAATTTGAAAAATTAAAAAAAATCTAAATTTTTGAGCTTTTATTGGTATATTCTCAGTACATTAAAAATTAATGAAAGGTAAGGTGATAATATGAGATAGTATAAAAATTAATTTAATAAAAAATAGAAAGATAATTGATTGTATAAGCTTATTGAGAATAAGAAGGAGGAATTAGTTTGAGAAAATATTTATTGCTAAAAAACTTTAAAAACAAGAATATTTCATATAATAAATTGTGTATAGAGGAGATTGTAGAATGAAAAAAATTAACAAATCAGAAATATTTTTAAACAATAAGTTTAATAAAGAAAAATTTGAAATTTTTGTAGAACAAAATAGAAGCCTCAATTATTTAGAAAAAATTATAGATTCTATAGTGAATTATAAAAACTGTAATGAAAAGAATATAGTAAGAATAAAATCAAGTATAGAAATGTATAAGGCTGAAGTTAATATTAATAATTCTAACATTGCATTGAATTCAATTTTTTTATCGTATTTTGCTATTGTAATAAATTTTGTAAATAATATATATTTTAAGAATGAGGTATTACAAAACCTATTACTGTTATCTATTCCAATAGTTTTGATTATTATTTTAAGACATATCATAAGAAAAGACGAAGTATATGTTATGTATGCTTACTCGTATTTATTATTCAAAATGAAATTAAAAATAGCTCAGAAGAATAAAAAAAATATATGTAAAGCTAAGAGGAGAAATAACAAGACTGCAGAAATAAAAAGAAAAAACCGTAAAATGGCGAAAGAAAAAATCAAATGCAAAAGAGAAATCAGAATGTATGAATATTAATAAAGCTTCGTCATAGTTGATTATTCTCGACTCTTATGTTATATTAAAGATAAGTAAGGACACCATGTTCACCTTTTAGGTAAGATGGCGGTCGCCTTGAGTTTGTACTATAAAAATACCACCTCAGCGATACGGGTGGTATTTTTCATTCTAACTACTTATTCTTGCAAAGCGTTAGGATGATGACTATCAGTGCCGCAAATTCTAGCATTAATGATAGAATTTCATAATCACTCACGCGTGCCCGAATGGGTAATTAGTCATTCCTCCTAATAATTATATTAGGCAACCACTTTGCCTGTGCCCGAATGGGTATATGTCCTCGAACTTATTATATCACTTTTTTATACTTGTATATAATTATTTAAATTGAAGCTTGTGATAAACTTAAAATATATAATTACAAATTAATAAATTTGATTCTTCTAAGATTTTTATATTTTTTTGTGTTATAATATCTAAAGAAAGAACTTGAAGGACCGAGGGAATCTCGGTCTTTTTTTATTTTTATAATAGATTAGGAGAATATATTGAAATTTAGTGATTTAAATTTATCTAGTGAACTTTTGCGTGCCATTGATGATTTGAGTTTTGAAAGTCCATCTGAGATTCAAGAGGCAAGTATACCAATAATTTTAGATGGCCGTGACGTCCTTGCTCAGGCACAGACTGGTACTGGCAAGACTGCTTCTTTTGGGATCCCAATGATTGAGGGAATGGAAGAAAATGCTGATGACTTGCAGGCTCTTGCCCTCGTTCCCACAAGGGAGCTTGCTAGACAGGTATCGGAAGAATTAAAAAAGCTTGCAAAATATAAAAAGTTTATTAATATTCTTCCAATTTATGGTGGGGCTGATATGGGCAAGCAACTGCGTGACTTAAAGAAGGGAGCCAGTATTGTCGTTGGGACTCCTGGCAGGGTCATGGACCACATGAAGAGGAAGACTATTAGGCTTGATGGCCTAAAGTTTTTGACCTTTGATGAAGCTGACGAGATGTTTGACATGGGCTTTAGGGATGATATGAAGACTATTATCGAGAGGACCAACCCAGACAGACAAACCTTATTTTTCTCGGCAACTTTTGACAATGACATAAGGGAGTTTTCTAGACTTTATCAAAGAGATCCTGCCAAAGTTATTATTGAGAAGAAGGAACTTACGGCTGAAAAGATTGAGCAATTTTACCTTGAACTCAATAGGAATATGAAGACAGAGATCTTGAATAGGCTTATCCTCATCCACAAGCCTAAGAAGTCCATCATCTTCTGCAATACCAAGAGGATGGTTGAGGCTCTTGAGGTTGAGATTGCCCAAAGGGGTTACAAGGTTGACTCCCTTCACGGTGATATGCGTCAGTCATCAAGGGATAATGTTATGAAGAAGTTTAGGAAGGGGACTATTGATGTCTTGATTGCCACTGATGTTGCTGCCCGTGGTCTTGATGTCTCTGATATTGACCTTGTCTTTAACTACGACCTTCCACAACAGGCTGAGTATTATGTTCACAGGATTGGACGTACGGCAAGGGCTGGCAAGAAGGGGGCATCTTTTACTTTTGTAACTAGCAGGGATTATCCTAAGTTTAGGGTGATCGAAAAGTATGCGAATATTAAGATGGAAAAGATGATGCTCCCTACTAAGTCTGATGTGGAGAGGGAAAGTCTTGATAATCTATTTGACAAGGTCAACAAGAATATTCTAAAGGCAGAAGACCAAGCCAGCTACACGGAAGTCTTGAATAAGCTTTTGGCAGAGGGCCACAGCCTATATGACATCTCTGCTTCTCTCTTAAAGATGGTAAATGAGTCCACTAACAAGACTAAGATTACTGAGCTTGATAGGGTTGACTATGGTAAAAAGTTTGAAATGTCCAAAAAGTCTAAGTCATCTGATAGGTCCAGGGACAAGAAATCTAAGGAGATGAAGAAGATCAAGGGTCCAAAGATTTTTATCAACAAGGGCAAGAGGGACGGTCTTGACTCTCGTGAAGTCATTAGGCTCCTTGGCAGGCACACTGATATCAATCCAAGTGACATTGGAAGGATCAACATCATGCCAAACTTCTCCTTTGTTGAAGTTCCAAAGAATATGATTAAGGATGCTATAAAAGATCTTGATGGCAAAAAAGTCAAGGGCAAGTCTATAAAGGCAGAGTATTCTGAAAAATAAATTTATAATTTAAAAATTTCCCCAGGTGGTTTCACTTGGGGATTTTATTTGCAAATTTTATTTATCTCAATCTTTGTTATAATGTAGTTAGGAGGTTTTTATGGATAACAAATTTTTAATTATAGATGGAAGTTCGCTTTTCTTCAGGGCCTTTTATGCCCTCCCACTTCTTAAAACTAAGAGGGGACTTTACACCAATGCCATTTACGGTTTTGTCATGATGGTGGAAAATGCAATCGAAAAGATCAAGCCTACTCACGTGGCAGTTTGCTTTGACATGAAGGGGAAGACTTTTAGGTCAGAAATCTACAAGGACTACAAGGGAACTAGGCAAAAGACTCCCAATGAGTTGGAGCAACAATGGCCTCTTGTGCGTGACATCTTGGGACACATGAATATAAAAATTCTTGAGTCACCAGTTTATGAAGCTGATGATATTGCCGGAACTCTTGCTAAGCTTGGGTCTGAGGAAGGATTTGAAAATTATCTTTTGACAGGGGATAAGGACTATTTCCAACTTGTAAATGAAAATACAAAAGTCCTCTTCACTCGCAAGGGAATCACAGACATGGATATTGTAACTGTTGAGAAGATAGAGGAAGATTATGGGATTGAGCCCCTTGAATTTATTGAGTTAAAGGCCCTTATGGGTGACTCATCTGACAACATTCCAGGAATTTATGGGATTGGAGAAAAGACTGGCTTAAAACTTGTTCGTCAGTTCCATACTCTTGAAAATCTTTATGACAATATTGATGATGTTTCTGGCAAGAAGTTAAAGGAAAAATTAGTTGACGGCAAGATGGCTGCCTTTATGAGCAAGAAGCTGGGAACAATTGTAAGGGATGTTCCTATAGAAGAAAGCCTTGATGACTTCAAAAAACTTGACTACGACTATGAAAAGCTTTCAGAACTCTATCGTGAATTTGAGTTTAATTCTATGTTAGATAGGCTTCCAGAAGAATACCGCAAGGAAGAAGTGGAGGAAATCTCCCAAGACAATTTTGAATTTGTTGAAATAAAAGACCTAAAGGATCTTGAAAAAGAAATAAAGGATAAAAAATCTTTTGCCTTTAAATTTATTACAGATGGAAAGATTTATGAAGATGTGAAACCTCTTTATCTTGCAGTCAAGGTCAAGGATACTGACGTCAAGATAATCTCTTATGATGATATAGACTTTGACTTCTTGAAGGACCTTATGGAAGATGAAGATGTAGAAAAACTTGGATATTCTTTAAAAGAAGACATAATTATCTTAATGGACCATGAGATTGACATAAAAAATTATTCTCACGACGTTGAAATCGCAGAATATTTGTTAAATTCTACTAAGTCTGACTACGACATCAACAAAATTTCCATGGAATATTTCAAAAATGGTTATTTGGACCTTGAAGACCTTCTTGGCAAGGGTGCAAAGAAGAAGGCCTATGCTGACCTAGACAAGGAAGATTTATTTAAGTATTTTGCCTTTGTCTTAAATACAGTTTACAGGTTGGAAGACCTTCAAAAGGAAAAAATTGAGGAAGAAGAGATGACTTCTCTCTACCAAGACATGGAGCTACCTCTTGTTGAAGTCCTTGCATCAATGGAATATGTGGGTATCAACACTGATGAGTCTGTACTTGATGAAATTGACGAGCAAATAATTGAAAAGCTAAAGAATTTAGAAGAAGAAATTTATGGAGAAGCTGGGGAAGAATTTAACATAAATTCGCCAAAACAATTGGGAATTATATTATTTGAAAAGATGGACTTCCCAGTTATTAAGAAGACAAAGACTGGTTACTCAACTTCTGCTGATGTCTTGGAAAAACTGCGTGGAAAGGGAGAAATAATTGACAATATTTTGGACTACAGGAAGTTTTCTAAGCTTAAGTCAACTTATATTGACGGGCTAAAATCTGTTATAAACAAGAAGACTAAGAGGATTCACTCAAGATTTATGCAGACAGTGACTGCTACTGGTAGAATTTCTTCAACTGATCCAAACCTACAAAATATTCCAATAAAAACTGAAGAGGGACGATTAATAAGGAAGGCCTTCTTAGCATCGGAAGGCGGAGTCCTAGTTGACGCCGACTACTCACAAATCGAACTTAGGGTCTTAGCTGCCCTATCAGATGACAAGGAGATGCTTGATGCCTTTAAGCATGGCTTAGACATCCACAGGAAGACTGCATCAGAAGTTTTTCATGTTGACTATGATGATGTAAATGATCTTGAGAGGTCAGAAGCCAAGGCAGTAAACTTTGGAATTGTTTATGGAATTTCTGACTATGGACTTTCACAAAACTTGAACATTCCAAGAAAAGCTGCCAAGGAATATATTGACAACTATCTTGGTCACTTTGTGGGAATAAAAGATTATATGTCAGAAGAAATTAGAAATGGCAAGGACAAGGGTTATGTGGAAACTATATTCAAGAGAAGGAGATACATCCCAGAACTCAACGCCAAGAACTTTAATATCAGGTCTTTTGGAGAGAGAATTGCCCTTAACACACCTATCCAGGGTTCAGCTGCTGACATTATAAAAATTGCCATGGTGAAAGTTTACAATGAACTTAAGAAGAGAAATTTAAAATCAAAATTAATAATCCAAATCCATGACGAACTTGTTGTTGATACAGCAGAAGATGAACTTGAAGAAGTGAAGGAACTTATGAAGGACCTAATGGAAAATTCTGTGGACCTAAATGTAAAATTGTCTGTGGATATGAATACAGGGAAAAATCTTTATGAGTCAAAATAAAATTATTGGTCTAACTGGGTCCATCTCAACGGGCAAGACCCAGGTGTCAAATTATTTGAGAGATAGGGGAGAAAAGGTAATCGATGCCGACTTAATTGCAAGAGAGGTTGTGGACCTTGAGCCAGTTAAGGAAAAAATAAAAGAAGCCTTTGGTAATGATATCTACAAGGATGATGAGCTTGACAGGAAGGCCTTGGGAGAAATTGTCTTTAGGGACAAGGAGAAGAGGCAGGTCTTAAATGAAATTGAGCATCCAGAGATTTATAGGATAATTTTGGAAGAGATAAAAAATTCCAAGGGGAGGGTCTTTGTGGATATACCACTGCTCTTTGAGTCCCAGCATTTGAATGAAAAATATGGCCTGGACTTTGATGAGGTTTGGCTCGTTTATGTAAGTAGGGAAACTCAGGTCAAGAGGCTAATAAAAAGAGATAAGATCTCAAGAGGATATGCTTTAGAAAAAATAAATTCACAAATGTCTGTTGAGGATAAAAAAATTATGGCCGACGTTATAATAGATAATTCAGGCAGTTTGGAAGAGACCTTTAAACAAGTAGAAGAAAATTTAAGAAGATTATAAAAATATAAAAAGATGTGTTGGGACGACCTAACACATCTTTTAAAATTAATTAAATTATTATGGGCATAAAAAAACTGACTGCTCATGCAATCAGTATTTTGGCAGGGGTAGCAGGACTCGAACCCACGGCACTTGGTTTTGGAGACCAATGTTCTACCAACTGAACTATACCCCTACAACAGATTACATAATACCAAATTTTTCACGACTTGTAAAGCAAATAATAGAATTTATAAAAATAAGTGTTATAAATAATAACATTAATATTTACACGTGTTATTAATACGTGTATAATTATCTTTGTAAGGAGGAATTGTTTATGGCCAAAACAAAGCCTTACAGAAAAGTTGTCAAAATTCTCAAAGATAATGGCTGGGTCACACGAGGACTGATGGTTCTCATGAGATTTATGTAAAAGATGGAAGAGCTTGTCCTGTTAAGTGTAACAAGAAAGATATTCCCTAAGGAACTCTAACAAGTATCGAGAGAATCACGGGGTTAAAATTTTAACCCCGGCAACTTACATAAAGGAGTGATTTTATGAAAGATACTTATACATTTCCTTGTATTATAAAATTTGACCAAGAAGATAAAATTTATTATGTAAGATTTCCAGATATTGAGGAAGCCTTTACAGATGGAGATAGCTTAAAGGAAGCGATTTATAATGCACAAGAAGTTTTAGGGCTTGTGATATATGAAAGAGAGAAGATGGGAAGAGAGATTCCTAATGCCACAGAGTCTATGATTAAAACTGAAGACAATGAATCCTTATCCTATATTTCCGTGTGGATGCCCCTAGTTAGGGATAGGATTGAAGAAAAATCTGTGAAAAAAACCTTGACCATACCAAAGTGGTTGAATGATCTTGCAGAAGAAAATAATGTAAATTTTTCACAGCTTCTTCAAGTAGCTATAAAAAAGCATATTGGATTGAATTAAGGGTGGTAGATTTGCCACTCTTTTTAGTTTGAAATTATAAATAAGATAAGGTGGCGAAAAAAATAGGGAGTATTATATAAAATCAAAAAAAGCTGAAAATTCAATTTTATTTTTAAATTTTAAAATATAAAATCAAAAAAATGAGAAATTTGATTTAATCTAAATATTAGAACCAGGTATGAATAAAAATATTTAATCTTAAATATAAATTAAAATTAAAAAAAGATAGAAAAAAGAATCTAAAAACTTTAATGAAATTTATTTAAGACCGGATAAGAAGGCATTTACTTGAATTTATTTAAAAATCTTTTGTAACTATGATATAATTGTATATTATGAATTGGAGGTCAACATGAAAGAAAAATTAATTGGAATCAAAGATGAATCCATGAAACTTTTAAATGAAGTTAAGACAATTAGAGATATAGATGAACTGAAAGTTAAGTACTTAGGCAAGAAGGGTGAAATAACTCAAATCTTAAAGGGAATGAAGGATCTTTCCAAGGAAGAGAGACCTGTTATGGGTGCCCTTGTCAATGAAGTCCGTGAAGAAATTGAAAAGGCTCTTGAAGACAAGAGGACTGAGTTAAATGAAAAGATTTTGGAACAAAAACTTCACGACGAGAGAATTGACGTTACTTTAAAGACTGATGAAATCTTTTTAGGACACAGACACCCTCTAAAGAAGACTCTTGAGGATCTTGAAGACTTATTTACTCACATGGGCTTTACTGTATATGATGGTCCAGAGATTGAAACTGTTGAAAACAACTTTGATCTTCTTAATGCTCCTAAGGACCACCCATCTAGGGATATGTCTGATACTTTTTATTTTGATAAAAACACAATTCTTAGATCACAAACGTCTCCTGTCCAAGTTAGGGCAATGAAGGAACATGGCGCTCCAATTCGCATGATATGTTCTGGTAGAGTTTTTAGGTCTGATGAAGTTGATGCAACTCACTCACCAATGTTCCACCAACTTGAGGGACTTGTTGTTGATGAAAAGATTTCTGTTGCCAACTTAATTGACACTTTAAACTACTTTGTTAAAGCCTTCTTTGGTGAAGAAGTGAAGACGAGATTTAGACCTCACTACTTCCCATTTACTGAGCCAAGTCTTGAAGTTGATACTACTTGTACTTCTTGTGGCGGCAAGGGATGTAAGGCTTGTAACTACACTGGCTGGTCCATGGAACTTTTAGGTTGCGGCATGGTTCATCCAAATGTTTTAAGAAACTGTGGCATTGACCCTGAAAAGTACTCTGGTTTTGCCTTTGGTATGGGTATTGACAGGATTGCAATGGTTAGGTACAAGATTACAGATATTAGAATGATGTTTGAAAACAACAAGAAGTTCTTGGAACAATTTTAAGGAGATATAGATGTTATTACCGATTAAATGGCTTAAAGATTATGTTGATTTCGATTTTGATGTAAAAAAACTTGCAGATGGACTTTCTAATTCTGGTTCTCATGTTGAATCAATTATTATTCCATCTGAAGGCTTAGATAAAATTGTAGTTGGAAGGATAGAAAAGATTGAAAACCACCCAGATGCAGATAAGCTTGTTATTTGTTCTGTAAATGTTGGTGACGAAGTCCTTCAAATAGTTACTGGTGCAAAAAATGTTTTTGAGGGAGCTATTGTTCCTGTGGCCCTTCACGGTTCTACTGTGGCTGGCGGACAAAAAATTAAAAAGGGCAAGCTTCGTGGTGTTGAATCCAATGGTATGCTTTGTTCTCTAGAAGAATTGGGTTACGAAAATTCAGTCATTCCCAAGGAAGCTCGTAACGGAATTTTCATCTTCCCTGAAGGAACTGAAATTGGCGGCTCTGCTATGGATGCTCTATTCATGGACAATGAAATTCTTGAACTTGAAATCACACCAAATAGACCTGACTGCCTAAGCATGATGGGGATGGCTGTGGAAACTGCTGCTTCCTTTGATCTAAAGGCTAAGCACAATGAAATAAAAATTGAAAATCAAGTTGATGATTTTTCTGATTACTTTGATGATATTGAAATAGAAACAGAAAACTGCACAAGATATTATTCAAAAATACTTAAAAATATAAAAATTGGGCCTTCTCCACTTTGGCTACAAGCCTACCTAATGCAGGCTGGAGTTAGACCGATTTCAAATATTGTTGATTTAACAAACTTTGTCATGCTTGAATATGGTCAACCTCTTCATGCCTTTGACCTAGAAAGCCTTCATTCAAAGAAGATTGTGGTAAGAATGGCAGAAGATGGGGAAGAAACTGTTACTCTTGATGGAGAAACAAGAAAGTTAGAGTCCTCTGATATTTTAATTACTGATGGCCAAGAAATCATTGGTCTTGCAGGAGTTATGGGAGGTCTTGATTCAGAAGTTACTGACAAAACTGTCAATGTTTTATTAGAAGGAGCCAACTTCAACAAGGAAAATATAAGAAAGACTTCAAGAAGACTTAACCTAAGAAGTGAGGCTTCTTCAAGATTTGAAAAGGGACTTGACCCTAACCTTGCCAAGACTGCTGTAGATAGGGTTTGTCAACTTGCATCTCAAATGGGAATTGCTGAAGTTGTAGATGGTTCTAAGGACGTTGGAAATTTCTCTAAGGAAGAAAAGGAAATTAAACTTAGACACCAAAAAGTTGTTGACTTAATTGGAGTTGACTTCACAATTGAAGAAGTTGCCAATATATTGAATAGACTAGAAATTGAAACTGAAATTAAAGACAACTATCTTATAGCAAAAATTCCAAGTGTAAGACTTGACCTTGACATAGAAGAAGATTTAATTGAAGAAGTTGCAAGAGTTTATGGCTACGACAATATTGAACCTAAAAAACTTGTGGGAACTTTAACAGTTGGTAAAAAGCCAAGATTTAGAAATGTTGAAGACAGGATTAAAAATCTTTTAACTGGTCTTGGATATTCTGAATTTATGACTTACTCCTTTGTGAGTCCATCTTCTTATGAAAAGGCGAACTACACTGAAGATGAGAAAAATATTATAAAAATCCTAAATCCACTGGGAGAAGATTACTCAGTTATGAGGACAACTCTTGTTCCTTCAATGATTGATGCTCTTGCTAAAAACTATGTTAGGGGCAATGAAAATGTTGGTGGATTTGAAATTGGAAATACCTTCTTCCCAACAGAAGATGAACTTCCAAGCGAAAAGTTAAAATTGACTATGGGATTCTACGACCTAGGTGACTTCTACTATCTTAAAGAGTCAATAGAAAAAATTCTTTGGTTCTTGGGAATTAACAATTTAGAAGTTAGGAGAAAGGAAGAAAGCTTCTTGCACCCAGGCAGGTCTGCAGAATTCCTATTAAATGGAGAAAACCTTGGGGTATTTGGAGAAGTACATCCAAAGGTTCTAGGAAATTACGGACTTAAGAAAAAGGCCTATGTTGCAGAGCTAGACTTTGATAAAATCGTAGAAAATACAATTGACAACTACACTTACAAGGACCTTCCTAAATATCCAACAATGAAGAGGGACTTTGCCTTCATAATGGATAGGGAAGTAGACTCAGTTGACCTTGAAAAAGTTGCGAAAAAACATGGAAAAGACCTTCTTGAATCCTTTAAGGTATTCGACATTTACGAAGGTGAAAATATAGAAGAAGGAAAGAAATCTGTTGCCTTCTCCCTAGTATTTAGGGCTGCAGATAGGACTCTTGAAGAAGGCGAAGTTACAGAAATTTGTGAAAAAGTAGTTGCTGAAATTGAAAGTGAATTTAAAGCTAAACTAAGATCCTAAGGAGGCTATTATGTCCTATGCGAAGAGAATCGAAGTCACTATCGATGGCATGAAGTTTCATGTCATGGGTAATGACAACGAAAAGTATATCAAGGACCTTGCAGCTGACCTCAATGAAAAGATTCAGGAAACTGCGAGAACTAATTACAGGTTAAATCAAGTGCAAACTCTTGTCCTTTGTGCCCTTAATGTTCTAGATGACTTTGAAAAGATGAGGTCTGATAAGGACGACCTGGCAAGTGCCAGCGATGACAAAAGGGAAATTATGGAGAAAATGGAAGAAATAAAAGATTTGAAAAAGCAGCTTTCCATTTTTGAAGAAGAAAACAAGAAGGCCAACAAGTCTTTTAGGGACCTTCAAGAGAAGACTAATGACTTAGAAGATAGAAACAGAAAACTGAATAGGGAACTTATGGACAAAAATCAAGCCTTAATGGAATCTAAAGAGGAAATTAAAAAGCTTGAGGGAAGTATCTCTAATCTTGAAGAAAAAAACAACTCCGCATCTAGAAGGATAATTGACCTATCAAGAGAATTGGAAAATATTTATGAAGAGAAATAAATATGAATTGTTAGCACCTGCAGGTGATATGGCAGCATTAAAGGCTGCTGTGTCAGCAGGTGCTAATGCCATTTATTTGGGATATGATGAATTCTCTGCTAGGGCCAAGGCCAAGAACTTCAACAGGGAAGAACTTGAAGAGGCAATAGACTATGCCCACATAAGGGGTGTGGAAATCTATGTAACTTTTAACATTTTAATTGCAGATTTCGAAGTTAAGAGGGCAATGAAAAGTGTGAAGATGCTTTACGACATTGGAGTTGACGCCCTAATATTGCAGGATATTGGGATTGCGGCAAAAATCAGGGAGGACTTCCCAGATTTTGAACTCCACGCATCTACCCAAATGGCAGTAAATAATTATTACGGAGCAAAATTTTTAAAAGAAATGGGTTTTTCTAGAGTAGTTCTTGCTCGCGAAACTCCTATTTTTGAAATAGAAAAAATTAGAGAACTAGATTTAGATGTTGAGACCTTTATTCACGGTGCCCTTTGTGTTTCTTATTCAGGAGAGTGTCTAATGTCATCAATGATTGGTGGCAAGTCAGGCAATCGTGGCGAATGTGCCCAGGCCTGCAGGAGGTCTTATGAAATTATTGACTTTGATGGAAGGAAACTGGCTAATAGACTTTATTATCTTTCTCTCAAGGACCTAAACACCCTTGATGATGTGGCAGAGATTATAAGAGCCGGTGGTTATTCACTTAAAATCGAAGGCAGGATGAAGAATCCAGAGTATGTCTACACTGTAGTTTCATCTTATAAAAAGTCTCTTGAAGGAAAGTTAAGAGAAGAAGACAGGGAAGATACTCTTCAAGTTTTTAATAGGGGCTTTACTAAGGGCCTCTTCAACGGAGACTTTGGTCGAGACTTTATTTCCTACGATAGACCAGACAACAGGGGAATTGAAATAGGAAGGGTAATTGAAGTTGGAAGAAACTCAGCGAAAATTATTTTTGATCAAGACGTTTACCCAGGCGATGGACTAGAATTTTCTTCTTCTAAGAAAAGATTTGGCATGAAGTCTAGAGAATTTTATAAGGCTGGAAAAACCTACCAAGTTGAACTATTTAAGAGACCTCTTGAAAATTCAAAAATTAATAGGACTTACTCAAAGAAACTTTATGAAAAGATCGATGAAAAAATATATTCCTATGACTACAAGAGAAAAGTCCATGTGGATTTAAAAATTAAAATTGGAGAAAAACCAGTAATTTATCTTAAGTCAGATGACTTGGAAGGAACTTACATCCTAGATAGGTTAGTTGAGCCTGCAAAGAAGGCTGGCCTTGAGAGAGAAAGAGTCCTTGAAAATATTTCAAAAACTGGAGACAGTATTTTTGAAGTTGAGAATATAAACTTGGACTTAGATGACAATGCCTTTCTTCCGATTTCTGCTATAAATGAACTTAGAAGAGAAGGTCTAAAGATATTAGAAGATAAAATTCTAAGTGGATCCATTGAAAGAGTTAGAGTTGATAATAAATTAGAAGGTCATAAAAATAATTTAAAAAGAGAGAAATCACTTATAAAAGTATTCTTCAATAAGTTCCAAGATCTTAAGAAGACAGACTTAAATAAAATTGATGAAATTATTATTAGGGCCAAGGACTTGGAAAAGTTCAAAAAATTTTATGGAAATAGGGAAGTCTCAATTTATCTTGACAAGTTCTATTCCTATGATGAGCTTGAAAGACTTAGGACCTATATTCTTAAAAATAAAAATGTAAAGGGACTTTGGATAAATAACCTTTCAGAGTATTATATCTTTAAGGACGATGGACTTGAACTTAACGCAGACCTTGGACTTAATATTTTTAATAGGAATTCACTGGATTTCTTTAAAGAACTAGGATTTAAGTCAGCTACTCTCTCTCCAGAGATGAATAGCGAGCAAATTCAAAATATAATTAAGAGAGAAGACATGGAGGTCAACGTGATTTCCTATGGAAGAGTCCCAGTTATGACTATGAAGCACTGTCCTTATTCCATTGAGAAAAATTGCGTGGACGAGAGAAATTGTCCAACCTGTAAATTCAAAAATTACCTTCTAAGAGATGAAAAGTCAGTAGATTTTGAAGTCCTAAGACAAAATACCTTTACAGAAATTTTTAATTCATATCCAATCTTATTAGACGGTTACGTGAATAAATTAAAAGAAAATAAAATTAGTCTTCTTTTATTGGCAGATGAATTTACTGACCAAGTCATTGACCTATACAAGGACTACAAGGAAGAAGATTTTTATAAACTAAAAGAAAAACTAGAAGACAAGTACAAAGAAGTTACTAAGGGACACATAAATAGGGGGATTGTCAGTGGATAATTCTTTGAAAAGAGCATCAAAGGCCTTGGAATTTGACAAGGTCTTAGTTGAACTTAAAAAACTTGCCAGTGCAAGTATCACAAGTGAATATATTGACCAGGTTGAGATTTCTACCCAGTATGAGGTCGTAAAAAATAGGCTTAATGAGACTAACGAGGCCTTGAAATTAATTATTGCTAAGGGGGAGCCACAATTATTTGGAATTGTTGACATTAGATCAATTATTAAGCGAACAGAAATTGGTGGGTCTCTAACTGCAGCTAGTCTCTTACAAGTTTCTGATTTTTTAAGAGTTTCTCGTGGACTAAAGACTTATCTCAAAAAAGATTCTTACAATAAAGATGAAGAAGTAAAATTGGAGTACATTGACAAATTAATTGAAGATCTTTACACAGATAAAAGATTAGAAGATGAGATAAATTCAAAAATTATTTCTGAAGAAGAAATTGCCGACGATGCTTCTCGTGAACTCTTAAGAATTAGAAGAGGGATAGTGGCAAAAAAAGATTCCATAAAAAATAGGCTAAATGGAATTTTATCTTCTCATGCTGATTTCTTACAAGATGCCATTGTCACTTTGCGTGACGGAAGGTATGTTGTTCCTGTAAAAATTGAAAACAAGTCTAGGGTTAAGGGTCTTGTTCACGACATTTCTGGTTCTGGACAGACAGCATACATTGAACCTATGGCAGTTGTGGAAGCCAACAACGACTTAAAGGAATTATATATAAAAGAAAATTTAGAAATCGAAAAAATACTTAGGGAACTTTCAGAATTAGTAGGGGAAACTAGCGAAGAAATAAAATCAAACCAAGAAAAATTAATAGAGCTTGATTTTATTTTTGCTAAGGCTAGATTGGCTCTAAATTATCATGCCAACATGCCGAAACTAAATCGTGAAGGCAGGATAAACTTAATCAAGGCCTACCATCCTTTCTTAGACAGGAAAATTGCAGTTCCCATTGACATAAATCTTGGAATAGACTTCACTTCACTTATTGTCACAGGACCCAACACTGGTGGTAAGACTGTAAGTATAAAAACTGTGGGACTATTGACCCTAATGACACAATTTGGTCTCTTGATACCAGCTGATGAGGCATCAGAAATTGCAGTTTTCGAAAAAGTTTTTGCAGACATTGGAGACGAGCAATCAATTGAGCAATCACTTTCAACTTTTTCATCCCACATGGTGAACATTGTTTACATCTTAAAAAATGTAAGTCCAAATTCCCTAGTTCTCTTTGACGAACTTGGAGCAGGAACAGACCCAACAGAGGGTGCTGCCCTTGCAAGGTCCATTATGGACTTTATGCTTGAGAGAAAGATAAGGTGCATTTCCACATCCCATTACAATCAATTAAAGGTTTATGCTCTGACGACTGATGGAGTTGCCAATGCCAGCATGGAATTTGATGTGGATAGTCTTTCTCCAACTTATAGGCTATTGATTGGAGTCCCAGGTAAGTCCAACGCCTTCGAAATTTCTAGGAGGTTGGGACTTCCTGATGAGATAATTGGAGAAGCAAAGAAACTCTTGAGTTCAGAAAATATTGAATTCGAAGACGTCCTCCAATCAATTGACGAAGACAGGACAAAAATTCGCGAGTATAAGGAAGAACTTAAAAGAGAAAAAATTGATTTAGAAAAAGAAAACAAGAGGCTTCAATCAAAAATTAAAAAATTAGAAGATCAAAAGGAAAAAATCTTAGAAAAATCTCGTGAAGAAGCTAAGAGACTTTTATTAAATACAAAAGAAAATGTTGATATAATTTTATCTGAAATAAATGAAGCTAAGGACAATATAAGCTCTGAAAACTCTAAAAAAATTCAAGAGGCCCAAGATCTCTTGCGTGAAAGTATAAAAAATGCCAGAGATAAATCAGAACTTGAAATAGCTAAGGCAAAAAATCCAATAAAAGAAATAAAAGTTGGCGACAAGGTTAGGACATCTCTTGGAAATATTGCAACAGTCTTGGAGCTTCCAGACAAGAAGGGAAATGTCCTTGTCCAATCGGGCATTATGAAGATGAATATGCCAAAGGATTCTCTAACAAGGATTGATGTCCAAGAAGACACAACTAAGCACAATACTAGGAGCATTTTGCAGAACAAGGCAACAAATGTTAAGAGTGAAATTGACATCAGGGGCAAGAATTTTGAAGATGCTAAAGATATTGTTGATAAATATTTAGATGATGCCTATCTTTCTGGCCTAAAATCCGTTAGAATAATTCATGGAAAGGGCACAGGTGTCCTTAGAAAAAAATTAAGAGAACATTTTAGAAGTGTTAAGACTATAAAGTCCTATAAAGATGCAGAATATAATGAGGGTGGCGACGGTGTAACAGTTGTTATCCTAAAGTAAGGAGTCAAGATGATAAATTTTAGAGAAGAAATAATAAAAATACTTGATGAAAAAATCGATGGCCTTGATGCCAAAGATATTGACAAGATGATAGAAGTGCCGCCAAACTATGAACTTGGTGACTTTGCCTTCCCAGTTTTTAGTCTAGCAAAGATTTATAGAAAAAATCCTGCTATGATTGCAGAAGAACTGGCAGGACAAATCGATTCAAAATATTTTGAAAAAGTTGAAAACAAAAATGCCTACCTTAACTTTTATATCAACAAAAGTATTTTGACAGAAGAAATTTTAGAGGAAACTGTAAACAAAAAAGAAAATTTTGGTAAGTCAGAAATAGGAAAGGGAAAAAACATTGTAATAGATTATTCTTCTACAAATATTGCTAAGCCCTTCCACATTGGTCACATTAGATCGACTGTTATTGGAGATTCTTTAAAGAGAATTTATAACTTCTTGGGTTATAATACAGTTGCGGTAAATCATTTGGGAGACTATGGAACTCAATTTGGTATGTTAATCTACGCCTATAAGACTTGGGGTGATAAAGAAAAAGTTGAAAACGATCCAATCCCTGAACTTTTGAAACTTTATGTCAAGGTAAATGAAGTTGCAGAAAAGGACGCAGAAGTAAAAGAAGAATGTCGCTACTGGTTCAAAGAACTTGAAAATAAAAATGAAGAAGCTGTAGAAATTTGGCAGTGGTTTAAAGAAGTTTCATTAAAGGAATTCAACAGGGTTTACGATATGCTTGACATCCACTTTGATTCCTACAATGGAGAATCCTTCTACTCTGATATGTTACCTGGAGTAATTAAGGAAATTAGAGACAAAAACTTGTTAGAAGAATCTCAAGGTGCTGAAATCATCAATCTTGAAAAGTACGACCTTCCACCAGCAATTATTGTAAAATCTGATGGTACTTCAATCTATTTGACAAGAGACATCGCTGCTGCAAAATATAGAGAAGAAAACTACAATCCAGATCAAATTATTTATGTTGTAGCAACACAACAATCTCTTCACTTTAAACAACTTCGTGCAGTTTTAAAGGAAATGGGAGAAGATTTTTGGGATAAAATAAATCATGTTGCCTTCGGTATGGTTTCTCTTGAAGAGGGAACTCTTTCAACAAGAAGAGGTAAGGTAGTTTACCTTGAAGATGTGCTTAACAAGGCGACAGACAAGGTTCGTGAAATCTTAGATGCAAGAGAGGAAGAACAAGGTCAAAAAATTGAAAACAAGGAAGAACTTGCACAAACTGTAGGTATTGGTGCAATTAAGTTCCAAGAACTTTTCAATGGAAGAATTAAGGACTACACTTTTAATTGGGACAAGACTCTTTCCTTTGAAGGAGAAACTGGACCTTACGTACAATATGTTCACGCAAGAATTTGCTCTTTATTAAAGAAGGGTGACTTTGACATAAACAATGAAATCGACCCAAGCCTTCTTACAGAAGAAAGTGAAATAAATATTATTAGAAGTCTTTACAACTTCACTGACGTAGTTGTTGATGCTTGTGAAAAATATGAACCATACTTCATCACAAGATACACAGTTGAACTTGCAAAGAACTTCAACAAATTCTACAACCAAACTCAAATCTTAGTTGAAGATGAAAAATTAAAGAACACAAGACTTATGCTTTGCTATGCAGTTAAGAATGTAATTGCAAGTGGACTTAACTTGCTTGGTATAAAAGCACCTGAAAAGATGTGATCTGATGAACTTTTTTGAAGATTTACAATTAGTTTATAAGAAGGCAGGCAAGGATACCCTTTTAAAAATAAAAAAAGCCCCACACTTTTTAATCTTTCCTTTTATTTACGGAGTAGTTTATATGTTGGGGATGGTTTTAATTGGAAAGTTATTTGCCAGGAGTTATGGAACTATAATTGGTTTTATCATTCCGCTTTTGACATCCTTAATCCTTTCAAGCTATTTTTCTGTTTTAAGTGATTTGATTTATTACAATAGAATTAGCTTTAGGAATTTTTCAAAGACTTTTATGGCCTACTTTGCATCAATTTATTCGGTGTTTTTTATCCTAATGATAATTTCGTTTTTCATGCCAGGTATAGGTGTCATGATGGGAGCTACTACTCTTGTTGGGGCAGTGATTACCCTTGCCCTCAACCCAATTGCTGAGTCAATTTATATTAGGGGAGAGTATTACACTTCAGCCTACACTCACTCACTGGAGTTTATGAAGGAAAATTTCTTACTTTGGACTATACCATTTTTGATTTATCTTGGCATCCTTCATCTCTTGGGATTCGATTTTGCATTTATGATTGTATCGAATTCAATTGTGGACCTTCCACTTGGTCAAGAAATTATGACAGGTTTATCATATACGAATCCTCTTGACCCGCAAAATATTAAAATCCTGCTTGCTAGCATCATCACTGCTGTCTATGCAATCTTTAGGGGTAACCTCTACAGGATTTTAGTTGGATCAACAAGAAGAAAGAGAGCCTACATGGGCGAGTTATAAAATTTAAATCAAGACTTGACTTAGGTCAGGTCTTTTTTTATTGAAAAATTTTTGCGATTTAATAAATTTTTGCGATTTAATAAATTTTTGTGAAGTAATAAATTTTTGTGAAGTAATAAATAATTATGAAGTAATAAATTTTTGTGAAATAATAAAAAACTATAAAGTTATAAAAAAAACATAATTTTAATTCAAATCTTGATAAATAAAATCAAATTAAGATTGAATGAGAAATTTCTATTTGATAGGATTGAAGTATAAAATAAAAAATGGAGGAATAAAATGAAAATAATTTCGTGGAATATAGATTCAGTTAACGCTGCCCTAACAAGTGACTCAAACAGGGCAAAGATGTCGAGAGAAGTGCTCGCGACAATTTTAAAAGAAGACCCAGATATAATTGCCATTCAAGAGACAAAACTTCCTAAGAATGGTCCAACAAAAAAACACAAGGAAATTATGGCAGATATATTCGCCGATTACGACTATGTTTTTGTTTCATCAGAAGAACCAGCTCGTAAGGGTTATGCTGGCAATATGGCTTTTTATAAAAAGGGACTAGAGCCAGTTGTGACTTTCCCCAAAATTGATGCTCCAGACACAATGGACTTTGAAGGAAGAATTATAACTTTAGAATTTGAAGATTTCTTTCTTACACAAGTTTATACACCAAATGCAGGTGGTGAATTAAAAAGACTTCCATTGAGACAAATTTGGGATGAAAAATATGGAGAATACTTATCAAGTCTTGATGAAATAAAACCTGTCATTGCAACAGGCGACTTCAACGTGGCTCACAAAGAAATCGACCTTGCAAACCCAGAGAGCAATAGGATGTCAGCAGGCTTTACTGATGAAGAAAGACAAGGTTTCACAAATTTGTTATCCATGGGCTTTACTGATACTTTTAGACATATCCACGGAGATGTTGAAGGAGTTTACACTTGGTGGGCACAAAGAGTTAGGACTTCTAAGATAAACAACTCTGGCTGGAGGATTGACTACTTTATAGTTAGTGACAGGATAAAAGACAATGTCACTGAATCAAATATGGTTGACTCAGGAGAAAGACAAGACCACACACCAATTCTATTGGAAATTAATTTTGAAAAATGAGAAAATAAAATGAAATCAAAGTTTTTAGAAGA
The DNA here is from genome assembly GCF_001815405.1 of Peptoniphilus sp. HMSC075B08. Classification (NCBI taxonomy): domain Bacteria; kingdom Bacillati; phylum Bacillota; class Tissierellia; order Tissierellales; family Peptoniphilaceae; genus Peptoniphilus; species Peptoniphilus sp. HMSC075B08. The sequence goes on along the minus strand of NZ_KV820435.1, from coordinate 1,925 downwards.
AAATGGAATCATAAACCTAATAAGTGGAATGGAATACTCTCTTTCTTATGCCAAGGAAGGTGACAAGGTAAGAGATTATGTAGAGGATATGCTAGAGAGGATGGAAATCGAACCTGATGAGATTTATTCTTGCATCCAAACCCACACTGATAAAATTGCCTATTGTGATGGGGGAAATGGAAAGGACTTTGTCTACGGAAGAAACTTTCCCAACACAGATGGCCTTGTGACAGATAAGAAAAATCTTGCCCTCTTGCTAAAGTTTGCCGACTGCACACCAATAGTTCTTTATGACAAAAAGAAGGAAATTCTTTCTATAGTACATTCAGGTTGGAGGGGAGCAAAAAAGAAAATCCCAGCCAAGGCCCTAGATAAAATGAAAAGTGACTTTGGGTCAGACCTAAAAGATATTATTGCCTACATTGGCCCTAGTATTGATATAGAAAACTATGAAGTTGGAGAAGAAGTCTATGAAGAATTTAAGGATTTCAAAAATAGAGACAATTTCTTCGAGAAAATTAAGGGTACTTGGCACCTTTCTATGACAGAAGTTAATAAAGAAATATTACTAGAGTCAGGAATAAATGAATGTAACATAGATATTTGTAAAGAGTCAACTTACAAGAATCTAGACTTGCACTCTGCAAGGAGAGAAGGAAAAGCCTACGGCTTAAACTCCATGATAGTCATGATGAGATAAAATTGAAAATCTAATTTTAATCTGTTAGTATTTTAAATATTATTGAAGCATAAATAAAATTATAAGTAGGGGAGATTTAATGGAAAATCTTTTTAAAGAAGATATAAATAAAAAATTAAAAAATCTAGCTTTTATAGATTTAAAAGAAGACTACCATCTGGGAGAAGTGAACCTACAAGTGGGTCTTTCCATGCCCATAAAGTTGGACTATCTTATAGAAGGAATCAAAGAAAAGGAATTAGAAGAAGAGATAAACCTAGAAAAAATTGTAGAGGCCATGATTTATTTACTTGGAATTGACAGTGACTTTAAATATTCCGAGAAATATAAAGAAATCTTAAAAAAATTAGATATAGATTTAAAGAACTATGCCATGCACAAGGCCTTTCTAAATCAAGAAGAAGATCCTCTCGAATCATATATATTTTTAAAGGGATACGAAGAAGTAGGGGGAGAAGACCCAGATATAATTTTTAAGGAAGCAAATATCCTAGAGGCTCTTTACAATAAAATTCATGAAGAAGAATATGAAAAGAGTGAAAAATTATTAAATATAATAATTAAAAAATACAATCAAGTCCTAAACCTAGATGAAGGATATGCCTTGGCCTATTATAGGCTGGCCTACATCAACCTGGCACTAGGCAAGTTTATAAAGGCTAACATGTACTTTGAAAAGTTTATAAACCTATCTAAAGATGAAGAACTAAAAGATCAAGTTAGGAAAGAAATAGAAGTAATAAGAGATAAGGTAAACTTCGATTCAGCTAAGACCTATTTATCATATGGAGAATACGACAAGGCCATTAATCTGTTACATAGTATAAGCGAAGACTTTAATATGGATGAATCCTTCTATTATACTTATGCAATTTCATATTACAATATGGGAGACTTTGATAAGTCAGAAGAATATGCAAAACTTTCTGTTGAAAAGAAAACTACAGAAGAGAATATAAATATCCTTGCAACAATATATGCAGGAAGACAAGAATTTACAAAAGCCATTGATATATTAAATTTGGGTCTAGAAGAATTAGAAGATTCTTATCCATTGACATACAACATTGGTATAATTTATTTAAACATGAATGAAAAAGAAAAGGGATTAGAATATCTAGAGAAGGCTAATAAGCTTAGCCCAAATGAAGAGTTAGAAAACTTTATTAAAAGTTTAAAATAATTATTGACAAGATAAAAATAAAAGAGTATTATATAACAGTTG
>NZ_KV820434.1:0-24013 GCF_001815405.1 Peptoniphilus sp. HMSC075B08 | reverse complement strand
GCTGGTGTAGCTCAATTGGTAGAGCAACTGACTTGTAATCAGTAGGTTAGGGGTTCAAGTCCTCCCACCAGCTCCAAAAAATCTTATTATTAGGGACTTACATGGAGGAGTTCCCGAGTTGGCCAAAGGGGACGGACTGTAAATCCGTTAGTTTAACTTTCAGTGGTTCAAATCCACTCTCCTCCACCAAAAATTTTATAAAAAATTATTTATGCGGATGTGGCTCAGTGGTAGAGCATCGCCTTGCCAAGGCGAGGGTCGCGAGTTCGAATCTCGTCATCCGCTCCATTTTTTTATGTATCCTTAGCTCAGCTGGATAGAGCGTCTGGCTACGGACCAGAAGGTCGGGGGTTCGAATCCTCTAGGATACGCCACAAAAACTTGTAATTTTTATTACAAGCTTTTTTTTGCTCATGCAGGAGTGCTGGAATCGGCAGACAGGCATGTTTGAGGGGCATGTGCGAGAAATCGCGTGAGGGTTCAAGTCCCTCTTTCTGCACCAGGAAGACTACTTATTGATTAAGTAGTCTTTTTTCATTGGATTTTTAATTATTTAAAAATTGTAAAAGTAAAAAAAATCTTTTAGATGAAGTAAAATTATTAATTTCAAAATAATTATAATAGATAGTTTCATTTAAGATTAGTGGATTTTGATTTTTTTATAAGTTAGAAATTAGCTAGAAAGTAAAAAAATTAATATAAAGTGTAAAAGGCTTGGATTATTCCAAGCCTTTTTGTTACAGTTAATTATAAATCTTTTAGATATTTAATTTACTTAATTATAAACTTAAAAAATTATACTTAAATGACTAATAATTACTTTATAAAAAATCATGAATCATTATCTACTCTTAGACTTTTTTATTTAATTCTAAATTCAATATTTTCTCACACAAGTCTTTTTGATTTTCAAATATATGGTCCTTGTAATATAAAATTAAAATTTTAGCTGGACTTTTTATATTACTTTTGTTTTCTAATTTTAGATTAAGGTCTTTCTTAAGAATGAAGAAACATTTATTGTCTTCATCATATAAGCCATCTTCAGTATTGATTTTTAAAATGAAACTTTTCGGATATCCTGTAAGTTCTAAATAGTCTTCTTTATTTTCTATTGAATTAAAAACTTCTAGTGAATAAATTCCTCTCGATGCAAAGTATTCTTCTGAATAATTTGTCTTTCCTCTTAACTCTATGGTATTTCCTAAGAGTTCAAAGCTTTCTAAAATAAATTCATCATTTAAAATTTTAAAACTCAACTTTGATTTTAAGCTATTTCTAATACTATCGTCTAATAATATTAAGTTCTTAAGGCTTTCAAAGGAGTAGTCTAAGATCCTATCCATAGAAGCTTCATCACCTTCTATAAATTTCTTAAAAAGAGATTTTATTTTTATTCCCTGGTAGGTCCACTCACTTGATGAATCAAAAGAATCTACAAAGTTTTCCAACAAGACCTTATTAGAATGATATGAGAGTTTGAATACAAAGTTGTAGGTCCTTGTCACTTCTTGAAGATCTATAAATTTAAAGTCAATATCTTTTGAGAAGTACATTTTACACTTTGCTTTTAAAAATTTAAGGTCAAAGGACTTGCCAGAATAAGTTATAAATTCTTTGTCTTCAATAATAGGAAGGACTTCTCCCAAGAGTGTTCTCTCGTCCTTAAAACTTTCCACATAATAAAATTTTATCTTTTCAGAGGACTTTAGAGCGAGACCAATAGATATAATTGAGTCCATGTTTCTCGAGAGTCCTGATGTTTCTATTTTTATATAATTTCTCTTTGGTGGAGAAATTTTTCTTTCTATAACTTTCACATTATCACCAATTTAAGTATAACATTAAAAAAATTTTATTATTATAAAATTTCGGATAAATGGCCCAGAGGTTAGAAATCACCTATGAAGTCGTGTTATAATATAAAATTAGTAGAAACTTATAATTAGATAGAAGGAAGTTATATGATATATTTAGATAATTGTGCAACAACAAAACCAGACAAGGAAGTTGTTGAAGTAATGATGAAGGCATTAACTGATGATTTTGCAAATCCATCGTCACTTCACAGCTTTGGGCACAGGGTTGAAAAGGAAATAGAAGTAGCTAGAAAAAATGCAGCAAGCCTTATCGGGGCTCAGGCTGATGAAATTTATTTCACATCTGGAGGAACTGAAAGCAACAACATTGCAGTTCACGGAGCCATAGAAAAAAACAAGAGAAGGGGTAAGAAGATAATTACCTCTGCCATTGAGCATGCATCTATTGACGACCAATTTAAACACTATAGGGAAAAGGGCTATGATGTAGTCTATCTTGATGTAGATGAATCTGGTGCTGTTGACTTAGAAAAATTTAAAGAAGTCATGGATGAAGACACAATACTAGTTTCTCTTATCTATGTTCACAATGAACTTGGAACTGTTAACAAGGTCAAGGAAATTTTTGAAATAGCCAAGTCTATAAATAAAGATGTCTTTTGTCATGTTGATGGAGTTCAAGCTGTTGGAAAAATCCCTGTTGATGTTAAGGACCTTGGCTGCCATACTTTTTCTTTTTCATCTCACAAGATTTATGGTCCCAAGGGGATGGGAGCCCTCTATAAGAGGAAGGATGTAAATATAAATAGTCTTGTAATTGGTGGAGGCCAAGAAAAGGGGCTTAGGTCTGGAACAGAAAATGTGCCAGGTATCCTTGGATTTGGAAAGGCTTGTGAACTTACAAAGAGGGACCTAGATAAGAGACTTGCTCATGCAAAAGAGATTAAAGAGTACTTACTTAAAAAGTTAGAAGAAAATCTTAAAGATTATAAGATAAGCACTCCAGAAAATTCCACTGACTTTATTGTATCTCTTTCCATCTTGGATATTAGGGCAGAAGTACTTCTTCACTATCTAGAAGGTGATGAAATTTATATTTCAACTGCCTCTGCCTGCACTTCTAATGGAACTCATAAGTCCACAACTCTAGAACAAATTGGTCTTTCAGATAAGTATGCTGAGGGAACTATAAGAATTTGTACTTCCAAGGACACTACAAAAGAAGACATAGATATTTTTGTAGAAAAATTAGTAAAATACGTTGATGAAATAAGAAAAATAATGAGATAGGTGATTGAATGAAAAAAGTTATGGCACTTTCTCTTGGGGAAGTAATCCTCAAGGGGAAAAATAGACATAGGTTTATAGAAAAATTAATAAAATCTGTAAAAAGAAACCTAAGAAATATTGACCATGGAAAGATTTACCACAACATGGGAAAAATTTATGTGGAAGTCACAAGTGACAATGAAGAAAAATTAATAAACAGGTTAAAACACGTCTTTGGTATTGTCTACATTGCCCCAACTTACCAAGTGGAAAGAGATTGGGAGACAATTGAAGAAGCAGTTGTAAAGATTGTAGACGAAAATTTAAAAGACCATCCAGAATACAAGACTTTTAAGGTTAAGACAAATAGGGGAGACAAGAAGTTTCCACTTAATTCCATGGAAATTTCTGCAAAAATTGGTGGTATGGTCTTAAAGAACTTCGACATCAAGGTTGACGTCCACAATCCAGACTTTTATGTTTACTGCGATTTGAAAAAGGATACCTATATCTATGTAGATAAGATTAAGGCCCATGGTGGACTTCCAACAGGAACAAATGGCAGGGGACTTCTTCTCCTATCAGGAGGAATAGACTCTCCAGTTGCAGGATTTTTAATGGCAAAAAGAGGAGTTCTTGTGGACTGCCTCCACTTCCATTCTTATCCTTTCACATCTGAAAGAGCAGAGGAAAAGGTAAAAAAACTTGCAGAAGACATTTCAAACTTCTCAGGTGACTTGACTTTCTATTCAGTAAACATCTTGGACATTCAAAAGGAAATAAATATTAATTGTCCTGAAGACGAAATGACTATTATATCTAGAAGGTTTATGATGAGGGTTGCAGATAAGATTGCAAGAGACAATGGTTATGATTGCATTATAACAGGTGAAAACTTGGGACAAGTTGCATCGCAAACTATTGACGGACTCAAGGTAACTGATGCTATAACAGACAAGATTGTCTTTAGACCTCTTATTGGCATGGACAAGGTAAATATAATTGATATTGCCAAGGATATTGATACTTATGAAACATCAATCCTTCCTTATGAAGATTGTTGTACAGTATTCTTGCCAAAACATCCACTTTTGACTCCAAGCATTGAGGGAATAGAAAAGTCTGAAGAGCCACTTGACTGTGATAAGCTTGTTGAAGAAGCCATAGGAAAAATGAAAATTGAAAAAATAGGAGGAAGCGATGAAGAATAAAAATAAGGGCGCTGTAGGAATAGTTGCCATTATAGCCATAGTTGTTGTAATTGCAATTTTCTTCGGTGGCCAATGGAACAATCTAGTTAAGCTAGATGAAGATGTAAATGGTGCTTGGGCACAAGTCCAAAATCAAGTAAAAAGACGTGCTGACTTAATTCCAAATATAGTAGAAACTGTTAAGGGATATGCTGGTCACGAAAAGGAAACTTTTACAGAAATTACTAAGGCTCGTGCAGGAGTTTCTGAAGCATCTACACCTAAGGAACTTGCTGAAGCCAACGATAATTTGACAGAAGCTATTGGAAGACTTAATGTTGTTGTGGAAAATTATCCAGAATTAAAGGCAAACCAAAACTTCCTAGACCTACAAGCACAACTTGAAGGAACTGAAAATAGGATTGCTACAGAAAGAATGAGATATAACGATACAGTTAAGCTTTACAATCAAAAGGTTAGAAGGTTCCCAACAAATATTATTGCAAAAATTTTAGGTTTTGGACCAAGAGATTATTTTGAAGTTTCAGAAAAGGACAATCAAGTACCAGAAGTTAAGTTTTAGGTGATAGCTATGAAAAAATTGTTAGCTACAATTTTATTTGTCTTCACCCTGGTCTTTAACGTCTACGCCTTTGACAAGGACCAAATGTCCTATAATGTTTATGATGAGACAAATACCCTTAGTCAAGAGACAATAGACTATCTCAACAAAACCACTTATGATCTTAAAAAGAAGACAGGTGGGGAGATAGGGGTTGTCATAGTCAATAGCTTAGAAGGCTATTCCCTTGAAGAATACGCCACAAAGATTTTTAATGATATAAAAATTGGAGACAAGGATAAGGACAATGGAGTCCTAATCCTCCTTGCCCTACTCGATGATAATGATAGGCTGGTAAAAATTGAACCAGGTTATGGTTCAGAGGGATTTGTTCCCGATGCCTATGCATCGAGAATTATTAGGGCAATGGGAAATGTTGTTGCTGAAAATGAAAATGACAGGCCCTTTGAAAAGGCAGTCCTTGAAGGATATGCCCAAATTATAAAATTATATGAGGGAGAATATGGAGTTGACATTGTGGCAAGGGAGCCACAAGAAGTCATTGATTATTCTGATGAGGATTATTATAGAGAGGAAGATCCCTTTTTAGCAATTTTTAAATTAATTGTAATTATTGCTATAATCTCCTTGATTTTTGGAAATAAAAATGGAGGAGGACCTGGTGGGAGAGGACCAGGAAGCAGGAGAAGAAGACAAAGACCAGTGATTTTCTGGGGACCAGGATCCTTTGGAGGCGGCTTTGGAGGATCAGGTGGTTTCGGTGGATCATCTGGTGGTTTTGGCGGCGGAGGCTTTGGAGGCTTCGGCGGCGGAGGTTCCTCTGGTGGCGGTGGCGCCAGCGGAAGAATTTAATCAAAAGCCAAAGATTAGAGAAAAAATTCCAATCAAAAGAATTTGATGAAGGAAATAAATTAAAAGAGAATGCCTACCCATGATATTGATAATATTGTGAGAGGCTTCTTTTTTTGTAAATTTTATGAAGTCAAAGAGGAAGTATCCCATGTAAAATAAAAATATCCAAGGTATTAGAGGAAAGTAATCTCCTGATGAAAAGTTTTCGCTAGGAAGACCAAGGATAAATAGGTTTAGATCATAAAGTGCCTTTGGTGGAATAATCTTTCCAAAAAAGATGCTTCCGTAATAAATTCTCTTTAGACTTACAAATAAAATGGTATTCACAATAAGTCCAAGCTTTGGATTTATTTTTTTTATGTATTTTTTTATAAGCATGTGAACTAAAGTAGCACCAGCAAAGAAGTGAATGATTCCAAAATAAATTGCATCTTCTTTAGAAAATACGTAGGACCCAAGAGTAATCAAGAGAGAAAGGCCACATAAAATTAGAAACTTCTTCTTAAAATTATTTGAAAAGTGGGTTGAGTAACCAGAAATCAAAATAAAGGAAATACATATATACTGCTGAAAGTAATAAAAATTGTGATTGAAATCAAATCCATAAAAATTTTCAAGATCAAAAATTCCATGATAAATTATCATGCTTATAATAGTGAAGCCACGCAAAAAATCTATAGCATTGTATCTTTTCTTAATAGTATCCATTCTTACACCTCAGAAAAATTATAACACAAATAGAGGAGAGGAAAGTAAGATGAAGTTCTTGACTTGGTAAAAATTATGAAGTGGTAAAAAATTATGAAGTGGTAAAAAAATATGAAGTGGTAAAAAATTATGAAGTGGTAAAAAATTATGAAGTAATAAAATATTATGAAGTAATAAAATATTATGAAGTAATAAAAGATTATGGAGTCATAAAATATTATTAAGAAGCAAAAAACTTTAACTATAAAAAAATTATTACGCTATAAAAATTCATTAAGTCATGAAAATTTATCAAGTAATAGAAATACCTTGGATGAGAAATATTTATTCTCGTCCAGTTTTTTATTTAATATTATTTACTCATAAGATAGATGTAAAATCCCTTTAAAAGAAACCCTGTTAGAATTCCGAAAATAAAAATCAAAAAATTTTTCATAAGTCCCTCCTTAATAAATAAAATATATTAGACACAAAGTGGAAGCAAGAAGAAAATAATTATAAAATGAAAGTTATTTAGTAAATTATATTTTACAAAAAATTTAATAAAATAAATTGTAGATTCTATTGACTTTAAATATCTTAAGATTTATACTCTAATGAGTTTAATAATTTAAGTAATTTGTTTAATATTATAGGTGATGCAATGAAGATTGGAAATAAAATAAAAGAAATGAGAATTGAAAAGGGCCTTACCCAAGAAGAGCTGGCTGACAGGTCTGAACTCACTAAGGGTTTTATTTCTCAAATTGAAAGAGATTTGACATCGCCATCTGTTGACTCTCTTTTAGATATTTTGGAGGCCCTTGGGACTGATCCTAGCCTTTTCTTTAAGAGGGAAGAAAATGAAAAAATAATCTTTAAGGAAGAGGACTTCTTTGAAAGTGAAAATGAAGAGCTTGGTTATGTCCTTGATTGGGTTGTGCCCAATGCACAGAAAAACCAAATGGAGCCCATGAGGGTCTTGCTTAAAGCAGGAGGGACTTCAAAAGAACTCCAGCCCTATGAGGGCGAAGAGTTTGGCTATGTCCTAAGGGGTTCAGTGAAACTTTTTTATGGAAAAGAAGAATACAAGGTGAAAAAGGGAGAGTGCTTTTATTTTAAAGCCAACAAGTCCCATTACTTAAAAAATGAAGGAAAGTGTGAAACTGAGATTTTGTGGATATCATCTCCACCAAATTTTTAGGCGGTGAATTATGGAAAATTATGTAATTGAATTAAAAAATATTAGCAAGTCCTTTGGTGACAATGTAATTTTAGAAAACTTTGATTTTAAGGTAAAAAAAGACGAGTTCCTTACGATTTTAGGACCATCAGGCTGTGGTAAAACTACAATTTTGAGGTTAATCGGTGGTTTTGAAGAGCCAGATGAGGGACAAATTCTTTTTAATGGAGAAGACATAACAAATAAGGAAGCCTATGAAAGAAGGATTAACACAGTTTTTCAAAAATACGCCCTCTTTCCCCATATGAATGTCTTTGACAACATTGCCTTTGGTTTAAAAATAAAAAAAATGGACAAGAAAGTCATCAAGGAAAAGGTAAGTGAGGTTTTAAAACTTGTTAACCTTTCTGGTTTTGAAAACAGGGAAATTGAATCCTTATCAGGAGGTCAACAACAGAGGATTGCCATTGCAAGAGCTCTTGTCAATGAACCAGATGTACTCTTGCTTGACGAACCTCTTGGTGCTCTTGATTTAAAACTTAGACAAGCCATGCAGATTGAACTTAAGAGAATTCAAAAAAGCGTTGGTATAACTTTTATCTACGTTACTCATGACCAAGAAGAGGCCCTTTCTATGAGTGATACTGTTGTTGTCCTAAATAATGGTGAAATCCAACAAATGGATAGCCCAATAAATATTTATAACGAACCAAAGAATGCCTTTGTAGCAGATTTTATTGGTGAATCCAATATTATTAAGGGAAGGATGCTTGAAGACTTCAAGGTAAGATTTTTAGATTACGATTTTCCTTGCGTTGACAAGGGATTTAGAGCCAACGAAGATGTTGAAGTTGTAGTAAGACCTGAAGATGTGCTTTTGGTTGATGAGAACTACCAAATTGAAGGGACTGTAACAAGTCTTGTCTTCAAGGGAGTTCACTATGAAATGACTGTAGATATTGATGGTTACTCCATGCTTGTTCAATCGACAGAAAAAAGAGAAGTGGGAGAAAAAACAGGCATAATAATCAAACCAGACCTTATCCACGTTATGAGGTTGAGCTAAGATGAAAAAATTTTCACTAATATATTTATTTTGGGGCCTAGTATTTATTGTTTTCCCACTATTTTTAATACTTGCCCACGCTTTTAGTGCCAACACAGACCTAGCAGACTTTGCCTTTACCCTAGACAATTTCTCAAGGTTTTTTGAACCACTTTATGTAAAAATTTTAATTACATCTCTTGTATTGGCAGGAGTTTCTACTATTTTTTGTCTTCTTATTGGCTACCCGGTGGCCTATATAATTTCACAAATGAGGGAAAAAGTAAGAAACAACATGATTTTAGTTTTTATTATCCCAATGTGGATGAACTTTTTATTAAGGACTTATGCCTGGCTTACACTTCTTGGCAACAAGGGATTGATAAATAAATTTATAGGACTTTTTGGATGGGGTCCCTGGGATCTTATGTACAACTCCAAGGCCATAATGATAGGTATGGTTTACAATTTCTTGCCTTTTATGGTTCTGCCAATTTATACAGTATTATTAAAAATGGACAAAAAATTAATTGAAGCAGCAAAGGACCTGGGAGCCAACGACTTTGAAGTTTTTATAAAAGTTATTCTCCCACTTTCTCTACCAGGAATTTACACAGGAATAACTATGGTTTTTATACCAGCAATTTCAACCTTTGTTGTGCCAAACCTCTTGGGAGGAAACAACTTCTACCTAATAGGAAATCTAATTGAAAAGCAATTTACCTTCACAGGAGACTGGGGCTTTGGTTCTGCAATTTCAGTAATCTTAATTGTAATTATGCTTTTAATTCTTTTACTTCCAAAATTATTTAATGGAAAAATTAAAACTAATGAAATCGGAGGTGGCTTATAATGAAAAAAATAATAGATAGAATTTACTTATTTTTAATATTTTTATTCTTATATGCCCCAATTATAATTCTTGTTGTCTTTAGTTTTAACAACTCCAAGCTAAGGGGATCTTGGGCAGGCTTTACCCTAAAGTGGTACAAAAATTTATTTTCTGACCCAGCAATTTTATCTTCCCTTTGGACTACACTTATAGTAGCAGTAGTGGCAACAGTCATTTCAACTATTGTTGGAACAATTTCTGCCATTGCCATAAATGAACTTAGGGGTTTTAAAAAGAATGCCATCCTAAATATAAATTACCTGCCAGTAATTAACCCTGATATTGTGACAGCAGTTGCTCTTATGGGACTCTTTGGACTTTTTAACATAAGAATGGGATACACAACAATGATAATTTCACATATTGTCTTTTGTATTCCATATGTTATTCTTTCTATTCTTCCCAAGTTAAATCAGTTGCAAAAGAATACAGTGGAGGCAGCCCTAGACCTAGGCGCAACTCCAACTTATGCAATATTAAATGTGGTTATACCACAAATTAAACCTGCGATCTTAACTGGGGCCCTAATGTCCTTTACACTTTCCATAGACGACTTTGTAATTTCCTTCTTCAACACAGGTCAGGGAGTTTCAAACCTTTCAATAACAATTTACTCTATGGCTAGGAAGGGGATTAACCCATCAATAAATGCAGTATCGACATTAATGCTAGTAGCACTACTAATTCTACTTGTTATAATCAACAAGAGAAGTGAAAAAATGAAAAAAATCGAGGTAATCTAATGAAGCACATGAAAAAAATAATTTTATCACTTGCAATCCTAATGGTATTTTCCCTAACAGGATGTGGCAAAGAAGAAACAGCAAAGGAAGAAATTTATGTTTACAACTGGGGAGAATATATTGACCCTCAAATCCTAAAGGACTTCCAAAAGGAAACAGGTATAAAGGTTAACTACGACACTTACGCATCAAATGAAGACCTTTATATCAAGATGACTCAATCACAAGACAAGTATGATGTAGTTGTTCCTAGTGACTATATGATTGAAAGACTTATAAAAGAAGATCTTGTAAGAGAAATTAACTTTGAAAATATTCCAAACTTCACAAATGTAGAAGATATATTAAAAAATCCTACTTTTGATCCAGAAAACAAATACTCAGTACCTTACTTCTGGGGAACAGTTGGCATTGTCTACAACAAGGCAGAAGTAAAAGACAAGGTTGACTCATGGGACATTCTTTGGAATGAAAAATATAAGGACCAAATAATTATGTACAACTCACAAAGAGATACTCTAGGAGTTGCCCTAAAGAGACTTGGTTATTCACTAAATTCAACAAGTGAAAAGGAACTTCAAGAAGCTAAAAAGTCTCTAATAGAACAAAAACCACTAGTTTATGCTTACCTAGATGATGATGGACGTGATGTTGTTGTCCAAGGAGATGCAAACCTATCTGTAATGTATTCAGGTGACGCCCTTCTTATGATGCAACAAAATGAAGACCTTGACTATGTTGTTCCAAAAGAAGGTTCAAACATTTGGTACGACTCCATGGTTATTCCAAAAAATGCAAAAAATGTAGAGGGAGCAGAAAAATTTATAAATTATATGCTAGAAAAAGAAGTTCAAGCAAAGAATGTTGAACACTGCGTAGGTTACACTTCACCAGTTAAGGGTGTAAAGGACCTTTTACCAGATGAAATTAAAAATTCAAAGGTTGCCTATCCAGATCTTGATAAACTTCCATCACTAGAATCCTTTAGAGACCTAGGAGATTTTATTAAAGTTTACGACAGAATCTGGACAGAAATAAATGCTTCTAATCTTTAATATGCTAATAAATTTGTTTATTTTAAGGCCTCCTTGTGATATCATGTAAGTTAAGCGAAATGTTTTCATAATGGAGGTTTAAAATGAACGAGAGAATAAAAAAGCTTGTGGTTTTTGCAATTTTCATACTAGTACTTATGTTAGCTTCTCTAACTGCTTTTTTCAGTAAGTCTCTTATGTGGCCAAATGCAGAAGTAAATAGAGAATTCGACGGAATTCTTTTCAATAATGCTGATGGAGTAGAAAATTTACAAGTTTCTAGATCTTTAGAAAAAGAAGCTAATGAAAACTTAATAAAATACGACATAAAATTTAATTACACAGGCGAAGACTCAACTGCAAGAATTTTGGGAACACCAAATAGACAAATTTTCTTTGACGAAGGAGTTGGCTTTAGCAAGTCAAAGGTAAACTTAAAGGGAGACTTTGACAAAATTAACAAATCTCTTTTCGAAGAAAAATTAAAATTAAAGGTAAAAGACTTTTATAACAAGACAGACAACAAGGACTTTAAGGCAGTGAGTGAAGTTAAACTTGCCCTAAAGGAAAAAGTTGGAGAATATGAATTCACAGTTTACTACAATCCAAATCCACTTTACTTTTCAGGTGGACAAAAGGTTGAAGATGCTTCAATTTTTGTTACAAATGCAAAGGTAGAAAACTGGACAGAATCAATTAAGTCTAGCAACAGTGTAAAAGAAGCCTACACAAACTCAGGTTATTATGTAAATAAGATAGAATTAATAAACCAAGGACTAATAAATAAAATTTCTCTAATTAACACAGCTTCTACAGTGATCTTTTTAGTACTAACTCTAGGAGTCATTGCTTTAATCTGGTTTGATAGGGGAAATTTCCAAATCTATCTTGGAGCCCTATTCTTAATGATTCCTGCCTTTTACAGGTTCATTGACAAGGGAACAAGTAACCTTGGTGTCCTTATAGCCTATCCAATCTTGGGACTAATTGCTTCAATAGCGGCAAGATTTTTGGCATCAGATGGCGACTTTATTTTTGGCAACAAGGAAATGAAACAATCAGTGGCATTTTTATTAATGTACTTTGTTTTCTCACTTGTATTATTTGTTATACCAAGAGTATTTATTGGATAAGTAAATTTTTAAAAGCTCAATATTATATTGGGCTTTTTTTGTTGAAAAAATTTATTGAATTTTGTAAGCTTTTGAAAAGGTAAAAATAAATTTTGAAAGTTTATAATTTTTTATCAGCTCCTAAATATTTACAAGCTATTAATTTTTTGTAAAGTTATAAAAATTTATAAGGTCACAAAAATATATAAGTTCATACTTTTTTCTCACTTAGATAAAAAATATAAATTAGATAAAAATTGTAATGACATAGGGAAAACTTTTTATTGAAATTGAAATAATAGTAAATTTAATATATAATTTAATTAAATATCTATAGGAGGATTTTTAAATGAAGAAGAAATTTACACTACTTTCAGTGTTATTGATTGCAATGACACTTGTTGCTTGTGGTGGCGGCAACAAAAAAGAAGCAGGTGCAAATGCTGCAAATGCTGCAAATGCTGCAAACGCTACTAAAGAAACAACTGAAGCTAAATCAGACATTAACGTTGGTTTTGTAACTGACGAAGGTGGAGTTAATGACCAATCCTTTAACCAAGGTGTTTGGGAAGGACTTCAAAAGGCAATTGATGAACTTGGAATCAAGGCTGACTACATTGAATCTAAGGACACTAAGGACTACACTCCTAACCTAGAAACTTTTGCTGACCAAGATAAGAATCTTATCGTTGGTGCTGGTTTCAAAATGGGTGGTAACGTAGCTGAAGCTGCTACAATGTATCCTGAAATCAACTATGCAATAGTTGACGTTGACGTTACAGTTGACAAAGATGGTAACAAAATTGAAGCTCCTTCAAACCTACTTGGAATTATGTTTAGAGCACAAGAACCTTCTTTCCTAGTTGGTTATATTGCTGGTATGACATCAGAAACCAACAAGGTTGGTTTCGTTGGTGGCCAAGAAGGTAACATTATTTGGGGATTCGAATATGGTTACAAGGCTGGTGTTGATTACGCAGCTAAGGAAAAGGGAACTGACATCGAAGTTCTTAGCCAATATGTTGGAGACTTCTCTGACGCACAAAAGGGTAAATCAATCACTGCTACAATGTACCAAAACGGTGCTGACGTAGTATTCCACGCAGCTGGTGGAGCAGGCGAAGGCGTTATCGAAGCTGCCAAAGAAGCCGACAAGTGGGTAATTGGTGTTGATAGAGACCAAAGCGACAGGGCTCCTGAAAATGTATTAACTTCTGCAATGAAAAATGGCGATGTTGCTGTTTACCAAGTTGTAAAAGATATGCAAGAAGGTAAGTTCGAAGGTGGAAGAACTATTGAGTTTGGTCTTTCAGACGGTGGAGCAGTAGGTATTGCGCCAACTTCTGACAAGAATGTTAAACCTGAAATTTTAAAATCAGTTGATGAAATCTCTGAAAAAATTATTTCTGGTGAAATCAAAGTTCCTTACAACGAAGAAACTTATAACGAATACAAATAAGCTTATAAAGTCATCTCTTAGGAGTCATCTTAGGGATGGCTTTTTTTATTGCAATTTATTTTAAAAATAGCCAATTCTTTGGTATAATTTATTTAACATAACAAAGGAGCGTTTGTATTGGAAACTAATAATAGAGACTTAGTCGTAAGGATGGAGAATATCACCAAAAAATTTGGTGATTTCACTGCAAACGACGGAATTAATCTTGATATTAGGAGGGGAGAAATCCATTCTCTGCTTGGAGAAAATGGTGCTGGCAAGACTACTCTTATGAATATGCTCTATGGCATGAGTTCTCCTACATCAGGTGAAATTTATATAAATAATGAAAAAAAAGAATTTAAGGATCCCAACGATGCTATAAAGGCAGGGCTGGGAATGGTTCACCAACACTTTATGCTTATTGAACCCTTCACTGTTGTTGAGAATATTGTTCTTGGCATGGAGCCTATGAATGGAATCAAGGTGGATATAAAAAAGGCTAAGGAAGATGTAATTGCCCTTTCTGAAAAGTACGGTTTCAAAATTGATCCCGATGCCAAGATCCAAGACATAAGTGTGGGTACTCAACAAAAAGTTGAAATACTTAAGGTTTTATACAGGGGTGCTGACATATTAATTTTTGATGAGCCAACAGCAGTTTTAACCCCTCAAGAAATCACAGAATTAATTGACATAATAAAAAACCTTGCAAGAGAAGGAAAATCTATAATTATAATCACCCACAAGCTAAAGGAAATTAAGCAAATGGCCAACAGGTGTACTATCATTAGGCGTGGGAAAAAGATTGACACAGTAAATGTCTCTGATGTCAATGAATCTGAACTTGCAGATATGATGGTGGGAAGAGCTGTTCACCTAGATGTTAATAAGGCTGATTGTAAGGCTGGCGACACAATACTAGATATCAAGGGCCTAACTGCCAGAGACATAAGGAATGTCAAAAAGTTAGATGACTTAAACCTAGATATTAAAGCTGGAGAAATCCATGGTATTGCTGGTGTAGATGGAAATGGTCAATCTGAACTTATTGAAACTTTAACTGGCCTTAAAAAGGCTGAAGCTGGATCTGTAATCTTCAAAGGAGAAGAGATTTTAAACCATAATCCAAGGGATATTATTGAAAGAGGTTTAAATTCTATTCCAGAAGATAGACAGTTACGTGGTCTCGTCCTAGATTTTTCTGTGGCAGAAAATATTATCTTAAAGGAATACTACAAGGACAAGTTTTCTAAAAAGGGAATTTTGGACTTCCCTAAGATAGAAAAGAATGCTGAGGACCTTTCAGAGGACTATGACATTAGACCGAGAAATATAAACCAATTTGCAGGCGCCTTATCTGGTGGTAACCAACAAAAGGTTATTATTGCAAGAGAAATATCTGGCGACCCAGATCTTCTCATTGCAGCCCAACCAACAAGGGGGCTAGATGTTGGTGCCATTGAGTATATTAGGAACTTCTTGATAAAACAAAGGGACAAGGGGAAGGCAGTTCTTCTTATTTCCTTTGAATTAGATGAAATCATGGCTCTTTCAGATAGGATTTCTGTTATTTATAATGGAAAGATCCTAAAGACTTTTGATGCAAAAGAAACTAATGAGAGAGAACTAGGACTTTATATGGCAGGAGGTAAAAATGAAGAGAAATAGGTTTTTATACACAATTCTTGCCATTGTACTTGGTATCTTAATTGGGTCAATTATACTTTTACTAAGTGGGACAAACCCTGTTGAGGCCTACAAGGTAATTTTCTTGGGAGCCTTTGGCAAGCCTAAGTATATTTCTTGGACAATTGTAAAGGCAGTTCCATTAATTTTAACAGGACTTTCAGTTGCCTTTGCCTTTAATACAGGCCTATTTAACATTGGTGCCGAAGGGCAATACATTGTTGGATCCATTGGAGCTTTAGTTGTTGGACTATTACTAGACCTTCCTCCAGTAATCCACGGACTTGTTGCTCTTTTAGTGGGAGCTCTTTGTGGTTACATTTGGGGAGCCTTAGTTGGACTATTAAAGGCAAAATTTGAAGTTAACGAGGTTATTTCATCAATTATGATGAACTGGATTGCCTTTTATCTAAGCAACTATCTATTGAGTTTTCCAATTTTAAGGTCTATTGAATCAGATAACTCCTATCCCATTAAAGAAACTGCTAGCATAAAAATTGCTGGAGCTTGGAAGATGAGTGAATCTGGTAGGGCCTATCTCGCCCAACACAAGTTTTTAAAGGATATTTTAAATCCACCTCTAAATTTTGGTATTATTATCGCTATTTTAGCAGCCATAGTAGTTTGGTACATCCTAAAGAAAACTACTCTTGGATACGAACTTCGCGCTGTTGGTTTCAATGAAAAGGCTGCAGAATACGGTGGAATTGACATTAATAAATCTATTGTAAAATCCATGGGTATTGCAGGAATCTTGGCAGGACTTGCTGGTGCAATAACTGTTCTTGGTGTTTCTGGTGATATTGGAATCATGGCGGCCCAAGAAGGCTACGGCTTTGATGGAATGGCAGTTGCCCTTATAGCTGGCAACAATCCATTGGGCACAATTCCAGCAGCTCTTCTCTATGCAGGTTTAACTTATGGAGGAGGAAAGCTTACTACAATAGGAACTTATTCAGAAGTTGTAAATATTATTATTGGTATTATGATCCTATTTATTGCAATGCCAAAACTTTTGGATATGATTAAGTTCTTCTTCACTAAGTGGTCAAAGAAGGATGGAAAAAATTTAGAAAAAGGAGGAGCAAATGAATAGTTCACTTTTAAGCTTAGCAAGTATTTTATCAATTACACTTTTATATTCAGCTCCCCTTATTTATACAGCTCTTGGTGGAGTTTTATCTGAAAATGCCGGAGTTGTAAATATTGGACTTGAAGGAATGATGGCCATAGGAGCAGTTGTTGGATCCATTGTTGGCTATTATGTAGGTAACCCTTGGTTGGCCTTCTTGTGTGGAGGACTTGGCGGAATGTTAATTGCCCTTCTTCACGCTATAGCTACAATTAATTTTGCAGCAGACCACGTTGTAAGTGGTATCGCCATTAACTTAATTGGACCGGGACTTGCACTTTTCCTTTGCAGACTTTTCTTTGATGGAGCAGCCATGTCAAAGTCCATTGATTATGAAAACAAACTTCCAGTTTTATTTGGAAAAGTTTTTAAATCTGGTGGTGGAAAGGGAATAATGAGATTCTTTGACATTGTATTCTCACAATACGCATCAGTTTATCTTGCTTTTGTCCTTGTTTTTATAGTTTATTTTGTGCTCTACAAGACTAGGCTAGGCCTAAGAATTAGGGCCGTTGGAGAATATCCTAAGGCAGCAGAAACTCTTGGAGTTGACGCTTACAAGATCAAATACATTTGCGTATTAGCATCTGGATTCTTGGCAGGACTTGGTGGAGCATCAATGTCACTTGCAGTTGTATCCAACTACAGAGAAACTCTTATCTCTGGTCAAGGCTTTATTGCCCTTGCTGCAGTAATCTTTGGCGGATGGAAACCACAAGGAGCCATGCTCGCTTGCCTACTCTTTGGATTTGCTCAAGGACTTTCAGTTTTCCTAGGATCCATGGGAATAAAAATCGATACAAACCTACTTTCAATGATTCCTTATGCAATAACTCTTTTAGTTTTAATAGTTTTTGTAAAGGGATCAAGGGCACCATCAGCAGATGGCCTTCCTTATGAAAGAAACAATTAATAAAATTCGTCTCAGCTTCGGCTGGGACTTTTTTTATGCCTTGGTTTATCTTAATAAATTATAAAAATTTTCTGATATAATTTTCTTAAAAGGAGGATCTTTATGACTTTTGAAATTTTTAAAAACTCTAGGAAGGGAAGGCTTAATAAAATATCTGACGTCAAAAGAGTGAAGGTTGGTCACTCAACAATTAGAGATGGAAAAATAAAAACTGGCGTGACATGCATCATGCCCCATGATGGAGATGTTTTTAATGAAAAACTTGTGGCAAGCTCTTACATAATTAACGGTTACGGAAAAAGCCTTGGTCTAGTTCAACTAGAAGAGTTGGGGACTCTTGAGTCGCCAATCTTTATGACTAACACCATGAGTCTTGGAAGAGTTCTTGACTCATCAATGAAGTGGATGATTGATAGGTACCCCAAGCTAGGCGACAAGTCAGGAGCTCCAAATATAATTGTCACTGAATGCAACGACGGAGTTATAAATGACATGAGGGGCCTTCATGTAAAAGAAGAAAATGTCTTAGAGTCTCTTGAAAATATAAAAGAAGACTTTGAAGAGGAGTCAGTGGGAGCAGGAACAGGTATGATTTCCTTTAACCTCAAAAGTGGCATTGGATCTTCATCAAGAATTATTGAAATAGATGGAGAAGACTATACCTTAGGCAGCCTTGTCCTATCAAACTTTGGCAGGATAAAAGATTTAAAGATAGAAGGAAGACCCCTAGGACGTGAAATGTACTTGAAGTCCAAGGAAAAAAGAGAAGACAAGGACAAGGGATCAATTATAATTGTCCTGGCAACAGACTTGCCCCTTAGCTCGAGACAGTTAAAGAGACTTGCAAAGAGGGCCACAATTGGTCTTGGAAATGTGGGCTCTTACTTGGGACACGGTTCAGGAGATATTGTCATTGCCTTTTCAACTGCCAATAGGATAAGAGAGAATAGCTTTGAAGAAGTCAAAGTTCTAAAAGAAGATTTGCTAGATGATGCCTTTAGGGCTTGTGCAGAATCAGTAGAAGAATCTGTAATTAAATCCTTAATTTATTCCGAGTCAGAAGTAACAAAGGATGGTAAAAAAATATTTTCTCTTGAAGAAAATTTAAAAAATTTGGGAATTGATTTTTGATATTTATTAACTTCTTTAAAATTTATGGGTATGAGTGTTACAATAAATTAAAAGGGTAAAATTTTATTTATAAAATACTCTTAAATTAGTTTTATAAATAAAAGATTTTAGAGGTGATTTAATGAGTGATTTAACAATATATTTCTTAGTAACAGTTTTTATATCAGCCTTAGTCACTTTTAATTACATAAGAGAAGATAAGAAAGAAGAAAAAGATTCTAAGAATGATATAATATATTCCTTCCTAATGAGCAATTTTTTAATCTTACAATTTTACTTTACAATTTATCAAAATATTGGGTTTGCAATTATGGTTAGCATATTTGTTTATTTTGTGTTTTGGGCGATTTATAAACTTTACACAGATAGCAAAAGGGGAAGTAAGTTACTGAAAAATAAGAATGAGCCTAAGTGGAGGGTTTTATTTATTTCAATATCTTTTATATTATTAGCAAGTCTTAGTTTTTTAGAATTAGAAGATGGAGCTACTATTTATTCATACAACAAAAGTGACTTTCGAAAAATTTTAATAATTTCAATTTTTTTTATTAGCTACATTAGAATTATTTTAGACTTGAGAGTTTTAAAAAGAATTTTATTTGAAAAAGATATTTGGAGAAGAGCTTTTATTATTTCAGAAATTATTTTGATTTTGGTATTAGGTTTAGGAAGTGCCTATAATATAAAAAATGTAAACCGCTTTGATTTTTATGTAGAAAGAGAAGATTATCAAGAAACATCAGGAGAGGAATTATGGGATCATTAATTATATTTTTTATAGGAACGATTATTTTCTGTTCAACAATTCTAATTGAAGATTGGTATAAGAAAAGAAGAGGAATAGAAACTGATAGTAGAGATGTAATGAAGACCTATATTTATGCTTTTACAGTTATTGAAATGTGGTTTTCAATGATTTTTTTCCAAAACAAACTATATTTTTATCTAGTAGTGTTTGGTCTTGTGGCATATTTTGTATATAAAACTTTGACAGAAGATATTATGAAAAACAAGTACAAGGATGACCCAAGGCTTTATAAAATAACAACAATTATTGCTCAAAGTCTCCTTATAATTTATCAAGTAATATTTTTTATAACCCTCAAAGATGGTCACAGGATTGTTTCCTTTGCAAAAAATGAGTTTTCAATTGTTTTGCCATGCTTTATATTAGTTATCTTGTGGCTCAGCTACTATTTATCAAAAAAGTCACTTTTTAAAATTTTTGTGGAAAAGGACTCTTATAGGAAGATTTTTATAACTTTACAAATTTTATTTATCATTATTTTTGTAGCCTTTACTATTTATAATTACATAAACATTAATAGGTTCGATTTTTATCTCGATAGGATGTAAAACTCTGGAGGGTGAAGGAGAGAAGGAAATGACAGAAGGAATGAGGAATGCTCTTATTGGAACTTTTCTAGCCTTAATATTTTTTATAATTCTTGAAAAATTATCAAATAAAAAATTTTTTAATAAAAAAATTAGCAGGGGAGAAAAACTTCTAGATTACTATAATGCCAGCACAACACTGCTTCTTTTTTGGATTAATTCCATTTATTCAAGAAACAAGTTGATTCTATACTGTATAGGAGCCTATGTCTTTATAAATATTTTTCTTAAATTATTTAAGTCTGACTTTGAAACTCATGAAAAGGAAAAGTATTTAAAAGTTATTACTATATCGCTTTGCACAATTTTTACAATTTATCAGTTTGTATTTTTTCTAACTTTAAAAGATGGGACTGTAATAGAGAACTTTGACAGGGGAGCCTATGTTAGTACCATGATTTATTTGTTAATGGGATTTTTTGTGGTTAATATATATTTTTTAATAAAGAATCTTAGGACAATTTTTATAAAGGAGGACATTTATAGAAAAGTTTTTACCATTATAGATGGAATTTTTATCCTATCCCAAGCTTTCTTTATAATTTATAATCTTGTAAAAGCAGACAGGTTTGTTTTTTACATGGACAAATTTTTGTAAATTTAAAATAAAATCATTAATTCTCAAAAAATATGGAAATTTCGCCAATTTCTCATAATTTTTATTGACTTAATGATTATCTAATGATAAAATTGATGAGTATTTGAGACGGATAGACTACCTAAATGAGGTAGTCTTTGAAATGTCCAATACTATTAATAAAACAGGAGGTGCAATTAATGCCTACAATTAACCAATTAGTAAGAAATGGTAGAAAGAAAATTCACAGTAAATCTAAATCACCAGCTCTTGATGTAAACTATGACACACTTAAAAAAGTTGAAACTGAAGTTAATTCTCCACAAAAAAGAGGAGTTTGTGTTGCAGTAAGAACAGTAACACCTAAGAAACCGAATTCAGCTCTTAGAAAAGTTGCCAGAGTTCGTTTAACTAACGGATATGAAGTTATGGCTTACATTCCAGGAATCGGACACAACCTACAAGAACACAGTGTTGTTTTAATCCGTGGTGGAAGAGTTAAGGATTTACCAGGTGTTAGATACCATATTGTAAGAGGTACTCTTGATACAGCTGGAGTTACAGACAGAAAGCAATCTAGATCTAAGTATGGTACTAAGAAACCTAAAAATTGATAGAATTTTCACATGAGATTTTATAGATTTTTGGCTTACGGGCTCAACCTGAGTACCAATGAATCGACTGAAAAATAGTTAAGGAGGGAAGTTATGCCAAGAAAAGGACATATCCAAAAACGTGAAGTTATGGCTGATCCAGTATACGCAGACGTGGTTATCACTAAGCTTATAAACAATGTTATGCTTGACGGTAAAAAAGGTACTGCTCAAAGAATTGTTTACGGAGCACTTGAAACTGTTGCAGAACAAACTGGAGAGGACGCACTTGAAGTATTCTACAAGGCACTTAACAATGTAATGCCTGTACTTGAAGTAAAGGGAAGAAGAATAGGCGGTGCTACTTACCAAGTACCAATGGAAGTTAGACCGGAAAGACGCCAAACTCTAGGCCTTAGATGGATAGTTAAATATGCAAGAGCAAGAGGCGAAAAGACAATGCACGAAAGACTTGCAAAAGAAATACTAGACGCATCTAACGGTTTAGGCGGAAGTGTTAAGAGAAAAGATGAAATGCATAGAACAGCAGAAGCTAACAAGGCATTTGCTCACTATAGATGGTAATAAGGGGAGGAATTTATGGCTCGCGAAATACCATTAGAAAAATATAGAAATATAGGTATTATGGCCCATATTGATGCTGGAAAGACTACTACTACAGAACGTATTCTTTTCTACGCTGGTAAGATTCACAAAATCGGTGAAACTCACGACGGTGGAGCACAAATGGACTGGATGGAACAAGAACAAGAAAGAGGTATTACAATTACTTCTGCAGCTACTACAGCTCACTGGAAAGGCTACAGACTTAATATCATCGATACTCCGGGACACGTTGACTTTACAGTAGAAGTTGAAAGATCTCTAAGAGTACTTGACGGTGCTGTTGCACTTTTTGACGCAAAAAGTGGTGTAGAACCTCAATCTGAAACTGTTTGGAGACAAGCAGATAAATATCACGTTCCAAGAATTGCACACATCAACAAGATGGACGTTACAGGTGCAGACTTCTTTAGATCTGTTGATACTATCGACAAGAAACTAAAGGGTAATCCTGTTCCAATTCAAGTTCCAATGGGAGCAGAAGATACTTTCATAGGAATGATTGACCTTGTTGAAATGAAAGCAGAAATTTACAAGGATGAACTTGGTAAGGAAATCGAAATTACAGATGTTCCTGAAGAGTACATGGAAGTTGCAAATAAATATAGAGAAAACTTAATCGAAGTTGCATCTGAATTTGATGAAGATTTAATGATGGCCTACCTTGAAGGTGAAGAAATCGACAATGAACTTCTTAAGAAAGCTATAAGAAAGGGTACTCTTGCTGTTAAGATTACTCCAGTATCTTGTGGTTCTTCTTACAAGAACAAGGGTGTACAACTTCTTCTAGATGCAATTATTGACTACCTACCATCTCCTATTGATGTACCTGCAATTACAGGTGTTGATGAAGATGGAAACGAAGTTCAAAGACATGCATCTGATGATGAACCATTCTCAGCTCTTGCATTTAAGATCGTAACTGACCCATATGTTGGTAAGCTTGCTTACTTTAGAGTTTACTCTGGGGTTCTTAAGGCAGGTTCTTATGTTATGAACACAGCAAAAGGCAAGAGAGAAAGAATCGGAAGAATTCTTCAAATGCACGCTAACAAGAGAGAAGAAATCGAAGAAATCCATGCAGGAGAAATCGCAGCAGCTGTTGGTCTAAAAGACACAGGTACTGGTGATACTCTTTGTGATGAAAAATCACACGTTATTCTTGAAAACATGGAATTCCCAGATCCAGTTATCTCTGTAGCAATTGAACCAAAGACTAAGGCATCTCAAGATAAGATGGCTCTTGCTCTTGCAAAACTTGCAGAAGAAGACCCAACTTTCAAAACTCACACAGATGAAGAAACTGGTCAAACTATTATCTCTGGTATGGGTGAACTTCACCTTGATATCATCGTTGATAGACTACTAAGAGAATTTAAGGTGGAAGCTAATATTGGTAACCCACAAGTATCTTATAGAGAAGGTATTAGAAAAGCTGCTGAAGGCGAAGCTAAATACGCTCGTCAATCAGGTGGTCGTGGACAATATGGTCACGCTAAGATTAGAATCGAACCATTAGAACCAGGCGAAGGTTTTGTATTCGAAAATGCCATCGTTGGTGGTGCAATTCCTAAGGAATTTATTGGACCAACTCAACAAGGTATTGAAGAAGCACTTCAATCAGGTATTGTTGGTGGATACGAAGTTCTTGATGTTAAAGTAACACTTTACGATGGTTCTTACCACGAAGTCGACTCTTCTGAAATGGCATTTAAGATTGCCGGATCTATGGCAGTAAGAGATGCTCTTGCTAAGGCTGATCCAGTACTTCTTGAACCTATGATGAAGGTTGAAGTTACAACTCCAGAAGAATACATGGGAGATGTAATTGGTGATATTAATTCAAGACGTGGAAGAATGGAAGGTATGGAACTTGTAGCTGGAGCACAAATCGTTACAGCTTATGTACCACTAGCAGAAATGTTTGGTTACGCAACAAGCCTTCGTTCAAATACACAAGGAAGAGCAAACTACTCAATGCAATTTGATCACTACGAAGAAGTACCTGCATCAATAGCTGAAGAAGTAGTTGGAGATAAAAAAAATAACTAATAAATAGGAGGATTAATAATGGGAAAGGCAAAATTTGAAAGAAATAAACCACACGTAAA
>NZ_KV820433.1:0-75497 GCF_001815405.1 Peptoniphilus sp. HMSC075B08 | reverse complement strand
CTTCATAAATAATTATTACTTCATAAATAATTGTGACTTTATAAATATTTTTAACTTAAAGACTGATTACAATTTAGGGAAATTTAATAAGTTTATATCAATTTCTTATTTAACTTAAATCTTATAAGATATATACATTTAAAATTTCAATAAAAAAACTCGCTCAAGTTTCCTCAAGCGAGTTAAATTTATTTATTTATTTAGAAATTATATTATTTGGCAAAAATTATTCTTCGTCTTCTGAAAGTGCTAGGTAACTTGCGTATCTATCCTTAGCATTTTCTTCAGCAACTTCGTAAAGTTTTTCTGCTCTTTCAGGGAATAACTTCTTAAGAGATGTATATCTTACTTCTCCGTCTAAGAAGTCTCTGAATGGTTTAGTAGGTTCTTTAGAGTCTAAGATGAATGGATTCTTTCCTTCTTCTTTAAGTTCAGGGTTGAATCTGTATAGGTGCCAGTAACCTGTTTCAACAGCTTTCTTTTCTTCTTCAATTGAGAAGCCCATACCTACTCTAATACCGTGGTTAATACATGGAGCGTAAGCAATGATTAGTGATGGACCATTGTAAGCTTCTGCTTCCTTAATTGCCTTGTAAGCTTGATTTTTGTCAGCGCCAAGAGCAATTTGAGCTACATATACATAACCGTAAGTTGTTGCCATTAAGCCAAGGTCTTTCTTCTTAGTTAACTTACCAGCTGCTGCGAATTGTGCAATTGCTGCTGTTGGAGTTGCCTTAGAAGCTTGACCACCAGTGTTTGAATAAACTTCAGTATCTAGAACAAGGATGTTAATGTCTTCACCAGATGCAAGAACGTGGTCAACTCCACCGTATCCGATGTCGTAAGCCCATCCGTCTCCACCGATGATCCATTGACTCTTCTTAATTAAGAATTTTTCAAGACCCTTAAGATCTTCAATTATTTCATCAGCCTTGTCGTTGCCGAATTTTTTATCAAGAACTTTTAGTACATTTGCACTTGCTGCCTTAGAAGTCTTGTAGTCATCCATTCCTTCGATCCAAGCATTGAATGCTTCATTAGCTTCTGAGTCAACATTAAGTTCAACAAATTCTTCCATAAGATTTTTAATTCTATTTCTTGTTTGAGTTTGAGAAACAGCCATACCATATCCGTACTCAGCGTTATCTTCGAATAGGGAGTTAGCCCATGATGGTCCATTTCCACATTCATCTGTACAATATGGCATTGATGGTGCTGATCCACCCCAGATTGATGAACAACCTGTTGCGTTAGCAATACTCATTCTATCTCCAAATAATTGTGTAACAAGTTTTACATATGGAGTTTCTCCACAACCTGCACATGCTCCTGAGAATTCAAGATATGGAGTTTGGAATTGAGTGTTCTTGAAGTTGTTTGGCTCAATGTGTTCTTCTTTAGATTTAATATTGTTAGATGCATATTCCCAGTTAGCTGCTTGAACGTCAATTTCCTCTTCGAATGGTGTCATAACAAGTGCTTTTTCTTTTGCTGGACAAACTTGAGCACAGTTACCACAACCTGTACAGTCTAGTGGAGAAATTTGCATTCTGTATTCGTAATCTTCAAGTCCCTTACCTCTAGCCTTAATTGTTTCAAAGCCTTCTGGTGCGTTAGCCTTTTCTTCTTCGTCAGCAAGGAAAGGTCTAATTACTGCGTGAGGACAAACTAATGAACATTGGTTACATTGGATACAGTTTTCGTTCTTCCAGTGAGGAACATTAACTGCAATACCTCTCTTTTCGTAACGGCTTGTGCCTGATGGGAATGTACCGTCAACCATGTCTGTGAAAGTTGATACAGGAAGATCGTTACCTTCTTGTCTGTTCATTGGAATAAGAATGTTGTTGATAAATTCTGGTGCTCCATCGATTTTGAAGTCCTTAGTTGTATCAGCATCTTTCCAAGATTCTTTAACTTCTACTTTGTGTAGAGCATCGATACCTTGATCTACTGCAGCGTAGTTCATGTTTACAATGTCGTCACCCTTAGCGCCGTAATCTTTTACGATAGCTTCTTTAAGAAGTTTAACAGCCTTATCTATTGGAAGTACTTGAGAAAGGTTAAAGAATGCAGCTTGCATTACCATGTTTGTTCTTCCACCAAGTCCAACTTCTGCAGCTATTTTAGTTGCGTTAATTGTGTAGAATTCAATTTCATTATCAGCAATATATTTCTTCATATATCCTGGTAGGTGTTCGTCAAGTTGTTCATCATTCCAAATAGTGTTTAGAAGGAACTTTCCACCCTTCTTAAGTCCTCTTAATAGGTCATAAGAGTAAACATAAGATTGTTTTGAACAAGAAATAAAGTCAGTTTCTGTTAATAGGTAAGTTGATGTAATCTTGTTTTCACCAAATCTTAAGTGAGACATTGTAACCCCACCAGATTTTTTAGAGTCATAGTCAAAGTAACCTTGTGCATACATGTCAGTGTTGTCACCGATAATCTTGATTGCAGATTTGTTTGCACCTACAGTACCGTCAGATCCGAATCCCCAGAACTTACATCTAATAGTTCCTTCAGGTTCAGTTGTGATGTGTTCTTTAATTTCAAGTGATTTGTGAGTTACATCGTCAACGATACCAATTGTGAAGTCATTCTTAGGTTGGTCAGCTTTAAGGTTTTCATAAACTGCAAGAATATCTGTTGGGTTAGTGTCTTTTGAACCTAGACCATAGATACCACCAACGATAAGAGGTCTCTTATCTGATTCGTAGAATGCATCTCTAACGTCAAGGTAAAGTGGTTGTCCTACTGCTCCCTTTTCCTTAGTTCTATCAAGAACTGCAATTCTTTCTACAGTTTCTGGAATTGCTGCCATTAAGTGTTTAATTGAGAAAGGTCTGTAAAGGTGAACTTTAACAAGTCCTGTCTTTTGTCCCTTTGCGTTTAAGTAGTCAACAACTTCTTCGATTGTTTCAGTTACTGAACCCATTGCCACGATAATGTCAGTAGCATCTTTTGCACCGTAGTAGTTGAATAGGTTGTATTCTCTACCAGTTAATTTAGAAATGTCCTTCATGTAACCTTCAGTAATATCAATGATATCAGTGTAGTAGTGGTTTGATGCTTCAATTTCTTGGAAGTAGATATCAGCGTTTTGTGCAGTACCTCTAATTTCTGGTCCATTAGGGTTAAGAGCTCTTTGTTTGAAAGCTTTTACTGCTTCTTTATCTACTAGTTTTTCAAGGTCTTCGTAGTTAAGTACTTCAATTTTTTGAACTTCGTGGGATGTTCTGAATCCATCAAAGAAGTGGATAAATGGTACTCTTCCCTTAATTGATGCTAAGTGAGCAACACCAGCTAAGTCCATAGATTCTTGAACTGAACCTGATGCCAACATAGCAAGTCCTGCAGCTCTAGCTGCCATAACATCTTGGTGGTCTCCAAAGATTGAAAGTGCATGTGATGCTAGTGCTCTAGCAGCAACGTGGAATACACCTGGAAGTAGTTCCCCTGCTATCTTGTACATGTTAGGTAGCATAAGTAATAAACCTTGAGATGCTGTATATGTTGATGTTAGTGATCCAGCTTGTAGTGAACCGTGAACAGCTCCAGCAGCTCCTCCTTCTGATTGTAACTCCTTAACCAATACTTCTTGACCGAAGATGTTCTTTCTTCCGTGAGAAGCCCAAGCATCAATGTGCTCAGCCATTGGTGAAGAAGGTGTTATTGGGTAAATACAAGCAACGTCTGAAAAGGCATAAGCCACGTGAGCAGCTGCTTCATTACCGTCCATTGTTTTAAATGTTTTAGACATATTTGCCTCCTAATTATTAATAATATAAATATTAACTAACCATACTGGTTACATTATAGAACTAAATTTAATAAATTTCAATAATATTATTAATAAAAGTCTTAGAAAGATTTAAAAATAGCGAACTGTGAAAGGCATTCCACTTTACGGAATTCTATTTTTATTTTTATATATAGGTCTACTATTCATAATAATAAATAAACTACTCTCTAATACTTTTATCTTCTCCTACCTTCTATTATTCATTAACCTATTATTTAATGCTTCTGCGGGATTATAACCCAGTTCTTTTTGCTTATAATTCTTTGTTGCAACTTCAATTATAAGTGCAGTGTGCCTGCCAGGCTTAACTGGTATGTCAAATCTTACAACATCAATCCCAAGAATGCTTTGATAATTGTTGTCTAGTCCAAGTCTTTCATATTCTTTTGATTCGTCCCAATCTTCTAAGTTAACAACAACTTCGATTTCTTTTTCTTCCATTACGAAGCCAACGCCAAACATTTTTTGAATATCTATTATGCCAACGCCTCTTATTTCCATAAAATATTTTGTTATTTCTGGCGACTTTCCTATAAGCCTCTTATCTAAATTCTTTATAATAACTGAGTCATCAGAAATTAACCTCGCACCATTGGAGATAAGGTCTAGGGCTGTTTCACTTTTTCCAATCCCACTTCTGCCAGTTATTAAAACTCCTATACCTGAAATATCTAAAAGAACACCATGCATCCTCATAGTTGGTGCAAGCTCATCTTCTACTAGAGAAATTATCTTACTAAAAACTTTGGATGTTGAATCAGGACTCCTAAGAATCGTTACATTGTATTTTTTTGCAAGTTCAATGGCTTGAGGAAAAATTTCAGCATTTCTAGAAACAATTACTGCTGGAATGTCATACTTAAATAACTTTTCTAGGGTTTCATACCTTTTCTTGTCTTCCATAGAATTTATATAGTGCCACTCTTGAGTTCCTATGAGTTGGATCCTGTCCTTAACAAATTTTGAGTAGTAACCATTAAGTTGCAGTCCTGGCCTATTGATATCGCTACTTTCTATTTCAATATCCTTGTAGTCTGTAGATGCGTGAACAAGTTCAAAATTCAATTCATCTACTATATATTTTATTTTAACGCCCATTTTTTCCTCCCCTAAAGTGCTGGTAAATGGAATTTGCACTGGCTTCATTCATGGATTCGACTTCCATTAGTTCTTCTACGCTTGCATTTTTTATCTTATCAATTGATTTAAAATGTTTTAAGAGATTTTCCTTTCTCTTTGGCCCAATCAATTTTATATTGTCAAGCTCTGACTTAAACATAGTCTTGGACCTTAAGTTTCTGTGATAATTTATGGCAAACCTGTGGGCTTCTTCTTGAATTTTATAAATCATCTTGTAAGCTCGAGAATTTATATTTATTTTAAATTCTTCATTATTGTAAATAATCCCACGAGTCTTGTGGAAATCGTCCTTAACAAGTCCACAAATTTCTAAATTTAAACCTAACTTATCTAGGATTTCCTTGGCAGCATTAACCTGGCCCTTGCCACCGTCCATCATAATAAGATCTGGAAAATTTGAAAAAGAAGATGACTTAGAAGATTTTTTCTCTTCTACTCCTCTTTTAAATCTCCTTTCAATTACTTCTTTTAAGCTTGAATAGTCATCAGGTCCAAGGACACTTTTAATTCTAAACTTCCTATAGTCACTTTTTTTTGCATCACCATCTTCAAAGACAACCATGGAACCAACTGATTCAACTCCTGAAATGTTTGAAATGTCATAGGCTTCAATCCTTCTTGGAATTTCATCTAGGTCAAGTAGGTCTTTTATATCTTCAAGAGCCTTCCTATTTGTTTCGGCACGCTTTTTAAACTTGTCTCCATATTTTTCAATCATGTCAAGAGCATTTCTCTTTACCATCCTGACAAGTTCCTTCTTGTTGCCCTTTATTGGAACTACAATGTTCACCTTATTTCCTCTTTTTTCAGTGAGCCAGTCTTCCAAGACTTTTATATCCATGGGTTTTTCTTCTATTATAATTTCCTTTGGAATGTAAGATGCTCCTATATAAAATTGTTTTACGAAAGAAGAAAAAATTTCTTCATAGGAATCATTATAATAGTCCCTAATCATGTAGTGCTCGCGTCCAATAATCTTCCCATTCCTAAAAAAGAAGATTTGAATTAAGACTTCGTCAATACCCTTGGCAAGGGCTATGATGTCTTTATCATCATTTGCCTCAGGATCAGAAATAAGTTGTCTTTCCTTTAGGTATTCAAGATTTTTAATCCTATCGCGTATGTCTGCTGCATTTTCATAATCAAGATTTCTTGAATAGTCCATCATCTTTTCATGAAGCTTATCAACTAAGTTACTGTTTGAAGATGATAAAAAGCTCAAGACTTCATCAACCATTACATTGTAATCTTCATCTTTTACTTCTCCTGTGCAGGGACCTAGGCACTTGCCAATATAGTAATTAAGACAAGGCCTAAAGGGTTTTTCTTCCACATTTTCAAGATTTAAATTACAAGTCCTAAGGGGATAAATCCTCTCAAAGGTTTCAATGGATCCATTTACTGCAAAGACATCAGGATATGGTCCAAAATATTTTGCCCCGTCTTTAGCCACTCTCCTTGTCTTCATAACCCTCGGGAACCTTTCGTTGACCTTGACCTTGATGTAGGGATACTGCTTGTCATCACGGAGTAGGATGTTGTATTTTGGAAGATTATCCTTAATAAGATTGGACTCAAGAACCAGGGACTCAACTTCATTTTCTACTATTATATATTCAAAGTCGTGAATCTTTGATACCATACTGGCAACTTTTTTTGAGGACTTCCCATAGGATCCAAAGTATTGTCTAACTCTTTTTCTAAGAGATTTAGCTTTTCCAACATAGATTATCTCGTCTAATTCATTTTTCATTATATAAACCCCTGGTTTGTCAGGAAGTTTATCAAGCCTTTCTCTTAAATCTAACAATTATCTATACCTCTCTCGTTGCTTCTTTTAAAAATTCTAAAATTTCTCCTTCAAAATATGGACTTAATTTTTCAAAAACTTCTTTGTGATAAGAATTTAAAACTTCCACTTGCCTCTTTGTCAAAAGATTTACATCAATTGCATCAAGTTCAAAGGGACAGAAGGAAATTGTCTTAAACTTATTAAAGACAGAGTCCACAGTTTCACAGTCGTAAACAACCCTCATGATGTTTTCGATTCTAATGCCATGCTTGCCTTCCTTGTAAACTCCTGGTTCATTAGAGACAATCATGCCTTCTTCCATTCTAACTGCAGGGTCTCTTGGAGAAATCCTTTGAGGTCCTTCATGAACTGAAAGGACAAAACCAATTCCATGGCCAGTGCCACACTTGTAATCCATTCTCTCTTGCCAAAGGGCATACCTTGCTATCCCATCAAGGGCTAAGTCATAAGTTCCCTTTAAGAAAACTGCGTCCATGAGGTTGATGTGGCTCTTTAGGGTCAATGTGTAGTCTCTAACCTCTTCTTCACTTAAGTCTCCCATGGCAATTGTCCTTGTTATATCAGTTGTCCCCGAATAATATTGGCCACCTGAATCCACAAGATAAAGTCCCTTGTCTTCTATAATAGATTCATTTTCATCACTTGCGTGATAGTGCATCATGGCAGCATTAGGCCCATAGGCAGAAATTGTGTCAAAGGAATTTGAAATATAAAGTGGGTCTTCTCCACGAAGTCCATCAAGTTTCATAGCAGCCTCATATTCTCCAATTTTGTTTTTTGAATTTTTCTTTAGCCAATAGATATACTTAAAAAGTGCCGCACCGTCCCTAATATAAGTTTCTTCAAGATTTTTTATTTCAACTTCGTTTTTTATAGCCTTTAAGTCTTCTGAAATATTTCTTCCAAAGATAATTTCGTTCTTGTCACAAAGTCCCTTATAAATTCTTTCATTAATAGATGCGGAATCAAGATAAATTTTTTCGTCCTTATAAGTTTTTAAATTGTCATAAAATTCTGAATAATCTTTTATCTCTAGAACCTTAGAAAGTTCTTCTTCAATATTTTTTATCTTAGTCTTGTCTGTAAATAAAAGTACCTTATCTTCTTCAATTATCATAAAGGAAATTAAAACTGGCGTGTCCTTGATGTCCATGCCACGAAGGTTTAGGGTCCAGCCAATGTCAACAAGTGAAGAAACCACTGTCATATTGGCATTTTTCTTTTTTAGAATTTCTCTTATTTCAGAAATTTTTTCTATTGTGGACTTGCCAGCATATTTTATGTCCAATAAGAAGGCATCATCAGATGGGAAGTCATACCTATCTTCCCAAAGGTCTTTTATCAAATCTATGTCAATAATTTTAATATTTTTATTTTGCAATTTCTTTGAGATAGAAGAAAACTCTTGCTGAGAAAAGTATTCTGCATTGAGGCCAAGTGTCATTCCCTCTTTAATATTTTCTGCAATCCACTCATCATAGTTTAGGACACCAGCTTGGCCTTGCTTTTTGAGTTCAAAGCCAAAGTCTTTTATTTCTTTTGCAGCTTGGATGTAATATCTTCCATCAGTCCAAAGGTAGGCCTCATCTCTTGTAACAAGGGCTGTCCCTTGTGAACCAGTAAAACCTGTCAAGAATTCTCTTTCCTTATAATAGTCTGGCAAGTACTCAGACCCATGGGGATCCTTTGATGGCACAAGGTAAAAATCTATATTATTTTCTTCCATTAATTTTCGTATTTTATTTAGAATCACATTATCACTTCCTAAGTCATATATTATCACAAGAGAAAATTTGGGCAAAGAAAAAAGTCCGGTCTCCCGAACTTTCTATTTTTCTACTAAATTATATTTTTAAAATTCAATTGTAACTTTGAATAAGTCTCCGTCGATGTCAATGTCAAAGCTTGCTCCGTGAGCTCTCACAAAGGAAGATGCTATTGATAGACCAAGACCTGATCCTGAAGTTGTCCTTGATTTTTCTCCGCGAGTGAATCTTTCCATAAGTTCCTCTGCAGAAATATTAAGTGGATACTTAGAAATATTTTTTATTGTAAGCTTAACTTTATCGCCATCAATAAGGTCAACATAAACTCTTGAATTTTCTAGGGCATACTTAGAAATATTTGAGAATAAGTTGTCTAAAACTCTTGAAATTTTTTGTCCATCAATATTAAGCATAACTTTTTCTTCAGGAAGATTTGAAATTATCTCAATATTATTTTCCTTAATTTTATCTTCCCACTCACCTATTGACTGTTGAACAAGAGAATTAAAGTCAAGTTCTTGCCTGTCTAGTTCAACGTTATTTGATGTTGCCTTTGAAACTTCAAATAAGTCTTCGATTAAGACCTTGAGCTTGTTGGACTTTTCATTAATTATCCTTGCATACTCCCTGGCTTCCTCTTCTGAATTATCTTCTTTTGAGAGCAAGTCAGAATAATTGAGTATTGAAGTGAGCGGTGTCTTTAGGTCGTGACTCACATTTGTTATAAGTTCTGTCTTTAACCTTTCAGACTTGACTGCATCTTCAATGGCAAGGTCTAAGTTTGATCCAATGTTGTTAAAATTATCAACTATTCCGTCGTAAAGGCCACCGTTTTTTTCAATCTTCTTCTTATAATTTCCTCCAACAATTTCGCTTGCTTCCCTATTAATTCTCGCAACTTGATTAATGTTTTTAAGAATAATAAAGTAAATGAAGCCTGCAAAGATTATCATTGGTATAACTATAGCTTCAGGTGATGCTGCAAACATGCCTGCAAAAAATAGGAAGAGTATAAATACTACAAAACATATGACAAGGTAAACAAGGGTGAATTTCATCTTGGCATTGTTTATTTCCTTACTATCAAATTTGTCTACTCTTGAAAATTCTGCAATGCTTGCCTTAAAGGCCCTATAGATTAAAGCATTTTCTACTAAATAATTTTCTGTATTCTTATTAAAGATTGACTTTAAAAGAATTACAAAATAGTTTGCTGTTAAAGAAACTATCATTAGACCTACAAGGTATAAGGCATAAAATATAAATAAGTTGGTATAAACTTGCCCTCCACTAGAAATCATTAATCCGACCATTGAAAATATGAAAAATAAAACTAAGACAAGTTCTATTGGGAACTTAAAGACTTTTTTAAGTTCTTGGCTTTCGTCGACTTTTTCCATATTCATAAATAGTCCAAGTATTACTGAAAGGACAGCTGCAATTAAGACACTTACTCCAATTTGCACTTGGACTTGGTCCCTAAAGACATCTCTTTCAATTTCTTTAAAAATTTCATCATCTAAAGATAAGTAATAAGCAAACTTTAAACTTTTAATATTATTTTTGCTGTTCAAATCTCTAAAACTGTCATTAAGTTTAGATTTAAAAGACTTGTCTATAAAATTGTAGTCGCTATCCATAAGTCTTTGACTCATTTGCACCTTATCAATCACTATACTATTATTAATTACCGAACCTGTGATTAAGAAGTCATTATCTCTCATTTCAATCTCTAGAGGATCAAACTCATTTTTTTCATATTCATTAGTAAGATAAAATGTTTTATATTCAGATTTTAATTCTGGTTGGTCTATCATCCAATCTTCAAGATAGTCCTTTGGATCAAGTCCCTTGGCCTTTAGATCATCCTTCTTCTTTTGAGCTTCAATTAATCCTGGATCTGTAACAACATTTCCATTTTGGTCAAAATACTTTAGCTTATAGGACTTAACAGCATAGTTAAATGCATTATAGGAGCTATAATTTTCACCGCTAAGAGAAAAGTCTATAGTGGTAGTAATTCTATTATCTGTCATAATTCTTCTATAAGAAGAGTCAGGATCCCTTGAAAATAAAAATCTACCTGCTAAAAGTGAAATAAGTGATAACCCTAAAATTATTAAAGCATAATAGGATAATTTGTAAGAATTTTTTTTCATTATTTTCGCCTCAAATCTTCAAACTTGTATCCAAGACCCCACTGAACCTTTAAGTACATTGGCTTCTTTGGATTTACTTCAATTTTCTCTCTAATTCGTCTAATGTGAACTGTCACAGTCTTTGCCTCCATGGCTGGTTCATTCCAGACACTTTCATAAATTTCTTCAATGGAAAATACCCTGTTGGGATTCTTCATCAAGAGTTCCAAAATTTTAAACTCTATAGAAGTAAGTGCTACTGGCTTGTCCTCTACATAGGCAATTTTTTGCGACAAGTCTAGCTTGATGCTGCCTATCTCAATAAAGTTCCTGTCCTTTTTTAAATCATAGGCATAAAATCTTCTCAAGTTGCTCTTCACTCGAGCAATAAGCTCCATTGGATTGAAGGGCTTTTGAACATAATCATCAGCACCAATGTTGAGTCCAAAAATTTTGTCTGTGTCCTCTGATTTTGCAGATAGGATAATTATTGGGACAAAGGAAACTTCTCTTAACTTAATTATTGCTTCTTCGCCAGAAAGTTTTGGCATCATGAGGTCCATTATAATTAGGTCAATTTTTTCATTTTTAAAAATTTCTAGAGCTTCAAGTCCATCTTCAGCGTAAAAAATTTCAAAATTTTCATTTTTTAGATAAATTCCAATGGACCTTGCGATTTCCTTGTCGTCCTCGGCAATTAAAATATTGTACTTATCCATTACATCCCTCCTTCTGACATTATGATAGCAAATAATAATTACAAAACTTCTTACAAATTCTTACAAAAATCTTAAATCTTATTTCAAAATACTTTTATTACAATTTCTCTTGCGAGATAGATGGCAAATAGTGACAAAATTATGCTGAGGCCTGCATAAAAAAGCCCTGTTCCAAACTTGTTACTCTCTCCCATCTTAAATATCTCAAAGGCAAAAGTTGAAAAGGTAGTGAAGCCTCCACAAAATCCGACCTTTAAAAATAAAACAAGTCTCGAGTCCAAATTATTTTTCTCTGCGTAAAAAGCAATAAGTCCAATTAAAAATGATCCCACTACATTTATAATAAAAGTGCCAAGAGGAAAGTCCCTATTACTTTTTATGGTATTAGATAAAAAATATCTAAGCATAGACCCCAAGGCTCCACCAAGTCCAACAAATATGTACATTTTTTCATCCTTTCTATCCTAGAAATATTGTTAGTTAAAAGTGAATGTGTTAAAATTTACTCAACATTATTATATGAGAAATGAGGTTTATTGTGAAGAAATATTATGGTATGAAACTTGAATATGAAGTTGACGACAAGCCAGATTTTTTGAAATCATCTCTACTTGGTTTTCAAAATATTTTGACAGCCTTTAGTGGAATTATTGCAGTCCCACTTAGTATCGCTGCTATTGCTGGCACAAATGTCGCTGAAACTTCAGTACTTATCTCTGCTGCCCTCCTTGCTTCGGGTATATGTTCCTTTATCCAAACAAGGGGGATTTTTAAGGGCAAGGCCAAGGTTGGTATAGGACTTCCAACTATAATGGGGACAGACTTTGGATTTGTTCCGCCTGCCAATGCTGTTATTAATACTATGGGCGGCGGTCTCGCTGGTTACTTCGGTGCAACAATTATGGGGGCCTTCCTAGAGTTAATCTTGAGCTTTTTTATAAAGCCACTACTTAGATTCTTCCCAGAAGTTGTAACTGGAACTGTAATCACTCTTATTGGTATTACTATGATGCCTGTTGCCTTTGACTGGGTTGGTGGAGGTTATGGTGCAGAAAATTATGGGGACCCACTCTTTATTGGGATAGCCGTCTTTACCTTCCTACTTATAATTTTTATAAATCATTACGGTAGAGGCTTTGCAACAACAGCATCAGTTGTCATTGCCATGACTATCTCCTACATCATTTGTATTCCACTAGACCTTGTTGACTTTTCACAAGTTGCTGCTGCTCCTTGGATAAGACTTCCAAGTTTATTTCCCTTTGGACTTAAATTTGATGTGAAATTTGTTATCCCCTTTATAGCAGGTTATCTTGTTACAATTATAGAAACTGTTGGAGTTATGAAAACTCTTGGTGAAGTTTGCGAAGTTGACCTTGATGACAACGACATAGCTTCTGGTGTAAGAGCAGATGCTATTGGTTCAATGCTCTCTCCTGTCTTTGGTTCAGGTGCAGCCCAAACCTTTAGTCAAAACGTAGGACTTATTCCACTTACAAAGTGTGCGTCAAAAAAAGTTGCAATCTTCTCCTCATTTATTTTAATAATAATGAGTCTTTGTCCAAAATTTGCAACTCTTGTTTCTATTATGCCAACACCAATCCTTGGTGGAGCTGGAATTCTTATGTTTGGAACAATTTTAGGTTCAGGTATGCAGGCCCTATCAAGAGCTAAGTTCTCATCAAAGAATCTAATGATTATTGCTGGTGGCATTGGTGTTGGTATTGGAATCACAATGAGGCCTGACATTGTTGCAAAACTTCCAACTGTTATTGCTGCTCTTTTCTCTTCTGGAATTTCTGGAGGAACTATTGTAGCTGTTATCTTAAACATTTTATTAATAGACAAAGAATATTAATTAAACTGCCTCTTGGCAGTTTTTTTATTTTCAAAAAGTATTTTATATATTTACTGTGATATAATAAAAAAAGTAACTTTTAATCGAAAGGACAATGAGATGAAAGATTTTTTGACAAGACCTGCTTGGATAGAGATAGATCTTGATAAATTTGAAAATAATATGAAGATAATAAAAGACAAGGTTGGAGAAAAAACTGAAATTATGAGTGTAGTGAAAAGCGACGCCTATAGGTTAGGTGCTCTCCCACTATCCCAGGTTTCCCTTGATCTTGGGATAAATTATTACGCAGTGGCAACTCTTTCTGAAGCACTTAGTTTAAGAAGGAGATTTGATGGAGTTAATATTTTCATTTTAGGCTACACTCCTCGCCACCTTTACGAAGAAGCAATTAAAAATCAAATTACCTTAAATATTTACTCCTTAGGAGATGCAAGAGTTTTAAGCGAGATTGCTGGCGAATTAAATGAAAAAGCTACCATACATATTGCCTTTGACTCAGGCATGTCAAGAATTGGTTTTTCTCCCTGCGATGAAGCAAAAGAAGAAATAAAAGAAATTTTCAAACTTGAAAATATAAATGTTGAGGGGATTTTTTCCCATTTTGCAGCCTGTGAAAGTGACCCAGAATTTACTGAAAGACAATTTAGAATCTTCACTTCATTTATTGATGAATTAAATAATCTAGGATGTACTTTTAAGTATAGGCACATTGCAAATTCTCTTTCAGTTCTATTTCACGATGAATACGACCTAGACATGGTAAGACCAGGCATTATTCAATTCGGCTACACTGACAGTGACCACCTTCCAGAGGAGTTTGGTTTAGAAGAAATTATATCTTTGAAGGCTCAAATTTCTTCAATAAGAGAAGTGAAAAAAGGAGAATCTGTAGGTTACGAAAGATTTCATTTCTGTCAAAAAGACACCAAAGTTGTGACCCTTCCCCTTGGCTATGCAGATGCCTTCCCAAGAATACTTTCTGAAAAAATTGAAGTTTTGATTAATGGGAAAAGATGTAAACAAATTGGGCTCATCTGCATGGACCAAATGATGGTCGATGCCACAGGTATTGACTGTAAAATTGGAGACGAAGTTGTCTTAATTGGAAGACAGGGAGATGAAGAGATAAAGGTTCGTGACATCTGTATCCACTCTGGTGATTGTGAAACATCCTTTATCACCCACTTCAACAGGAGACTTCCAAAATATTATTATAAAAATAAAGAACTTGTCCACGTGAGTAAGATGGACTGACAAGGCTATGGTTTCATAGCCTTTTTTATTTGTAAATTAACATTAAAAAAGAGAGCTCTTGGCTCTCTAAATCTTAAAATTCTATTCTTCTATTATTTCTTCTGCTTCAACTTCAATAACTTCAGCTTCATTTTCTTCTTGGTCAAGTTGTTCCTTCACAGAATAATATTCTTTAAATACTACATCTTCAAGTTCTTTCCTCGCTTCAGCGTTAATAGGATGGGCAATGTCTCTGTATTCTCCATTAGGAAGTCTTCTGCTTGGCATTGCTAAAAATAATGATTCTTTTCCTTCTATTATTTTTATGTCATGAAGCACAAATTCGTTATCAAAGGTTACAGATACTATTGCTTTAAGTTTTCCCTCAGTTGGCAATTTACGTAGTCTTACATCAGTTATGTTCATAGAAGTATCACCCTCTCTTTCTTTATCACATTATAACACAAGCAAGCTATATATTGAATATGTTAGTTAAATATTTTCCCTAAATTTGCTTAAAAGAAAGCTTAAAAAATTTTCTCACTTTAGAAAATATGTTATAATTATAAAGAATTGGAGGAAGTAAATTGTTTGAAATTAATATAGATAAAAGTAATTAT
This sequence comes from Peptoniphilus sp. HMSC075B08, assembly GCF_001815405.1. Classification (NCBI taxonomy): domain Bacteria; kingdom Bacillati; phylum Bacillota; class Tissierellia; order Tissierellales; family Peptoniphilaceae; genus Peptoniphilus; species Peptoniphilus sp. HMSC075B08. The sequence continues at coordinate 60,402 of NZ_KV820433.1, read as the reverse complement.
AAAAATATATTTTTTATTGGAATTGGTGGCATTTCAATGTCTGCTCTTGCAGAATTGATGTTATCCAAGGGCTACAAGGTTTATGGAAGCGACAGGAGCCCTTCTATTAATACTGAAAAGTTAGAAAAAAATGGTGCCAAGGTTTACTACGAACACAAAAAGGAACACATCCATGGCATGGACCTTGTGGTTTTTACTGATGCAATTTCCTTTGACAACGAAGAATACACAGAAGCAGTTAAGCAAAAAATTGATCTTGTTGACCGAGCAAGCTTCCTAGGAGCAGTTATGAAGAACTACAAGAAATCTATTGCTGTTTCAGGAACTCATGGCAAAACTTCTACTACATCAATGCTTACAGAAATTATTAAGGACCTAGAAGTTAATCCAACAATTATGCTTGGTGGCCAACTAAAGGATATTGATGGAAATATAAAAATCGGAGATAAGAATTTATTTTTAACAGAGGCCTGCGAGTACAAGGCAAATATCCTAAAATATTTCCCTACAACAGAAATTATTTTAAATATTGATGAGGATCACCTAGATTACTTTGATAATATAGAACACATAATAAGAACTTTTAAAGGTTATGTTGATAATCTAACAGAAAGTGATTATGTAATCTTAAATATTGATGATGAAAATGTGAAGACCCTCTTGCCAATTGAAAATTGCAATGTCTTTACCTTTGGAATACAAAATCATGCAGATCTTATGGCAAAAAATATTGAATTCAATGAGGAAGGCTTCCCAACTTATGATCTTTACCTGAAAGGCGAAAAGATTGCCCATGTTGAACTCTCAGTTCTTGGTAGACACAATATTTTAAATTCCCTTGCTGCTATTAGTGCCGCCTATATAAATGGAATATCCATTGAAGACTCTCTTGCTGGTTTAAAATCTTATAGAGGCGTTGAGAGAAGGCTTGAGGAAAAGGGATTTTATAAGGGTGCAAGGGTCATGGACGACTATGCCCACCACCCAACTGAAATAAAATCGTCTATTCATGCAATTAAAAATGCTTGTAAGGGCAAACTTTACACAGTTTTCCAACCTCATACCTTTACAAGGACTAGACTCCTGCTTGATGCTTTTGCAAATTCTTTTGATGAATCTGATGTAATTATAATCACAGATATTTATGCAGCACGTGAGAAGGACTATGGTGACATCCACTCAAAGACCTTGAAAAATGCCATTGCCGACCACAGAGACAATGCCTTTTACATTTCTGGTTTCGAAGACATAGTGAAGTTTGTTAAAGAAAATATTTCTAAGGATGACATCTTCGTTACCATGGGAGCAGGCGACGTTTATAAAATTGGCGAAATGCTCTTAAATGAAGAAGACAATAAATAAAATTAGGAACTCGTAGGAGTTCCTTTTTTATTGCTCTTATAATATTTTTCCATAAAAAAATCTCCCCTAAGGGAGATCTTTTAATTTAACAAGTTTTTGTTGTTGTCATTTGTATTTGAAGAATTATTATTTGTTTCTAAGTTATTATTAGAAAGCTCATTATTTTTATTATTTTCATTAGACTTATTGTTTAAATTCTTGTTATTCTTTGAATTAATATTCTCATTAAGAGAATTATTTACTTCAGTCTTTTCATTAAGCTCTTTATTATCTAATTCTTTATTTACTAATTCTTTTTTATCTTCAAAGTAAGAAATTTCAATTTCACGACTTTCGTGGATATAATTTACATTCATTTCTAAGTTTTCTGCAATAAATCTTATTGGAACGTAAGTCCTGTCCCCTTTAATTATTGCAGCTTGGTCAATGGCAATTTCTTTTCCATTAACTGTAATTTTCTTAGAATCAATTGGAAGAAGAAGTTCTCTTCCATGGCTATTTACTGTCACCACTCTCTTATCTCCATCCCACTGAACGTCGCCGCCAATAGCTTCAACTATAAATCTAAGAGGAACAAGAGTCCTTGAGTTAGCAATAAATGGTTTTGCATCCATTTTCTTCTTTTCTCCATTAACTGTGTAGTTAAGGTCATTTATCTTCATCTTTATAAGTCTTGTATTTTCATCATAAAGTGGAAGACTTGCAATTTTATCTCCAAATTTAAGAGTAATCTTTGGATTTTTTCCGTAATCATTAATTTTTATATTAAAATTATTTGGATTTACTTCAGCATTTAAATCTTCAAAGTTTAGCTTTAAAACTCTTGGAGAAATTTTTATTTTTCTTCCTTTGTATTCACCTGTTGCATCAACCTTGATCTCGCTTCCTCTTTTAATGATATTGTTTTTTGTAGAAAGCTTTAAGTTTGTATAACTTGATGGGTCAGCAACATTAATTTCTTTGTTAAAGCCATCTCCCTTGTCAGCCTTAAGATTCACCACAAACTTGCCAGGAGTCATTGGAAGATAAGTTTGGCCATTTAAGATGTTTGCCCCATTTGATGATTCTGTAAGGGTGTAAGTCCTTCCTTTTATATCAATAGGATTTAAAAACTCATCCCAAGCTGATTTTAATTTTAGGTTTAATTGTTCACCAACAATTGTGTCTACATCACTTTCAAATTTTCCATCCGCAATGAGACCAGTGTTCTTACTTGTGTTGTAAACGCCAAGTCCATTGACAACTCTTCTTTCAGCCCCATTTCTCTCAGGGTTTGTCGCCCTAGTCCTATTAAGATCTCCAAGGTTTCTAACAGCCATGGCAGTGGAGCCACCACCGTCAAGATTCATAGCCTTGTCTACTCCAAGGTCTAACATAAATTGTGCAAGTTCACTAATTGTAAGTCCAGATGATCTTTTTGTCCTACCTTCAGCAGTTACAATATAAACTGTCTTACCATCTCGGCTAATTCCAACAGCAGTTCTTGCTCTTACACCGTCAATAGATTTTATGTCTTTTGTATATTTTTTTATTGCTCCATTTTCAACTAGAATGGCATGACCGCCAATCATCATCTTCCAATTTCTGTTAGGCTCAATATTTGTTCTTACTGTAAGCTTATCTCCAACTTTAACATTATCTTGCATAAATTTTTCTGCATTTTCGGAGAATTGTAAAATCTTCTTCCCTTTAGGCACAGCCATATCTAAATTCTTCCTATAAGAAATTTGTTCTACGACATCATTTTCTGATAAAAGTAATTCCCCAGTTGTCTTATCTCCCCTAGTCTTTGAAGTCCAGAAAGAGTCATACATTTGAATTTTTGATTGATGAGAATATTCTTTAGATGGTTGGTACCAATAAATAGTCTTGTTCAGTCCATCTATTGGAAAAGACTTGCCATTAGGCGCCGTTACACTTCCAGCGAACTTTGTAAGATCAATAAAGGCCTTGTTATTGCTATCAATCCCAAAGGACCAAAGGTCTGTTAAGACTGCTGGAGATGATTTTATTTCCCCATTAATAACAGATGGTCCCAGTGGAGCTCCTTGAAGTTTCATTGTGAAGAAGTCACCATTTACAAGGGCAACTGCATTAGTCCTGTTGGCCATTTGTGAAACAGTGGCCTTATTAGTATAAGTACCTCCACCTGCAACAGTGTTGATCTTTACATGGGGATTGTTTAAATCTACCTTTATTACATTTGTCTCTGCACTTCTTTTATTCTTCTTAACCTTGTATTTGTATCTAACAACTCCTGGAGCAATTGGCTCTTGAAAGAGTAGTTGGTTTTCTGCAAACACATTAGAAGTTATAAAAAGTAAAAATAAAATCAATGCAATACTAATTTTTTTCTTATTCATTTTATCTACCTCACTTAATTAAAAATTATAAATCATACTTTCTTCATTCTCAAAGAATACGTGGATTTGTAACAAAAACTTAATTATGAATTATAAAAGACCTAGATAAGGAAGCATCCTCAACTAGGTCTTTATATAAATTAAATATACAATAAAAAATATCCTGTCATCCAGGATATTCTTTAATTTATTTATTTAATATTTCGTCAAAAGTTTTTGTGAATTCTTTTATATCATCTAAGCTTGTATCACCCATGTGGCCAACCCTAAAAGTTTTGCCAGCAAGTTTTCCATATCCATTGGAAATTAAGAATCCCTTGTTCATAAATTCGTGACTTAAAATATCAAATTTTAAATCCTTAGTATTCTTAACACAAGTTATTGTTGGAGAAAGATGGTCCTTGTTACCAAAGATTTCAAAGTTTTCATCTGCCCATTTTTTAAAATATTGGGACATCTCTTCATGTCTCTTAAATCTATTTTCAAGTCCTTCTTCATTAATAATATAGTTAAGTTGATACTCTGCAGCAACCATATTAGAAATTGCTGGAGTTGATGGATATTGGTAATCGTGTTCTTTAACATAATTATACAAAAGAAGTAAGTCTAAGTAGTGACCTCTGTTTTCAACAGTCTTTGCCCTTTCAACAGCTTTCTCAGAAAAAGATGCAAAGCTAAGTCCTGGTACTAGTGAAAGACACTTTTGTGAAGATGTAATAGCAATATCAATTCCATATTTATCTTGATCAATTGGAGCTCCACCAGCAGAACTTACTGTGTCAAGTGCCCAAACAATGTTAGGATACTTGTCAATAACTGGCTTAAGTCCAGCTAGATCATTTAAGATACCAGATGAAGTTTCATTGTGAGTGATTCCTACAAAATCATAGTCATTTTCCTTCAAAGCTTCTTCTAGTTTATTAGGATCAGTTACTTCTCCGTCTTCTGCTCTTAATATATCTGTCTCTATTCCATTTTCAAGTCCAAGTCTTTGCCAAAGGTCCCCAAAAGTTCCTATAGAACATATAAGAGCCCTTTTCTTAGTGCAAGACCTAATAGCACCTTCCATAAGTCCAGTGCCTGATGATGTTGAAACAAGGATTTCTTCCTTTGTTCCAAATATCTTTTGCATATTTATTGAAATTGATTTTTGAACTTCTGATGCTTCCTTAGTTCTATGTCCAATAACAGGTTTTTCAAATTGTTTTAAAACTTCGCTGCGAACAGACACAGGACCGGGTAAAAATAATTTCATTTTTGTTCCCCCTTTTATTACTAACAAATAATAATACAAATCAATTTTACCGTCAAATAAAAATATTTGTAGGCTTGTATATAATATTTTTGTTTTCTACTATCTTAGATTATATTTATACCTCTAAAGTGAAGATCTCAATCATAAGCTTCTTGTGATAATTTAAATTATAAATTTTTGCCAAATAAAAAACTCTGCCCTAAGACAGAGTTTAAAAATTAATTTTTATTTTAGCTTTGCAAAAATCATCTTACCTGCAGAAGTTTGAAGGGCCGATGTAACAACTACATTTACCTTTTCTCCAATTAGGTCCTTACCATTTTCAACAACGATCATAGTGCCGTCGTCAAGATAAGCAAGACCTTGCTTGTGCTCCTTGCCCTCTCTCACAATTAAAATCTCCATTTCTTCTCCAGGAAGGTAAAGGGGCTTAACTGCATTGGCAAGCTCGTTGATATTCAAAACATCTAAGTTTTGCACCCTAGCCACCTTGTTTAAATTAAAATCATTAGTAACAATTTTTCCATTTAATTCTGTGGCAAGTTTTAAAAGTTTTGAATCTACTTCAGGAATTTCTTCTATTTTTCCATTGTAAATTATAACTTCTACATTTTTTAATTCTTGGATTTCTGCAACAGTATCTAGCCCTCTCCTGCCACGATTTCTCTTTAATCCATCAGCAGAATCGGCTATATGTTGTAATTCTTCTAGTACAAAAACGGGAACAACAAGAGGGCCTTCAATAAATCCAGCCTTTGCTATGTCTAGTATCCTTCCATCAATAATGACAGAAGTATCCAAGACTTTTGGAATGCCTGTGTATTCTTTTACTACATCCTTTGGCTTAACATTTCTCTTTGCAGCCAAGGATGTAAGATCCCTAACTTTTTCTGATATAGTGTCCTTGTTTGACATTCCAATAGTAAGACCTAAATAACCAAGCATACCATAGAGTAAAATAGAAATTACTGAACCCACATAGGGAATTGGTATCTTGTAAATAGGTTGTGAAATTAAGAATGCTATTATAAGACCTAATATTAGGCCTACGGCACCAAGTATTACTTCTGTAAAAGATTTTGTTTGGATTTGTCTTTCCCAAATAACTAATAAATCTTCCAAGGCTTTAAAAACCCTTGGAGAAAGTATAAAAAATATAAGTGCAAATAAAAATACAATAACCACAGAAACACCTGTGATAATTTTTTGACTTCCAATACCTCTTACAAAATCAATATCTGATAAAACAGATACAATAAAAATACCTACTAATGCGCCGATTACAGTAAATAGAAACTTAAATATTTTGGACACAATTCTTCGGTTTTTGCTAATAAAAATCCCTCCTTATCCAAAAATGGCATCGTCAATTAACTTTGTCACTTCTTCAACATTTTTTTCAAAGACAAGAACCATTTCTGATACAATGATTTGCTTTGCTTCAGTCAATATTTTTCTCTCGCCCGTTGATAAAGATTTCTCCCTATCTAGATTTTCAAGAGATCTAACAACATCAGCAATTTCAGTTAAGTCACCAGATTTTATCTTGTCAAGATTGAACCTGTATCTCCTATTCCAGTTTTTAGGCATAGAAATTTCCACCTTGGATTTCAAAGTTTCCAAAACTTTTTCCATGGTTTCATTGTCAGAAATATCTCTAACACCAATTTCTTCCGCATTTTTAACAGGCACCATTACCTTAAGATCATTTATGGGTAACCTCATTATGTAATACTTGTGGACATTTCCAAGGATTTCTCTCTCTTCTATTCCAACAATTTCGCCTGCACCGTGCATAGGATATACAATCTTATCACCAATTTTAAACATTACTTACCTCCTCTTGTCCCTTATTCTAGTATAACAGAGGTTTTTATAAAAGTAAACGTAATACTATATCATAATCTTTTGAATTATGCAAAGATTTTTTGGTGATTTTTTTATTTTTTATAATTATAATTTTTCTTTGTGAAATATATAGATGGTCATTGTGAAATCTATTTGAAGTAATTTAAAATCTTTTTAAGTTTATTAAAATTTTATAAATAAGCTTTACTAAATAATTTCTTATGATTTAATTAATTTTTAATAAGTTATAAATTTTTCATAAGTCATAATTATTTATAAGTTATAAATTTTTACTAAGTTATAAATATTTACAAGTTCATAAATTTTATTACTAATCAATATAATACGACTTTGTATTTATTTTTGACTTATAAATAAAATTTAACTTTTCTTTTGTTTACTACCTTATATTTATTTCTTATTACTCAATATTAAAAAAAAGCATAAAAAAATCCCCTGATAAATCAGGGGAAAATAATTTATATTTTATCTCTTGTTAGTTCTTCTCCAGATATTCATTTTTTCTGCTTCTTTGATTAGATCATCCCTAAATTCTGGTGCAGCAATGTTAATGATACCTTCTGCTCTTTGCCAAGTAGATTGACCCTTGCAGTTGAACTTACCATACTCAGTTACAAGCCAGTGAGTGTTAGGTCTTGCAGCTGTAATAGCTGAGAATGTTTCAAAGTTTGGAACAATTCTTGATTCTTCCTTTCCTGTCTTCTTGTTCATAAACTTAGAAGATAGACAGATGAAGGATTTACCACCCTTAGATAGGTAAGCACCTAGTACGAAGTCAAGTTGTCCACCTGCTCCAGAAATATGTTTAATTCCTGAAGATTCAGAACTTACTTGGCCAAACAAGTCAACGTTTACTGCGTTGTTAATGGAAACAAAGTTATCAAGTTGTGCAATTACTCTTGCATCGTTAGTATAAGATGTTGGTGCTGCCATACATGCTGAGTTACCATCAATGTAGTCATACATTTCCTTTGAACCAGCTGCAAAGCCATAAGCTTGTCTAAATCTATCGATGTTTTTCTTAGCTCCAGTAAGTTTACCCTTCTTAGCCATTTCAACAAAACCATCAACATACATTTCTGTGTGAACTCCAAGGTCCTTTAAGTCAGAATCAGCAATTAGTGATCCAACAGCATTTGGCATTCCACCAATACCTAGTTGAAGTGTAGCTCCATTAGGAATTTCTTCTACAATTAATTCTGCAACTTTTTTATCAACTTCACCAAAGGAACCCTTAGGAAGTGCTGCAATGTCAGGATTATCTCCTTCTATAATGTAGTCAACATCCTTGATGTTAATTTCGTGTTCAAATCCACCAAGTCCTCTTGGCATCTTTTCGTTAATTTCAATTACAACCTTGTCTGCTGTTTCAATAACAGCCATTAGGTGAGAGGCACTAAGTCCAAAGTTAAAGTTACCGTGTTTATCCATTGGAGGTGTAACAATAACTGCTACGTCTACTTTACAGTTTTCTCTGTACCATCTAGGTAGTTCAGAATATCTTAATGGAATATAAAATCCACCTGGAGTTGTGTTAATTCTCTTTCTGTCTGGTCCACCAGCGTGCCAAGAATTCCATACAACTTTTTCTCCTTCTGGATCCTTTTTAAATACTTCTGGTTCCCAAAGAAGCACTCCACCTCTTAAATAAATTTCATTTAATTCATCAAGTCTTTCAGCAAGAGCCTTATCAAAAGCAACTGGTGTACTAACGCCCCATGCGTAGTCAACCCACATATTGTCCTTTACTAGGCCAGCAGCTTCTTTAGCCGTAATTAACTTGTCCTTATAATCCTTAGAATAGTCCATATTTCCTCCTTAAATATAAATTATAAATAATCCCTTAATAGCTTGTGAGACCTTATAAAATTAATGTAATCTAAAAATTCATCCATTACTTCTTTATACTTTTCTTCACTTGTCTCTACAAGTATTTTATTTTTACCCCTTAGGTCAAATATATATGCAGCTTTCACTTTAACTTTATATAACTTTTCATAGATTGCCGAATAAAGTATTAGTTGTTTTTCATAAGTCTTCTTTAATTCCTCTTCATCGAGGGTACTAGTTTTGAAATCAACAATAAAATATTCGCCATTTATTTTTATGACTTGGTCAATGTAACCCTTTACAAGGAATCCTTCTAAGTCGTAGTAAAATAAAAGCTCTCTATCTATTATAACCTTTTCTTCCATTTCTAGATAGTTCAAAGCTAGTTTTCTTGAAATATTTAATTTTTCTTCTGTCAATTCTTCTTCATAATATGTGAAAATTTCTTTTAACTCTTCATCAATATTTTTATCTTCTAGTAAGCTTTGGTCTCCACCATACTTATAGGCGAAGAAGTGAATAATATTTCCTAGGGCCTTGGGATCCATAGTTTGACCTTTTCCTTGACCCATGGTGTAATTGTCGATTCCCAAGAAATATTTGTAATAAAAATCCTTCTTGCTTCTGTCGAAATTAATGAAGTCTGTGACTGTATAATACTCCCTAATCCTATTGTCAAACTTTAGGTCTAGATTAAGAGGTAAATAATTCTTTTCTTCTTCTTTTACTTCTAAGTTTGAAAATTCATATTCTTTTAGGCCTGAAAGATCTCCCAGAAGTGAAAAATAAGATCCAGCTCTTGCCTTATCTAAATTTCCAAATAAAATTAATTCTTTTTTTGCCCTAGTCATTGCGACATATAGGACCCTAATTTCTTCTTCCTCATCAATTGCCCTTAACTTATTAGAAATCTCCCTATAGGAATAATTTGAAAGCTTTGAATTTATTCCAAGCCCCAAGTCCTTGTCCACAAGAATTCTATTTGTCTTTCCATATTTCTTTCCCTTATCCATGTGGGATATTATCAGCCCATCAAACTCAAGACCCTTAGACTTGTGAATTGTTAAGAGATTAATCCCATCTTCAAGGTCTTCAAAGGTCATGGAAGAAATTTGTCTTTCAAAAGACCTGTAGTCCTTGGAATTATTTTCCACAAAATCTCTTGCAAGATCCTTAAAATTATAAATATATTCCCAATCAATTTCCCTTAAAGTTCCAATACCATAAAAATAATTCATTATCTCTTCAATTACTTCATCAAGCATGAGGTAAGATGATTTTTCTCTTGTGTCTTTTATAAAGTTTAAAAATTCTTTTATATTTTTATCTGTGGACTTGTAAGCTAATAGGTCCTCTGAATTATCAATTCCTTGGTTTAAAATCTCAATTAGATCTTTGAAATCAAAAACCAAGAGATTGGAGTTAAAAAGAGACAAAAAGTTTAAAAAGTCTTTTGGACTATAAATTGCAGATAAAATATTTTTAATAAGCCTCAAGACTTCAATCTCGTCAAGCCTTCTCTCACCCTTGTTAAATTTTATCTCGCCTTGGGATAAAATTTTTCCAATTTCATCTATTTGAGCATTGGATCTTGAAAGGATGGCAATGTCTTTTGCATCATATTTTTTTAATAAGTCCTTAACTAAGTCAAGGAGCTCAGCATATTCAGGGGTGTTGTAGAGATAAACTCCTCCCTCGTCTTTGTGTGAAGACTCCATCTCATCATAAGACCCTATTAAGTCCTTAAATTTTTCATTTACAAAATCGATAATCTCCCCATCAGACCTATAGTTTTTATTCATTAGAAGAGACTCTCCACTTTTTTCTATGTCTTCTGAAAAAGAAAAGTAAGATGATAGGTCTGTCCCCCTGAAGGCATAGATGGACTGCTTGGGGTCACCAACTATAAATATGTTGGAAGAAGAAAAGACGCCTATAATGTCATTTTGGATCTCGTTTGTATCCTGGTATTCATCAACTAATATGTAGGAATACTTTTCTATCAATTCACTTTTTATAAGTGGATTTTTTAAAAGTATATGACAGTAAGAAATTATATCGTCGTAATCTAGGCCCCTAATTTCTTCTTTAGATTTTTTATAAATTCTATCTATCGACTTTAAAATTTTTATAATAATTTCGTAGTAAGCTTTGTTATTCTCTTCTAAACCTTTTTTTAACTCTTGAATGAGATCTTTTATCTCTAAAATTTTATCATTTTGTTTTTTTGAACTACCAAGATTTTCTTCTATTTCATTTAAAACTTCGCCGTCAAAGGACACAAGGTCTCTTAAATTTTCAATGTTGTCATCATAAAATCCCTTAAACTTCTTTCCACTAACTTGCCTATATTCATATAAAAGCTCAATTAAGTCTTGGAAGGTCTTTTCTGATGTGGAAAAGTTCAAAGATTTCCTTAAAATATCATCAAAATCCAAATTATTATTTTTAAAATCCCCATAAAGACTTATAAAATTATTTACTTCTTCAAAGGGTGAGCTTTTAAAATCTAAGAGATAGTCTTTAAATTTTTCATCTTCAATCTCATTTAAACTTTCCTTAACGGCTTCTTCCAAAAGATAATCTGACTCTCCATCATCAAGAATCTTAAATTTTGGATTTATGCCTAAAATATAAGAATAGGATTCCACTATCTCGAGAGCAAAGGAGTGGATAGTCATTATGTTAAGGTCCTTATCTTCATAATCTATCCTATTTAAAACAAGGTCCTTTGAAATCCTAGCTCGCATTTCTTCTGCAGCTTTTTTTGTAAAGGTTATAGCAAGAATCCTCATGGGATTGACTTTATTTTTTACAATATTAATAAACCTATTGGTGAGAACCCTGGTCTTGCCAGTACCGGCTCCCGCCATTAGGTTTACATCTTTGTCTAGAGTTGTGACAGCTTTTTTTTGAACTTTACTTAGTTCCATAAAAACACCTTTTATTACTTAGTGAAAAGTGCACTAGCTAGCTTCAAAATAAATTCATTTTCAACCTTATAATAAATCTCTGTTCCATTTCTTCTTGATATTAAAACACCAGCCCTCCTAAGCTTGCCTAGGTGAGACGAAACAGTTGGTTGTGGAATATGAAATTTTTCTTGTAGTGATCCCACATTAGAAGGACCATTATCGATTAAACTCTTTATAATCTTTAGCCTAATTGGATGGGCCATGACCTTTAAAACCTCAGCAGTATTCTCAAGGTTGTCATTTTTGGTTTTCATTTTTTGCCTCCAAGCATGTATTTATTTTTCTTTATTAGTAATTACTTTACTATAGTAAGATTATGTAATTTTTATGAATTTGTCAATAGTTTTTGTATAAATATAAATTATGAAAATATTTCCATTAGCTTAAAATACAATTCTAACATTGTACTTTTTTACAAGAAAAAAATAAAGCCCATGACCTTATTTTAAAAATTTATATATTTAATGATTTTTTTAGATTTTCAATTTGAATAGTGACTGCTTCTTCAGCTGGTCCTCCATAAACTTTTCTATTTTTTAAGGAGTTTTCAATTTCTATAAAGTTATAAAGATCTTCTTTAAAAATTTTGTTAAAGCCTTTATACACATCAAGAGAAATTTCTTCTAATTTTAAATTTTCTTCTATAGCATAATTCACGATTTTACCAACTAAGTCATAGGCTTCTCTAAAGGCAAGTCCCTTTAGGACCAAATAGTCTGCTAAGTCTGTGGCATTTAAGAATCCTTTTTCTGCTGAATCTCTCATCTTATCCTTGTTTAGTTCAAGGCTTTCAATAATTCCTTTCATAATTTTTAATGAAGAAGAAGTCGTCTTTACTGAGTCAAATAAGGCTTCCTTATCTTCTTGAAAGTCCTTATTGTAGGCTAATGGTGTTCCCTTTAAAATTGTAAAAACTGTTATTAAATCTCCAAAAGTCCTTCCACTCTTTCCCCTTATTAACTCTGCCATATCGGGATTTTTCTTTTGAGGCATTATAGATGACCCTGTGGAAAATTTGTCAGAAAACTTAATATAATCATATTCACTAGATGAAAAATAAATTAATTCTTCGCAAAGTCTTGATAGGTGGGTCATAATAAGAGAGTTGTTAAATAAAATTTCAAGAACATAATCTCTATCAGAAACTGAATCCATGGAGTTCTCTGTAGGCTTTTTAAATCCCAAGATTTCACTTGTCATAAACCTATCTATGTCAAAACTTGTTGTAGCAAGGGCACAAGATCCTAGGGGATTCTCGTCTATTCTTAAGAGGCTATTGTTTAACCTCTCAATATCTCTTTTAAACATCTGACCATAGGCAAGGATATAATGAGCAAAGCTAGTAACTTGTGCATGTTGCATGTGGGTAAAGCCTGGCATTATTGTATTTTTATTTTCCTCAGCAAGTGAAATGATTTCTTTTATAAGATTTTTTAAATCCTTATTAATTTCAGCTAAAACTTTCTTAGAATATAATCTAAGGTCTAGGGCACACTGGTCATTTCTAGATCTTGCAGTGTGAAGCTTCTTGCCCACACTTCCCACTCTTTTTGTCAGTTCATTTTCAACGAAAGAATGAATGTCTTCTTCCTTTAAATCTATTTCAAGTTTTTTAGACTTTATTTCTTCTAAAATATTTTTTAGTTCACTGGATATAATTTCAAAATCTTCTTGAGTAATTATTCCTTTTTTACTCAACATCTCAACATGAGCAAGTGAACCAATGATGTCTTCTTCGAATAAAATTTTATCAAAATCTATGGACTTGTTAAATTCATGAGTGAATTCTTCCAGTCCTTCTAAATGAGATCCCCATAAATACATATTAAACTCCTTTATTGATCTTGGCTTCAACTAGGCTTGCTAGTGAATAGAGATTTATAAATCCATCTGCATCCTTGTGAGAAAATAAATCTTCTGCTCCTTCTCCAAAGGAAGCTAAATCTTCACTATAAAGTGATTTGTCTGCTTCTACTCCAGCTGGTATAATATTTCCCTTGTAAAGTTTTAATTTCACCTTACCTGTAACATTTTTTGTGATTTCATTTCCAAAAGCTAAAAGTCCCTTGATTGAATTTGAATACCACTTTCCATCATAAACTAAGTCGGCAAACTTTATAGAAAGATAATCTTTTAAATGGGCTGAATCCTTATCAAGAGTAATAGATTCAAGAATTTCTAGAGCCTTGTATAAGATAGCTCCACCTGGATTTTCATAAACCCCACGACTCTTCATACCAACAAGACGATTTTCTACAATGTCATCAATTCCAATCCCATTTTCTCCGCCAACTTTATTCAAATAATTTAAAATTTCTGCAGGAGTCATTTCCTTGCCATTTATCTTTTTTGCTTCAGCAGATTCAAATTCAATTTCTATATCTGAGACTTCATCTTTAGCCTTCATTGGAGATACAGAAAGTTCCAAAATTTTGTCGTAGTCTGGGAAGTTTTTTGGGTTTTCAAGGTCTAAGCCTTCATGAGAGAGGTGCATAATATTTAGATCCTTTGAATAATTGGTTTCCCTTGATATTTTTAATGGAATATTGTGAGCTTCTGCATAGTCAATTTCTTCTTCACGAGATTTTATGTCCCAAATTCTCCAAGGCGCGATTATTGGCATATCTGGCGCAAAGTGTTTAATCCCCATTTCAAAACGAATTTGATCATTTCCCTTGCCTGTGCAACCATGACATATAGCGTCGCAGTTTTCTTTTTCTGCAATTTCAACTAGGGACTTTGCTATAAGAGGTCTTGCTGTTGCAGTTCCCAAAAGATAATTTTTTTCATATTTTGCACCCATTTTTATAGTTGGGAATACAAAATCTTTTACATATTCTTCTACTAGGTCAACTATATAAATCTTTGAAGCTCCTGTTTTAATAGCCTTCTCTTCTAATCCTTCAAGTTCTTTTTCTTGGCCAACATTTCCAACTACTGCAATAACCTCACAGTTATAATTTTCCTTTAGCCAAGGAATAATAATTGACGTATCAAGGCCACCTGAATATGCTAGAGCAATTTTTTTATAATTAGTTTTTTTCATTTTTATCCTCCAAATTAAATCTTTATTATTACAACAGCTAACTTTGAGACTCAAAAAAAGTATAAAAAAATCGCCCCTATCAAGGGACGAAGAACGTGGTACCACCCAAATTTGTATATTTCTATACCTCAAAAACTATAACGCGTAACCGGGCAAATCTAAATATCGAGATGCCAGTTCCAAGCTCCTATTTCAAATTATCCTCCCTATTTTCTCTCAGCAAACGAAAACTCTCTTCAAGTCTTGGATAATTTTACTTCGCTTTTCAAAACTTTTGATTTGCTTTATATCCTAGCAAGATAATTTTTGTTTGTCAAGTCTAATTATCAAATTTATTTTGTAATTTATATTAAAAAATAATTCTATCTATTAAATGCCAAATAAAAATATTTTTTATAAATTTTAAAATTATTCTAGAATTGTTTCTTTCAAAATAATTTTTAAAAATTTTTATAAAAACTATTGACAAAAGCAATTTATCGTAGTAGAGTGTTCAGAAATCAATGAAGTGGACAAAAAGTATTCTCAGAAACTTTTTAGAGAGCAAGGTTAGGTGAAAGCTTGCAAGTGAAAAGAATATAATAGAACCACAGAGATTCTGTAAGGAAATTAGTATTTACAGAGGTTAACTGCCTTAAAGTTTTGAGATATCCAAAAGATAATTAGAGTGGTACCGCGGACTTCGCCTCTTTCATAGAGGCGATTTTTTTATTATGGAGGGAAAATTATGAAAAAAATATTAAGTATATCAAGTCTTATTCTACTAGTATTAATATTCGGCCTTGTAATATTTTTTACTAAGTCCAAGGACATTTCTAATTCAAGATTAGATGAAATAAAAAAATCAGGAAAAATCGTCATGGGGTGTAATGCAAACTATCCACCTTTCGAATTTCACAAAAATATAGATGGCAAAGACGAAATCCTTGGCCTTGATGTTTTTATTGGAAAGGAAATAGCAGAAGATCTTGGTGTTGAACTAGAGATTTCAGACATGGAATTCTCATCAGTTCTAGCCAGTCTTGAAACTGGAGTAATTGATCTCGCTATCTCTGGAGTTTCAAAAACTCCTGAAAGAGAAAAATCCATGGCCTTTTCAGAAGTTTATTATGAGCCTAAAAATTATTTATTAGTTAACAAAGAAAATCTTGGCAAGTACACTTCAGAAGATGATGTAAAAAACCTCACTATTGGAGTTCAAACTGCAACTAGCCAAGAAGATATTGGAAAAAATTTGGGCATTAAAAAGTTAGTGTCCTTACCTAAGACACCAGACCTAATTGCCCAACTTGACAAGGGTCTTATTGATGGAATTATCGTAGAAAAATGTGTTGGAGATAATTATGAACTTTCAAATGAAAATTTAAAAATTGAAGATTCTTTTTACTTTGATGCTGAACTTCAAGGGACAGCCATTGGACTAAATAAAAATGACACAGAACTTTTAGACCAAGTTAATAAAACTCTTAAAAGACTAAAAGAGGAAGGTAAACTAGACGAATATTATCAAGAAGCTTTAGATTTATCGACTAAGTAGGTGGACCATGGAAAATATTTATAAAATCGAAAATAAAAAACTTTCTAAAAATAATATAATTAATGGTCTAGTTATTTTTGGATTTTTAATATTTATCTTAATCTTTGGAAAATTATTAATGGAGTTCTTTGGATCTAGCTTGGAAATTTTAAAAAATTATTCATCTTACTATCTAAAAGGACTTTTGGTTACAATTTCACTTTCATTAATTTCTGTAATCCTAGGCTCCATCTTTGGACTCTTCTTATACCTTATGAAGTCATCAGAAATAAAAAGTTTAAAGGTTTTTGCCTCTTGCTATCTTGAACTTGTCAGAGGAACTCCCATGCTGACTCAGGTATTTTTTATATTCTTTGGTCTAGCAAGTATTGTAGACTTTAAAAGCTTTGGACTTTCTATTTCTTCTTTTGCATATATAACAGGAGTTGTTGCAGTGAGTTTGAACTCTGCCGCCTATGTTGCAGAAATTATAAGGTCAGGTATAAATGCAATAGACAAGGGGCAAATGGAAGCTGCCAAATCTCTTGGAATGAAAAATTCTCTTGCCATGGAAGAAGTTATACTTCCCCAAGCTACAAAAAATATTTTGCCAGCCTTGGCAAATGAATTTATAGCAGTTATTAAGGAAACATCAATTATTTCAACAATTGGTGTGACTGATATTATGTATAATGTAAACCTTGTTAGGGGATCATCTTATAAGGCTCTTGAACCTCTAATACTTGGGTCGCTTCTTTATTTCGCCATTACCTTTACTTTGACCAGATTATTAAAATTTGTGGAGGGAAAATATGATAAAAATTCATAATTTACAAAAATCCTTTGGCGACAAAAAAGTCCTCAAGGGTATTGATCTTACTATAGTAGATTTCACAGTAACCTCAATAATTGGCGCCAGTGGTTCTGGCAAGTCCACCCTGCTTAGGTCTATTAATCTCTTGGAAAAAAGTAATGGCGGAGAAATTTATCTCGATGGATATGAAATTACTGGTGTCAATCCAAACCTAGAAAAAATAAGACAAGAAATTGGCATGGTATTTCAAAATTTTAACCTCTTCCCCAATAAAAGTGTTCTAGAAAATATCACTCTTGCACCTATAAAGGTTAAGGGTGAAGATAAAAAAAGTGCAGAAGAAAATGCCATAAAACTTTTAAAGGCCATGGGACTTGAAGACAAAAAAGATTTTTATCCAGACTCCCTTTCTGGCGGTCAAAAACAGAGGGTTGCAATTGCTAGAGCTCTTGCAAATAAACCCAAGTATCTCTTATTTGACGAGCCAACATCAGCCCTTGACCCAGAAATGGTTAAGGAAGTTTTAAACGTTATAAAATCTTTAAAAGACAAGCTGACAATGGTAATTGTCACTCATGAAATGGGTTTTGCAAAGGAAATATCTGATAATATAGTCTTTATGAAGGATGGAGTAGTTGAAGACTATGGCAGCCCTCAGCATATTTTTAAAGATACAAATAATTTAAACACAAAAAAATTCTTAGAAGCCGTCCTGTAAAAATTAAAATAAATAATTTGTGCATTAAAATAAGGCCCTGGTTTCCCAGAGCCTTTATTTTTTTACATTTTTTCTATATTTATTTTTATGTCGTGACCATTTAGGTTTTCAACTTCTGCATCATTGTCTTCATTAACAACTTCAAGAGCAAGAGTTTCTGACTTTATAAATTCCTTATCTCTTTCAATAGCCTTTTCAACTTCATCGTCAGACTTGTAAGAAATTTTTATGTTATCAAGAATGTCTAGGTCTTTTTTCTTTCTAAGCTGTTGGATCTTTGATACAAATTCTCTTACATAACCTTCATTTAAAAGTTCTTCATTAAGTTCTGTATCTAGGATTATAAAGAGGTTGTTTTCCATTATTACGTCGAAACCTTCTTTTGCAGAAATCTTAACTTCAACATAATCTCTTTCAATTTCTGTTTCTTCTCCACCAAGTTCAAGACTTACTTTTCCTTCTTCAAGTTTTCCAAGTAATTCTTTTGCATCAGCTTCTCTTAAAACTTTGCCAAATTCCTTAACCTTTGAACCTAAAATACTTCCACAAACTCTGAAGTTTGGTTTAAGTTCAAATTCCATAAATTCTGAAAGGTCTTCTTCGAATTGAACTTCTTTTACATTAAGCTCTTCTTTAATAAGTTCAGTTAGGTCTCCAATGATTTCCTTATACTTTCCGTCGATGATTACCTTAGAAAGTGGTTGTCTAACCTTGATCTTAGCTTCTTCTCTTGATGCTCTTCCTAGAGTTACAAGATCTCTTACAAGGTCCATTTTTTCTTCAACCTTGTCGTTAATCATGTTTTCGTCATAAGTTGGATAGTCAGCTAAGTGAACTGATTCTTCATCTGTAAGTGATTTAAATAGTTCTTCTGCTAGGAATGGAACCATAGGTGCAATTAACTTTGTAACACCAAGTAGGACTTCATAAGTTGTCTTGTATACTGCAACCTTAGTGTTGTCCTTGTCAGTCTTCCAGAATCTTCTTCTATTTCTTCTGATATACCAGTTGGAAATATCTTCTATTACGAAGTCTTGGATTTCTCTTACAACTTTTGTAAGTTCAAAGGCTTCCATATCTTCTCTTACATTCTTAACAAGTCTGTTGTACTTGGACAATAACCACTTGTCGATTTCTTCAAGATCATCATAGGAAACTTTTACTTCTCTTGGGTCAATCTTATCTGTATTTGCATATAAACTGAAGAAGTTGTAAGTGTTTCTTAAAGATCTAAAGAATTTTGATTCAATTTCGCGAAGTCCATCTTCATCGAATTTTGTTGGAGTCCATGGTGGAGATACATAAAGTAGGTACCACCTAACTACGTCAGCACCATACTTGTCGAATAGTTCAAAAGGTGCAACTGTGTTGCCACGTGATTTTGACATCTTCTTGCCTTCCTTATCAAGGATAAGGTCGTTAACAAGTACATTCTTATAAGGACTCTTGCCTGTCATGTAAGTTGATATTGCAATAAGAGAGTAGAACCAACCTCTTGTTTGGTCTATCCCTTCACAAATAAAGTCTGCTGGGAAAAGTTCATCAAAGTTGTCCTTGTTTTCAAATGGATAGTGCCATTGAGCAAAAGGCATAGCACCAGAGTCGAACCAAACGTCAATTACGTCTGCTTCTCTTGTCATTGGTTTTCCACACTTAGGACACTTAAGGTGGATGTCATCAACATAAGGTCTGTGAAGTTCAACATCTTCTGCCACATCTTCTATGGCCTTATTTCTCAAATCTTCAATTGAGCCAACAGATTCTGTGTGACCACATTCACATCTCCAAATTGGAAGTGGAGTACCCCAATATCTTGATCTGGAGATTGCCCAGTCATTTAAGTTTTCTAGCCAGTTGCCAAATCTCTTTTCTCCAACAAAGTCTGGGAACCAGTTAACTCCATTGTTGTTTTCAATTAATTTATCCTTGAACTTAGTTACTTCTATATACCATGATGGGTGAGCGTAGTAAATAAGTGGAGTGTGACATCTCCAGCAGTGTGGATAGTTGTGA
Source organism: Peptoniphilus sp. HMSC075B08 (assembly GCF_001815405.1). NCBI lineage: Bacteria > Bacillati > Bacillota > Tissierellia > Tissierellales > Peptoniphilaceae > Peptoniphilus > Peptoniphilus sp. HMSC075B08. The sequence continues at coordinate 40,641 of NZ_KV820433.1, read as the reverse complement.
AGCATCTTTTGTTTTGAGAACATAAGATCATTGTCAATTAAATAGTGAAGGACATCGTGGTCAGCATCAATTACAAATTGACCCTTCCAAGGTGTGTCTGTAAACTTACCATCTTCATCAACTGGTTTTAGCATTGGTAGGTCATATCCCCTTGCAGTTTGGTAGTCATCTTCACCAAAGGCAGGAGCAATGTGAACTATACCAGTACCATCATCAGTTGTTACATAATCTGCACAGATTACAAAGAAGGCCTTCTTGTCTACTTCTAGGAATTTAAGAAGTTGTTCATATTCTATATACTCAAGGTCCTTACCAAGCATTTCTTCTAGAACTTCATAGTCATCGTCTTTAAATACTTGTTTTGCAAGTGGTTTAGCAACATAATAAATATTTCCGTCAGAGTGCTTAACTTTTATATATTCAACCTTAGGGTTAACAGCAAGGGCAACGTTAGATGGAAGTGTCCAAGGTGTAGTTGTCCATGCCAAGAAATATTCATTTTCCTTGTCTTTTAATTTAAATTTACAAGTTGCTGTTGTTGTTTTGATTTCTTCATAACCTTGAGCAACTTCGTGAGATGCAAGTCCAGTTCCACATCTTGGGCAATAAGGAACAATTTTATGACCTTCATAAATTAGGCCGTCCTTAAACATCTTATCTAGTATGTGCCAAACTGATTCAATATAATTATTTTCTAAGGTGATGTATGGGTGGTCTAAGTCAATTAAGTAACCCATTCTTCTTGTTAGAGTTCTCCATTCTTTTTCATATTCAAAAACAGATTCTCTACATTGTTTATTAAAGGCCTCAACACCATAAGACTCAATGTCTTGTTTGTTGTGAAGGTCTAATTTTTTTTCTACTTCAATTTCTACTGGAAGACCATGTGTATCCCAACCAGCTTTTCTCTTAACTTGGTAACCAAGCATTGTATGGTATCTACAAGTCAAGTCTTTAAGAGTTCTTGCCATGACATGGTGGATGCCTGGCTTACCATTTGCTGTTGGAGGTCCCTCATAGAAGATATAATTTTCTCCGTCTTTTCTTGTTTCAACAGATTTGTGTAGAAGATCTATTTCGTCCCAAAATTTTGAGACATTTTCTTCTCTAACACTTACACTGTCTTTAGATAATTCTTTAAATACTTTCATCTAAAACTCCTTTTCTTCCAATTTTTTGTATAAAAAAAGCCCCTTCTCAAAAGAGAAGGGACGAACTAACCGCGGTACCACCCTAATTATAGGAAACTATCACTTAATATTATAACGCAAAATAGCGCAAGAGCTTTTGACTCTTGGGCTCCGAGGTGATATGTAAAATTTCGAAAGGCAGTTTTGCACCAACCAACTGTTCTCTCACTTTCTAGAAGTTACCGTCCTCATCAAAGCCTATATGAAATTGTCAATTGTTTGACTTTTAAACATTTTAATTATTTCTGATTGCATACCAGCAAGTGCCACATGGAATTTACAGTGTCTTGTATCTCCTTCAGGGTGCTTGCTGCAGAAAGAATCTTCTTCTTGTAGACACCTATTGATTACAATAGGGCCATCTACAGCTATAAGTATATCATATAAAGTGATTTCTTCCTTGGGTTTATTTAAATAATATCCGCCCTTAGATCCCCTCTTCGCATCTGTAATACCAGCTAAGTTTAATTTTCTAAGAATTCTAAGTGTAAATCTTTTTGTAACACCTTCGCTTTCGGCGATTTGTGGTGCTCCAATTACCTTTCCCTCGTTCTTAGCAAGATAACTTACAATACGAAATGCATAGTCTGTTTCTTGTGTTATTCTCATATTATCACCTATTTAGGATATTATACCATCAATGTTCACAATTTAAAATAGTCATCTTGAATTTTTCTCAACTTAACAATTTCTGAGTCCTGGTTTAGAGAAACATCATCGTAAGTGAGTAGACTTCCCTTTTTAATATCCCTCTTAGCAATAGCACCTTCAGTTACTATTCCTATTGGTAGGTGGTTTCCCTTCTCTTGGTCTTCCTTCTTCTCAAGACTTCCAAAAATCATTTCTCCACCAATAGAATCAAAGGCCTCTCCCTTTTTGATATCCCTCTTGGCTACAGAAACTGTTTCAGCAAAAGGCCTTCCAATAGGAGCAATAGATTCATCTCTTAATACAACAGCATTTATAATAGAAACAATTGTCTCGATGCTAGTCAAGTGATAGGGCCTATAAATAGCATAGTTTGGACCTTGACCCATAGAAAGATACTCCATTTCCTTATCTATTATGTCTGATTTTGGTCTTACTACTGCAAAAACTCCTGGAGCAATCCCCGTTGCAAAGTCAACAACTCCATAGGAATTTAAAAATCCCCCATCTTCTTTTAGCTTGAAGTCATCTGAAATACTTTTTGGATCAGTATCTATAAAGTGACAGCCTCTTACGTCTGGTACAAATCCAAGGGCATTGCAAACTGCATTGAGTTCAATCATTGTGTTTGTTCCGTCAACAAAGGAGGTTAGCATCCTAGGGTTTATCCCCTTTTTTTCTGCAGCTTCCCTTAAAGTGTCTGGTGTAGCATAATTATTTAATTCATTATTTTTACCCTTGCCTAGGACTAGGACTTCAAAGCCACAAGTTTTTGCAAATTCATAAATTTCTACAATTGCACCAGGTTCGTCTCCCTTAGTTCCAGAATAAACTACTCCCTTTTCATCTGCCAAGACCTTTAAATAAGGACCAACAGTTGCATCCATTTCCACGTTGAGGCTGACAATGTCAACCTTGTTATCAATAGCAATAAGAGAAAGCCTTGTTCCTGTCTCTGTATCTCCAGTGCAATCCACTAGGCAATCTACAAGGGATGCAGCTATTAAATTATTCGTAGTTCCAATATATTTTTTTTCTTTTAAAAGCTTCTTAGCTTCTTCTATGTCATCAGTAAAGGCAAGGTCTTTTTTATCTATATTTGCTGCATCAATAGCAGCTTCCAAAGTTTTTTTATTTCTTGACGCAAATACAAGGGGATAAAAATTTTCATTTTGGCTAAGCAAAGTGAAAAGCGAGCTTCCCATAATACCTGAGCCAACAATTCCAACAGAAATATTCCCAAATTCCTTTAATTTTTTCTGTAAATAAAACATACTTCCTCCAAATCCATTGCAAGATGTAATTTCAAAATTAATCGCAAAGACTATTTTAATCTGATTTAACTTCTATTGCAAATTGCTTTTTTCCCTTAAGATTTTCCCAAGCCTATAGCCGCAGCCAAAGGCAAAGTGAAGATTGTAACCACCACAGTCCCCATCAATATCAAGGGCCTCTCCAATTATATAAAGGTCCTTAAATTTTTTTGATTCATAGTTTTCTGGATTTACTTCATCAAGAGAAACTCCACCTCTTGTCACTTGGGCATTTTTAAATCCAGTGTTTCCAGTTACCCTAAAACGAGATTTTAAAAGTAGTCCAACAATCTTTTCAAAGTCTCCAACAGGAATCATGTTCATGGCAATATTTTTGTCCATATTTAGTGAGTCAACTATATAGTGGATAAACTTTTTGTCTACAATTCCTAATAAATATTCTTCAAGGGAAAAGTCTGGGAACATGTAATACCTGTTGTAGAGCATGTCGATGCTATCTTCATTTAAATTATTTATAAGGGGAACTTCAATTATGTTATTGTCACTAATATTTACCGACATATCTAGAATTGGTGGACCACTAATTCCGTAGTTAGTAAATAAAATTTCCCCTTCTCTCTCATCTACAAGTTTTTCATTCTTTAATAACCTTGCACGACCTAGGACCTTTGTCCCACTTAGGTGTTTTAAATATTTTGAATCTAGTTTTAATTGAGTAAGGGCTGGTTTTAAATCAGTCACCCTTATTCCCATCTTTTTTAGGATTTCAAAGCTAACTCCATCGGACCCACTTGCTGGCATGGCCTTGCCACCAAAGGCAGCTACCACTACATCAGCCTTGAGAGTCTCGTCATTAGTTATAACCTCATATCCCTTTTTTCTCTTCTTGATTTCCTTGACTTGAGTATTAGTTTTTATTTCTATTCCCTTTTTCTCAAGCCAATAAATAAGAATATTTAAGACAGAATTTGCCTTTAAACTTATGGGGTAGACTCTTTCTCCGTCACGAGTTGATTCAAGTCCTAAAATTTTAAAGTAATTTATCAAGTCTTCATTGGTAAATTCTTCTAAGGTTCTTTTTACAAAGTCAGGATAAGAATAATTTTTCTCAGTCAAATTCATGTTTGTGTAATTGCACCTTCCGTTGCCTGTGGCCAACAATTTTTTCCCAATCCTGTCATTTTTTTCTAAAAGAATTACCTTGTTGTTTTCATTTTTTGCATTTATTGCAGTGACAATTCCACTTGCCCCTGCACCAATTATTATTATATCCATATTATCACTCATAAATTATATCCTAAGTTCATATAATTTTACAAGATTTATGCCATTTTATGTTATAATGACTTAGAAATTTGGAGGATGTATGAAAAATAAAATTTATATAACTGGTCACAAAAATCCAGATACTGATAGCATATGTTCTGCCATAGCCCTTGCAGAATTAAAAAAAAAGATGGGCGAAGACGCTGAAGCAATTAGATTGGGAAACCTAAATAAGGAAACAGAATTTGTCCTAGACTATTTTAAGGTTCAAAGACCAAGGCTTAAAACTTCTATTAAGCCACAAGTTCGCGACATAGAAATTGATGCAGCTTACTGTGTCAACCCAAGTCTTTCTATGGCCTCTGCCATGGACCTAATTCAAAAAAATAATATTAGTTCACTCCCTGTAGTTGATGACGATGACAACTTAATTGGGATAGTGAGTCTTTCCAACATAGCATCAACTTACATGGAAATTTGGGACGACTCAATCATTGGCAGGTCTAACACAAGTTTTGAAAATATTTTAGAAGTACTTAAGGGAAAGGTCCTCTATCTTCCCGATAAAGCAAGAGAATTCACTGGCAAGATGGCTGTCAAGGCCATAAAAAATCAAGACCTTATAAGCGAAGGGGACATTGTAATTGTTGGAGACGATGTAAAGGACCAAGAATCTGTAATAAGAAAAGGAGTTTCTCTTTTAATCCTAACTATTTCTAGTAAGCTTGACGATGAACTCATGGAGCTTGCAAAAGAAAATAATGTTGCAGTAATTTCAACTGGCCTATCTACTTTTATGGTGGCAAGACTTTTGCCCCAAGCTGTGCCTGTTGAATATGTAATGACAAGAGACGATTTAGTAGTTTTTCACAAAGACGATTTAATTGACGACGTAAGAGAAAAAATGTCTCAATCGAGATTTAGGTCCTATCCAGTCCTTGACAACAAGAACAAGGTCATTGGAAATATTTCAAGATACCACTTGATTTCAAATTTAAAGAAGAAAATAATTTTAGTAGACCACAACGAGAGGAACCAATCTATTGACGACATTGACGCTGCAGAAATTGTTCAAATTGTGGACCACCATAGGGTTGCAAATATCTCCACATCTTCTCCCATTTATTTTAGAAACGAACCTGTGGGATCAACTGCTACAATTGTTTCAAAAATGTTTTTTGAAAATGGCATTAAACCATCTCGTGAAGTTGCTGGACTTCTTTGTGCAGCAATTATTTCTGACACCCTACTCTTTAGGTCTCCTACTTCAACTGAGACAGATAAGTATGTCTTAAACAAGATGAAAAAAATTGCAGCCATTGATGTTGATGACTTTGCCATGAAGATGTTTAGAGCAGGCACAAGCCTTGAAGGCAGAAAACCTGATGAACTTTTAAAGTCTGATGTTAAAAACTTTTCTGTTGAAGGAGTTAATGTAAGGGTCTGCCAAATTTTTACCATGGACCTAGAGTCAACAGCTTCAGTTGAAAATGAACTAAAAGAAGCCATGGAAAACTTTGTAGCTACATCTGATGCAGAGACTTTTGTCCTAATGATTACAGACATTTTTAAAGAAGTTTCCGAAGTCATCTTAGCAGGTTCCTTCAAGGAAGCTATTGCAAGAAAATTTGACAAGGACCTAGTTGGAGATAAGTTTTTATCAGAAGGCCTTCTCTCAAGAAAGAAACAACTTTTACCAAAAATTTCCTCTGCAATATCAGAAGAAATTTCATAAGAAGATAAAAAAATAAGAGTCTATCACTTGATAGACTCTTATTTTTATTTTTAATTGTTACAAGACTCACCACAGCCACATGAACCGTCGTGGTCATCATGGGAATCGCACCCACATGAATGGTCATGATCGTGGTCGTGTTGGTGGTGGTCATTATCCTTTTCACTGTTTTCATCTATATAGACGTTGACTTCTTTTATTCCATAAACTTTTTCAAGTTCATCGGCAAATTCTACTACAGTTTTTTTGTCAAAGCCATAGATGTAAACTTCACTACCATAATTTAAGATTTCTAATTTTAAAATTCCATCATCATAAAGACTTAAGCCCATAAAGTTTAAGGCACTTTCACCTATAAGATTTTCTAAAATTAATTTTTTAAAGTCTTCATCAATGATGCCTTGCAAGATATACTCGTATCCATTTTCATCTGAATAAACAGCCAAGTCATCTACAATTTTTTTTGATTTCTTATCTTCTTTTAAGACTGTGATTTGATAAGAGTCGCACCTATTAATGTAAATTCTTACAAGGTCTTTTAGGTGTGAAAGGTCTATGTTCTCATCAATAAAAACATCATTTTCAAAATTTATATAATACAATTTATGCCTCCTACTTAGTCAAGAGATAGAATTCAATATAGGCATTTTCCATCTTGTCTTCATCGCCAAAAAAAATATTTGTGAAATAGATTTTATAGTTGCCATCTTCTATTGCTAGGTCTTCTAACTTTATTTGGTCCTTAGTCTTTTCAAGAGTTTTCAGTTTATCCCTTAGGGCCACTAGATCAATGGACTTTTTAAGTCGGTAGTCACCATTTTCTTTTTTATAAATATTTATTTCTTTATTATTTTTTTCAAACTTATAATCCCCAGATTTCGCTTCCTTATCTAGTGAGTAAACAAAAATAATATTCTTGTAGCCTTCTATATCTAAATTAAATCCAAGTTCTCCTTCGTCGACAATGCCATCAGTATAAGAGTAACCACGATAAGATGTGTTTTCAACTTTATTAGAGAAGCCAAAAACCCTTGTGAAACTTTCTTCACTGAGTTTAAAATCCTTTGGAAGATATTTTAGATCTTCAAGTCTGTCTCTCTTATCCATATAAGAAACTATATCTATTATTTGGTTTTTTACAAAGCTATCGAGCTTCACATCAGACCTTATGTCTTCTCCCGCAATCATGTTGTTCTCCTTTAAGAGTTTTTCAAACCTAGCATTTTGTGACCTAGTGCTAAGTCTTGTTGCAGAGGCTGGTCCAATTCCAGTTACCAATATAATGGCAGCCAAGAAAATTGGCACAGTTATATTTGAGTTTTCCCTGTAAAAGATATAGTAAATTAAGGATAAAAATACCCAAAGTCCTCCAGCTAATACAATGTATCTGTTTTCTGTAAGTCCATATTCCTTAATTCTTAGGTAAATTGCAAAAAACATCATCCCAAGTAAAGGAAATAAACTTATTGGAAAAATAATTTTAAATTTATTTATAAATCCAATTGAATCCACTCTTGAAAGGAAAAATAAGTAAACTACAGAAAAAGATGCAAACCAAATTACAAGATTTACTATTAAGTTATTTGGGATTTGCCAAAGGACTAAAATCTTTATAAAGTATGCCAAGAGTATTAATGTGTAAATAATAACTAAAGGTGTAATTATATAGACCAAAAGAATCCTAAAGGGTTTGGGATACTTGTAGTCTGTAAAGGAGTCCCTTACCTTTGGAAAATCTTGGAAAAATGTTATCACGTTAAATAAGATAAAGGAAAATATTCCTATTCTTAAATAAACCATTGATCCAAAATTAAATTTAAAAAGTGAGTCCAAGGCAAAAACTATGCCTGAAATTCCTATAAAGACTATAAAGCTGTAAATATTTGAAATTATAAAGGCTCTTAGGATTTTTGCCACATAGGCTACATAGTCTTCGTGATAATTAAATTTTGCCACGAAAGAAGTCCCCACAACTAAAAAAGCAATCAAGGTGAAAAATACAAAATTATTATTATAGTTTGATAGAGGTCCAGACTCGTCATAAACTAGCTCATAAATCCCGTAGAGTATGGGCAAAGTTATTACATAAGAAATTATTTTTAATAAATTATTATTTTTTAAATTTTTTAGGTCGTAAAAATTTCTAAGTCCCTCGTTAAAAAGTTTGATAAAAGCGTATAAAAATATAGCAAAAACAAAAACTAAACCGTAAGTTATCATTTTATTGTTAAAGTCTTCTGCATATTGATCATAAGTTGCTAATATCAAAAATATGCTTGCAAGTGTAGCTGATATTATTGTAAAGGGAAATCTTTTAAAGGTATCTTTTATACTTTTAAAATTCAAAATTTTTAAATTTAGTTTTTTCATTTCTACCTCCCTTTTTTAATAATATACTAAATACAAGGATTTTTAAAGAATTTCGCTTAAACCTTTATCATTGTATCCACTTTGACATATTTATTTTTTGTATACAAGGATTCCTTCGGAAATGGTATAGAGGACTTCTCCTCTCAAAGTCTTGTCTTTAAAAGGTGTATTAGAAGATTTAGATTTATATTTATCTATCTTATATTCACTATCGAGATCTATTATTGCAAGGTCAGCAATTTTTCCTTGGCTTATTTCTCCTCCCTCAAGTCCATATATTCTTGCAGGATTTGTTGACATAAGTTCAATTAATTTCATAAGGCTAATTTCTTCTGTCAAAACTAAATTTTCATAGCAAATTGAAAAAGACGTCTCAAGACCAATTATTCCCGATGGAGCCTTAGTTATTTCTTTGGATTTTTCTTCTGAAGTGTGAGGAGCATGGTCTGTTGCAATAATTTCTATTGTTCCCTCTTTTATTCCCTTAATAATTCTAAGTCTATCCTCTTCACTCCTTAGTGGAGGATTCATTTTTGCAAGACTTCCATATTCTAAAACTGCAGAATCATTTAGGGCTATGTGGTGGGGTGTTACTTCTGCATAAATATTTGCTCCCATTTCCTTTCCAAACTTCACAAGGTCTACTCCAAGTCCTGTGGAAATATGTTGGATAGAAATCTTTGCCCCAGTGTAAATTGCCATGGCCACGTCTCTTGCTATAAAAGATGTCTCTGCAATATTAGGTGAACCATATATCCCAAGTTTTTCAGAAACTTCTGAATGATTTATTCCATTTTGTCCTATTAAGTCTGGGTCTTCTTCGTGGAAGGAGATAAGAGCGTCAAGTTCCTTGGCCCTATTCATTGCTTCAAGTATAAGTTCAGAGTTCCTATTTGGGATTCCATCATCAGTAAAAGCAACTGCTCCCCTCTTAAAGTTTTCTTCCATATCAACTAGTTCTAAGTCTCCAAAATTTTTTGTAAGAGCTGAAACTGTAAAAACTTTTAGGGGTAGGTCTCTGGCCTTCTTGTAATGTTCAATTATTTTTTCCTTAGAATCAATTTTTGGACTTGTGTTTGCCATTTGGACCACACTAGTAAAGCCACCAGCAATAGCAGCTTGGCTTCCTGTCACTAGGTCTTCCTTTTGAGTTTGACCTGGATCCCTAAAGTGAACATGGACATCTATCAGACCTGGGACTACGACTTTTTCTCTTGCATCAATAACTTCTTCCTTATCACTTGATGCTTCAATATCTTTTGCAATCTTTATAATTTTTCCATCTTCAATCTTTATGTCTAAAACTTCATCTCTTTTAGATACTGGATCAAGAACTCTTCCACCTTTAATTATCATATAAACTCCTCTTAAATAAAATCTTAAAAAATCAAATAAAATTCTACATCCTAAAAAAGACGAGGGTTAACCTCGCCTTTTAAAATATTTTATTCTTCTTCTGCCTCTTCTTCGTCTTCGTCATAAATTTCTAAATCGTCAAAGTCGAAATCATCATCATAAAGGTCGAATTCAATGTCGTCATTTTCATAAACATAATCTTCAAGATCAGCAAGATCTTCTTCAATAATATCTACATAGTCTTCAATTTCTTCACGAGATTCTCTCATTTCATCGATAACATCACTTAGAATATCTACAAGTTCAGAAATAATTTTTCCTTCATTTGTAGTAGTGTCTAAATCATACCCATCACAAAGACCTTGTAAGTAAGATATTCTCTTTAATAAATATTCCATGTTTCCTCCAAATTAAACTCTAGACATATATTCGCCATCTCTAGTGTCAATTCTTATCATATCACCTGTATTGATAAATAGTGGCACGTTGAGAGTAAAGCCTGTTTCAACTGTAGCTGGTTTAGATCCACCACTTGATGTATCTCCCTTTACACCTGGTTCTGTTTGAGTAACTTCTAATTCAACAAAGTTAGGAGGAGTTACCCTAAATGCCTTTCCCTTGTAGAAGTTAATAGTAGCCATGTCATTTTCCTTAATAAAGTTAAGAGCATCTTCCACCATGTCTTTTTCTAATGGGATTTGTTCGTAGGATTCTTGATCCATGAAGTAGTAAAGTTCACCGTCAGAATATAGGTATTGCATTTCTTTGTTTTCAATAACAACTCTTTCAAATTTTTCAGATGGGTTAAAAGTAGTGTCTCTAATTCCACCAGTTAGTACTGATTTAATTTTACTTCTTACAAAGGCAGCTCCCTTTCCTGGTTTAACGTGTTGGAAATCAATAACTTCCCAAACATCTCCATCCCATTCAAATGTAAGTCCTTTTCTTAATTCTCCTGCGTTGATCATATTATCCTCCATATTTAAGTATTATCTTCTATGTCGTAGTAGTTAAGTGAAATTGGCTGAAATTTTATGTATTCAGGCAACAAATAACCATATAAACTGAAGACTCGTGAAGAATATTTAACTCCTATACCTGAGTTTCTATCATATAGGTCTATTAAATATCCATTTAAAGTGCAAGTATTAGCAATTTGTGCATTTTCCTTTAGAATAATTATACCAGATAATGTATTATCATTAAACACAACTTTATCATTTATTATGAAAATTTGACCCCTAGTAGATGATAAAAATTTTAAAGTTCCTGACTTTTGAATAATTATATCTTTTTTTGATACATCATAAAGAGGATTTAATTTTTTGATGTAAGAATCACTTTCTTCATCGTACACTTCTATCTCTTCGAAAATAATATATTCCCCACCCTGATAATCATAAATAAAATCGCCATCAAGATATATTTTTTTATTATTTTTATCTGTCCAATCATCGCATGCAAATTTTTCTCTTAAACTATTTAAAGCTTCTCCATTTACTTTAGATGAATTTAGAATTCCATCTTCTTCCTTATAAATTTTATTTATGTAATGACCTCGGATCCTCCCACCCACAAGAGTATCTTTATATTTGATTTGACTCTTGAGGCTAATTAAGTCTATATACTTATTTTTTTCATCTTCATAATCTTCCCTTTTAAAGTTAAGACTTAATAGTTCTGTATCTTCTGGAAGTTTTTTTATCCCTAACTTATTAGAGGATTCTTTAAAAATAAAATCTTCTAAGTCTTTTTGAAAGTCATCTTGTGAGATTTTTATATTAAGTGTTGACTCCAAAGCATAGTTTGCTTGAAGAGACTCCAGCCTATTTTTACTTATGAAAGTAGAACCAGACATGTAGGAGTAAATAAAATAAAAAAAGATTGCAAGGAGGCTAATGAGTAAAATTGTAAAAATATAAATATATCCCTTTTCTCTTTTACTCATAAAGTCTTGACCTCTTTGCAATCTTTCTTATAATTTCTTCTTTATCCTTATATCCAATTTTTATAGCAAAATAATCTCCTACATCATCAATAGAAAATGAAGAAATGTTGTCTACTAGTGCATTGACTCCGTCGGACTCAATCTTTTCCGTTTTGCCTAACCTGTCCCTCAGAAGAGAATACCTGTAAATTTTATTGTTCTTTAGTCCAAAGAAAACATAATTAAACTTATTTTCAACTGGCTGGATAAAATAAATTTTTCCACCAACAACTGTATAGTAATCGCTTGAAGTGATCTCATCTTTTATGTAACCCAAGGCGTAGGACAAGTCAGATGAAATATTTTCATTTTCGTAGGTTTTTGTCAGGGCCTTCTGAGACACTCCCAAGATTGATGTTATTACCATCCCAATTATTAAGAGCATGGCCATGGACATAACAAGTTCAATCAGTGAATAGGCCTCCCTTTTTGAGGTATACCTCCATCTTAATCTCTTCATCAGAACCTCGTCTCTTTCCTCTTAAAATTATATGGTCTAACTTATCTTCTGACTCCTTCTCAACTTCAATCTTAAATTTATCATTAAAACCATCGGCATCATCAAAGTGAAAATCTAAGTCTTCATTATTGTAAGAGCTACCAATTATTTCTTCCATCCTAGATGACATAAGGCTTATAAGTTCTTCTCTCTCGCCGATATAAGTCTGATTCTTTAAAAGACTTAATACATTAGGAAGAATTGTTGACGCTATTAGTGCCAAGAGAGCAATAGAAAATAAAACTTCAAGCATTAAGTGGCCCTTGTGCTTATTCTTTATAATCAATAAAATTCACCTTACCTGTCACTGGCTGTATTGTAATCTTATATTTCTTATCTCCAATGGAAAAAATCATTGTTCCAGCTGATGATTTTTCATTTACATAAGAGGGCTTACCCTTTTTTGAAAAAGTAATTTCGCTGAGGTTTGTGGACTCTAATTTAAGAAGAGAATTAAATTTAACTTCTTTTGACTTTTTACCAAATTTTATTGAGTAACCTTGGACATTTAAAGTCATTGAAGTCCTCAAATTATTTATTTGAGAATAATTTTTTAAAAATTTTAAATCAAGTGCTAGTTCTTTTACTTGTTCTCTAGCCTGAACCCTGTCCCTTATTTTAAAATTAAGTCCTCCAATGCTAAGTAAAACTAAAATTATGCCTATGCTAATCACTAACTCAATTAGGGTAAAGGCTTTGTTCTTCTTCATAGTAATCAACTTCTTTTAAAAATAAAAGTAAATCTTCATCCTCTTCTGCTATAAAGTAAATATAGCTTATATCGTCTTGGGCTAAGTTTATTCTAGTCCACTGGTTCTCAAGAATTTCTCCACTAAAAGGAAGATTTTCTCCAGCAATATTTATAGTTCCCATTTCTCTAAAAGATTTTTTTGGAAGATATATAGAAAAGGAAAGACCATTGCAGTGCCTGTCCACTCCAAGTTTCACTTTGTCATTTAAATTCTTTTTACTTGCAAAGACAGATGTGATTCCATCTTCTGGATAATAATCTAATTTTATATTATCGCTTTCAATAAACTTTAAACCCTCTTCGCTAGATTTAGTTTTATCTTGTTCAAATATACTTTCACTTTTAATTGAATCGCTTAAATTTAAGGGTTTAGCTGAAATACTATTCTTATCTAAATTTTTTATTGTCTCTTCATGACCCTTGATTTGCTTTTGATTCTTAGCTTTATTCTTAATATTACTTTGTTTTTTATTCTTTAATTGAATATTTTTCTTGGTATTAGTAATTTTTTCAGAGTTTTTCTCATCACTTGCTTCTTGCTTTTCTTTATCTTCTGATTTTTTCTCTTCAATTTGTTTATTTTCTCCAAAGTAAGCCTTCTTTAAATCGCTATAATATATTGCCTTTGAAGGTTTTTCTGCTTTAAGCCTATAATTGAAATTCCCTTCATCACTTCTAGTCAAGTCAATGCTAGAATATCCATAATAATTAATAAGGTCCTCTATTTTATTTAAGTTATTAGAGTTTACGCTCCCCTTAATAATTAAACTTTCAATATCACTTTGAGACTCTTTAGAAAAATTATCTTTACTTATATTGCTTTCCTTAGCAATTTTTTCTAATTTATCTTGTGAGAAGTCATGGAAGCCCTTATATGTAAATTCTTCTTCGATTACAGGCATATTATCCTTAAGGATTGCTTCAGATGTGCTTTGGACTTCATTCTTTAATAGAAAATTATAAAATAAAAATTCAATTAAAAGTAAAATCAAAAGGCTGGATAAGATTTTTTCTCTCTTTGAAAGTTTTCGATATCCAATTTTTTTGCAAAAAATATCATAAATATCCATTTAATTTTTCCTCAAGAAAAGCTGCTAAGTCCTTGTGAAGCCTTGTGTTAGGATGAATTCCATCTATAAGGTCTTCTTCTATGTAGTTTTCTTTAGCATAATCGTAGAAGGATACGACCCTGTAGTCTCCTTCTCTTTCCTTTAAAATCCTATCAAAATCTTCTATCTTTTTATTTACAGAAGTAAAATTTATAAAACTTTTATAGGCTTCGTCAAGATTTAAAAAAGACGTTGGGTAAGGTGTTATTATAAAAATTTTCCCCTTATTTATTTTTAACTTATCTACAATTTTAAAAATATTATCTAAGACATGATCAAGAGATTTTCCATTATAAAAATCATTTAAACCAATGCAAACTAAATTCACATCATATGGAATTAAGTTATCTAGTGTGAAAAGTAATTCGTCACTAGTTAAACCATTAACCCCATAGTTGTCTATATCATAACCTTTTCCCGATAAGTAATAAATTAAGGATTTTCCTCCTACTAAAAATCCCTCAAAAATCGAATCACCTAAGGCACAGAATTTCATAAGCCCTCCTATAAAAGTCCTTCTTCAAGAAAACTAAAGTATCTGTTGTCTCCAATAATTATATGGTCCAAGATATCTATTCCAATAATCTTGGAAGCTTCCATTAAATTTTTTGTTAGCCCGATATCTTCCTTTGATGGGCTGGGGTCACCAGTTGGGTGATTATGTAATAAAATTATGCTGTGAGCATTATCAGATATAGCAGCCCTGAAAACTTCTCTTGCATGGACTATAGTCATATTAATAGTCCCCTTAGAAATTTCCCTGATAAAGTTTATTTCCTTCTTTGTATTGAGGGTCATAATCCTAAAGTGTTCTTGCTCCAATACACTCATCTCGCTCAACACATAATTAGCAGCTATAGATGGAGAAGTAACTCTTATCTTTGTTCCATTACTTGAAACAGCAAGTCTTATGCCCAGTTGGACTGCCGCCAAGATCATAGCAGCCTTGGCCTCTCCTATTCCATCAACCTCCATGAGATTAGAAAGGTTTGCATTCTTTAATGAATTTAATCCATTAGAGTCATTAGCTGTCCTAAGTGACCTCAATACCTTAGTAGCAGTATCAATAGCAGAGTCTCCCTTCCTATTTCCTGTCCTAATAATTAGGGCTAGGAGTTCAGCATTAGAAAGATAATCTGGACCAAACTTAATTAGTTTCTCTTGAGGCCTTTCGTCCTCTGGCATTTCCTTTATAGTGTATTTTTCATAATCTCTCTCTTTCATATAGACCACCAATCACTTATTGCCATAAATTAAAATCAAATAATCTAATTAGGTCTCTATTTATTTTTCCAATTGGAAGACCAACAATATTAAAAAAGTCACCCCTGATTTCTTCAACAAGTAAGGCTCCCTTGCCTTGTATACCGTAGGCACCAGCCTTGTCTTCATATTCTAATGTATCCAAATAATTTTCAATTTCTTCATGGCTTAAGTCATAAAATTTTACAGAAGATTTTTCATAGTCCACATACTTTATGCCTTGAGACAATTTAAAAATAGCATAGGCCGTATAAACATTGTGGACCTTACCACTTAAAGAGTTAATCATTTCTCTCGCCTCATCCCTGTTCTTAGGTTTGCCCATTAATTTTCCATCAAGTTCCACTAGGGTATCAGCAGATAAAACAATAGAGTTTTCATTTTCTTTTGCAACTTCAATACCTTTTCCAAAAGCAAGTCCCATAACAGTTGCCCAGGGAGAAAAACTATCGTCCTTAATTTCATTTATTTCTCTTGTAATAATTTCAAAATCTATAAATTCTCCCAAAATTTCTCTTCTTCTTGGAGAATTTGATGCTAAAATAATTTTTTCCATATATACCTCTACTTAGAAATGTTCGTGTTGTCAACTATATAGATTGAAGTAAGTCCAACAAAAAAACCTGTGAAAATACCAAGAATAACCAAAATTGGAAGATAGGCTAAGATTGCTGTGGTCCTCATTATAAATGAAGCCACAAGAACCTGACCTATATTGTGAAAAAAAGAACCTATTTCACTAATACCAATTAAAGATAAATATTTTCTCAAAAATTTGTGGGCTAAAATCATAGAAAGAGAGCTGAGTATAGCCCCACCCATGGAGAAAAATAAACTTGAAATCGCTCCAGTGACAAGTCCCAACAATATAGTTTTAAAAATAGCTACAAAAAATCCCTCCTTGTAGCCAATTGCAACTATAGTGACTAGGACAACAATATTGGATAATCCAAGTCTTGCTCCTGGAATAGCTACAGGTAGTGGAATCATGGACTCAAAGAGACCAAGCACAATACCAAGAGCACTTAAGAGGGATAGGTAAATTAACTTTTTATTATTATTTCTCATTTTATTATCATATCCAAACTCTCGTCGCTAGGCTTGTCTTCAACAATCTTAAGCATAAGTCTATTGGGTAGACAAATAATAGAATCACCTGTCAAACTAATTTTTCCCATCTTCATGCAAATCTTATCCTTGCAATCAGATTCATGCATATGAACTTCTCCATTATTTATATGAACTTCATTCTTGCCATACTTAGTATCTATATCAAGGTCTAAATTCGTATCTTCATTTAATTCAACTTCCTTATAAATTTTTCCATCAACAGTAATAACAAGTTTTTTAGAAGAAATATTATCTTCTTTTGGTAGCTTGTTGGTAAAAAAATAAATAAGAAAAGAAGAAATAATTATTAAAAAAATAACTAAAACATCAGCTTTTTTTATCTTATTCATGAATTTATTATAGCATACTTTTATTTACTAATGACTTAATAAATAAAATTTTAATTTTTATATTTAAATAATTATAGTTCTTAGTAAAAAAAATAGTTTAAAGTCGGTGTGAAAATTTTTAATTTTGTTCGAATAGAAAAATTGATTTTAAATGATTAATAATTAAATATGAATGATCTCTTATAAAAAAAAGTGGACATTTGGTGTGGATTTTGGCATAAATAGACGGCAAAAAAACAATATTACAGGTTATAAAAAAATCGTGCATCATCATCAACCGCATGAAATACAAATAAACGCGAGTTAACGATAATACACGATAATAGAAAATGGTGCTAAAGATGGGACTTGAACCCATACGATCTTTCGACCGCCAGATTTTGAGTCTGGTGCGTCTGCCAATTCCGCCACTCTAGCAAAATAAAAAAAGAAGTGCCAGGCACTTCTAAATATTGTGGGGTGGATAGTGGGAATCGAACCCACGATCTTCAGGACCACAATCTGACGCCTTAACCAGCTAGGCCATACCCACCACGAACAATAAATATATAATAACAAATTAAAAATGTATTGTCAATAAAGATTTACAATAATTATAAGTTTTCTAATTTTTCTCTTAAATTCTTCAAGGCTCTTGCTCTATGAGAAATTTCATTCTTCTCTTCATGAGACATTTCTGCAAAAGTTTTGTCAAATCCATCTGGTATGAAGATGCTATCATATCCAAAACCATTGTCTCCTCTTTCAACTTCTGAAATTTTCCCCTTACAAACTCCTTCTATTGGAATTATATTCTTATTTGAATCGATTAAGATTATCTGAGTTTTGAAATAAGCTGACCTGTCTTCTTTGTTCTTTAAGTTGTTTAAAAGTTTTTCCCTATTCTTCTTGTCATCATGCTCTGATGCATACCTTGCAGAATGAACTCCTGGTTCACCACCAAGTGCATTAACAAAAAGTCCTGTGTCATCTGCTAGAACTGCTAGGTCAACTCTTTTTGCCATGGCATCTGCTTTTTTTAAGGCATTGTCATAGAGGGTTTCTCCATCCTCTACAACTTCGAAATCAAGCCCATCTATATCAGATTTTCCAAAGATTTCAATATCTAAATCGGCTAAAATTTCTTTTATTTCTCTTAATTTATTTTTATTGTCTGTTGATAAAACTATTTTATTCATAGGTTTTGCTCCAAAATTTCAAAATATTGGAAAATTTCTCCAATTCCTCTTTTTGCTCCTTGTAAAAACTCATTTAACTCTTCAATGGAAAATGTGTCTTTTTCTCCAGTTCCTTGAATTTCCACTAGTTGAAAGTCATCATTCATTACAACATTTAGGTCTACATCTGCATTGGAGTCTTCTTTAAAGTCTAAATCCACTAGGGTTGTTCCATTAACTTTACCTACACTAATAGCTGCAACTTTTGAAATAATTGGATCTTCTTCAAACCTCTTATTCTCTAAGGCTTTTTTAACTGCAAGTTTAAGTGCAATGTAAGAACCTGTTATTGCTGCTGTTCTAGTTCCTCCATCAGCAGATATAACATCGCAGTCTATCCAAATAGTTCTTTCTCCAATTTTATCTAAATCTATACAAGTCCTTAAGGATCTTCCAATTAATCTTGAAATTTCGCTGCTTCTTCCATCAAGTTTCCCCTTGGAAATGTCCCTAACTTTTCTAGTAGGGGTTGATCCAGGTAACATTGAATATTCACTTGATAGCCAGCCCTTATTTTTTCCTCTTAAAAATCCTGGAACCTTGTTTTCGATCATGGCACTACAAATAACTCTTGTCTTGCCACATTCTATTAAAACTGATCCATCGGGATGGTCTAAGTAATTAGGAGTAATCCTTATAGGTCTTGCTTCATCGTTCTGTCTATCTTCTCTCATAATTCCCCTTCTATTTTTCTACAAATGTGTTCATATAGTCTTCTATACCATTATAGAGTCCTTGTGCTAATTTATCAATGTAGTCAGGGTCTTTAATATTTTCTAAATCATCTTCATTGGATAAAAATCCAAGTTCTGCTAATGCAGCAACATTTTTTGTCTTATTTAAAACAATTATAGCTGGCCTATTTTTAATTCCACGATCAACTGCTCCTGTTTCTTTTATAAGAGCTTTTTGTAAGCAGGATGCGAAATCTTTTTGAACTGTATCTTTAATTCTTACGTTCTTTTCTGATGCGTAAAGAACTTCTATCCCCTTGGCACTAGAATTATCAGCACTGTTAAAGTGGATTGATAAAAATAAGTGAGCGTCTCCATCGTTAGAAACACCTGCCCTATCTAGAAGCTTAATGTATTCGTCTCTTGTTCTTGTTATTGTTGGGCTTATTTCACTATTGGCAGATAGTTTATCCATCAATCTCTCAGCAACTAATAGATTTACAGTCTTTTCATAGGTTTCTCCATCAAGAGCAACTGCTCCTGAGTCTTTTCCACCGTGACCAGGGTCAATTACAATTTTTAATTTGCCATTAACTTCTATCTTATCCTTAATTACCCTCTTTTTCTTTTCATCTGATTTATCAAGTTCAGCTTGGTCAAAAATCTTGTCCTTATTGCCATCCTTAATTTCTTTTGTAATCTTGTTAGTTTCTCTTTTTTCTACATTTGACTCAAAATAATTGCTATCGAATATTGATTTTGAATTAGAATTCTTAGTCTTAGATGCAACTTTTTTCGTATTCTTATTGTTAGACTTGTTATTTTTTGTATTCTTATTATTTTTATTAGAATTTTCTTTCTTGTCATCTTCAACAATAGACTTAGTCTTATTTGTGCTTATCTCTGCCCTAACTTTATCGTTATTCCAATCAACATCATAGCCAAAAGTTTCAGAAATAAATCTCAAAGGCACCATTGTCTTGGTTTCTTTTCTTGGGCTTGAATAAAGAGCAAGTTGTGGTGCTTGAGCATTGTCAAGGCTTATTTTTTTACCATTAACTCTTACATTAGAACTATTTATTTTCATGTCAATTACATCTCCATTAAGACTAATCTTAATTGACTTATCCCTGTTGTTCCACTTGACATCTGCTCCGAGATTTTCTGTGATTTCACGGATTGGCACAAAAGTCCTGCCCTGCTTTATGTAGGGGGAGAATTCTGTCTTTAATGTCCTATTATTTACTAGAACTCCAGCTTTCTTAACCTGAAATTGTGTCCTGCCTATGCTTACTTTAAATAAGTTGTTGGCAAATACTGGTGTAATAAGTAATGCCAAGCACAATATTGAAATTTTAATAATTTTTTTCATTTAATTCACCTAGATAAAGTTTATAGACTTTTGTAATTATTGTCAACAATGTAACCGAATTGTAATAATTTTAGACCACTTTATAAAGCTCATCAGGATCAGGATCTTTTAATATTATTTCCTTATCCTCATACTTTACTACAGCTTCATTCTCTCCATTTATTTCTCCAATTTTTGTAACTTTTATCCCCTTTTCCTCTGCTTCTTTTTTAAAGTTATCAAAGCTTTCTTTATCAAATACCATTAACATAGACCCACTTGATATTAACTTCATTGGATTTATTTCATAAAAATCGGAGATTTTCCTAGTTACATCTAAAAGAGGGATTAAGTCATTATAAATTCTTATGCCGTGACCTAAAGCTCTAGAAGTCTCCCACACTGCACCAAAAAGTCCACCTTCAGTGATGTCGTGCATGTGTTTTACAGAGTATTTACCTGCAATTTTAGATTCCTTTAAAACAGAAATTTCTCTCGAAAGAGATTTTGCAAATTCATACTCTTCTTCGTTTAAAATTTCTTTTACCTGGTCTTTTTCATGGGCAATTATACTTGTGCCTTCTATGCCAAGATATTTAGAAACAGCAAGAACATCTCCTGGCTTCACACTTTTTATGTCTGGTCTTCTATCTTTATTGACTCTGCCTAGGACTGTAGTTGAAATTACAATTTTATTTACGGCATCAGTTACCTCAGTGTGTCCACCAACTATATCAACATTTAGTTCTTCTGCAGTTCTTGTTGCATCATTTACAATTTCCTTTAAGTCGTCAATGTCTGCTGTTGGGGGAATCAAAAGTGTCATTAAAACTCCCACTGGGTCTGCACACTGGCAACTCACATCATTTACAGAAATATTTATCGCAAGTGATCCTAGGTTTTTTGAAGCACCTGTTATGGGGTCAGTTGAGGCAACTATTAGGTCTCCTACAAAATCCATTACTGCATTGTCAAGACCAGTTCCTCCACCCATTATCACTTCTTTTCTATTTGAAACAAGCTTGTCAAAAATATATTTTTCTAACAAGTCTGTTTTTAATTTTCCAATTTTCATCCTTTACACCTCACAAAAATTTTACACTTATTTGATTTGCATTTCAAATTTGTTAAATCCATTTTCCTTGTAAAAATTTTTGCTCACAATATCTATATCTTTAAAAGTTTTGTTAAAATAATCCTCATCTTTTACTAGGCCTCTCACTATTATCCTTCCCTTATCAAAATTGTAGGATGTTATGACCAAATTTTTATCTTCAAGTTTTTGTATTTCAGAAACTTTTTCTATAAACTTTTTATTCTTTTCTTGAAACCTATCAGATGATAAATCTATGTCCTCGCCCTCGGTTGCTTCTTGAGTTTTTATTTTTTCACTTATGATTTCATTTTCATTTTTTAGCTTCTTGTAATAAAAAAGATTTGAAATTATTAAAATTAATATAGCAAGAGGAAGGATGAAATTAACATAATTTTTATCTTTTTTTGTTTTATTCTTCTCTTTTTCTTTAGTCTTTAAAATATTAAGTTCTAAATTTTCCCCAAGATACTCATATCCTAAATTGCTATAGGACTTTAGAAGATCCTTAATAGTTTCTGAGTCTGCAATTTTTCCAAAAAGATAAATTTTATCTCCACTTGCAAATTTTTCTATTTTATTAATGTGTCTGATAAAATAATTCTTATATTTAAACAAGAAGTCTTCTTCAACTTTTTGTTCCTCTATATCGTACCTAAGATTAATTATGTTTGAAGCATTTTTCTCTTCTAGTCCATTGTCTTCAACCATTTTTTCAATGTTGTCGTCATAAATTTTCTCATAGGATTTTACTAGCTCATCCTCAATAGAAATCAATTTTATGTAAGTAGCTTGGACTTCTAGAAACTTACCATCCTTTGAGAAAGTTTGACTCTCTGGAAGTATCTCATAATTTTTAACTTCTAATTTATCTAATACTTCTTCAATTTTTAAAATCATGTCCTTGGGAACTAGATTAATAGAAAGTTCTAGGTTATCTCCAAGAGATTTTTTCTTATAAAAAATTTCGTAATCATCAAGGTTAAAACCTCCATAATCTTCCAATTCAAGATTTAAAAATCCTCTTATTTCAGACTCATCAATTTCTGGAATCTTGTAGTTTATATGAATAAATTCACTCGAATCAAATATCACATAGGCCTTGTCCCTCTTATTTAAATCAAGTTTCTTAAAAATCTTTCCCATCTTATAGAAAAAATGATGGTAATCTAAAATATTCCCATCCCTATAAATCCTATAGGGCATGGGAACAGAATTTTTTTCTTCTTCACTTTTTGTCTTGTCAAAAATATTTACAAATCCATCGTTAAGCTTAATTTTTACACTTCTGTCAAACATATTTCACCTACAAATTAAGAAAATAATTATAGCCACAGTCATAAAAGGTCCAAAAGAAATGGAATCCTTGAAAGTTTTCTTCTTGAGTAAAATTAATATTAAAGATATAAATCCTGCACTTATAAAGGAGTCCCTAAATAGGACAAAGGCTTCGTATAAATCATTCGCCAGAAGTCCCATTATAAGAGAATAATAAACATCTCCCAGACCCATCATCTTTGTAACAAAATATATTAGAAAAAATATAAGACCCATTCCCAAAGAATATTTTAGGGAATCGATTAGACCTCCAAGAACAAAAATTTTATAAATCACTACAAAAAATAATAAAATTATGAGGTCAAGGTTATAAATATAACCTGTCTTATAGTCAATAAGTCCAATAAAAAATGCAATTATTAAAATAACAATAACTATTAGGGTCTCAAGAGAAATTTTATATCTCATAAAAACTAAAAGAGCCAAGAGAGAAGTTAGGACTTCAAGATAAAAGTTTTCTCTTCCAATTCTTTCTCCACAATAAGAGCATTTCCCTCTTAAAAATATATAAGAAAAAACTGGAATCATTTCATAAAACTTTAAAGTCTTCTTGCAAGAATCACAATGACTTTGAGAAAATATAAAGTCTTCTCCTCTCTCCCTTCTTTCAAGAAAAACTTTGTAAAAGGATCCAAGAGAACCTCCAAATAAAAATACTAATAAAGATATAAAAATATAATATAAGTTAACTTTCATTATCTTTGACGAGCTTCTTGTCTTGAACTTTTATTGGACCTGGCTCTACTGTTACATCTCCATCAGCTGTTGATGTGATTTTAAAATCTTTTGCTCCATCAAGATGCTTGGCGGGTTTTGGAATCTTTCCTCCTTCAAGATAGGGCTTTAAATCTTCTGCATTAATTTCACCTTTTTTATCGGGATTGTCAATAAAATATAAGATGCCTGCACTTTTTAAGACCTTGACATTGGCATTGTGAGCTGCCGCTTCTGCTGCCAAGTTAGTTGAGCTATATCTCATAGCTGCAATGGAAATTAAAATTGCAATAATTGCTATTACAATTACCAACTCAATTAAAGTAAATCCCTTGTTTCTTTTTTTGTTTTTCATATGTCCCTCCTAAAATTGATTTACCATATCAAAAATTGGTAGTGCAATTGACAGCACTATAAATCCAATTATCAATGCCATTATAATTATTAAAATTGGTCCCATTAGACCAAGGAATTTTTGGTTTCTGGAATTTAATTCTTCGTCATAATATGAAGACATTATAGAAAAAACTTCACTTAAGCTTGAAGACTCTTCTCCAACCCTAATCATTGATAGCAAAATATTTGAAAAAACTTCAGCTTCTTGGAAGCTTTTATAAAGATGCTCTCCTGCTTTCAGTTTAGTTAAAATTTCTTGATACCTTTCTTTTAAACTCATATTTCTTTCCATCTTAGAAATTACTTCAAGACTCCTATCCACTGTTAGGCCTGATCCAAGTAAGAGGTCCATATTAAAGGATAGGTTCATGGATTTAGTCATCTTATAGTAAGAGGATTTTAATAAGAAAGAATTAAAAGTCTTGGGGTGTTTTTGATGATAAATTAATGCAATCGATACCAGTAGTAATATTCCTAGAAATATAAATAAATAGTTTCTATAAATAAAATTTGAAAATCCTAATAAAATTCTTGTAGGAAGTGGTAGCAAGTTATTGTTGTCAGAAAAAATCTCCGCAAAACTTGGGATTACATTTATAATCAAAAAATTAATTATAAAAATTGAAGTAACTAAAAGAATTATAGGATAGGCCATGGCTTCAATAATTTTTGAACGAGTCTTTCTCTTTTTTATGTAGTAATCAGAAAGTTTATTAAAAATTTTTCCAAGACTTGAAGTGTTTTCTCCAACATAAACCATGTTTATAACAAGATTTGGGAAAGCTCCAGTCATATTCATTGCATCTGATAGAGAAGTCCCAGACCTTAAGTTATCTCGAATATCACTTAGAATCTTTCCCTTGTCCTTTGAAAACTGCGTGGATAATATTTCAAAGGCACTTTCTATATTTATTCCAGAATTTATAAAAAGAGAGAGTTGTCTAAATAAAATATAGAGATCTTCATTCTTAAATTTTTTCTTGAAGTCAAAAGAATTTGAAGATTCGATATTCTCTTCTATCTTTATAGGCCTAAGTCCCTCTCTTTTTAATTTCTCCTTGGCTTCTTTTAAGTTGTCAGCCTTAATATTTCCCTTAACTTTTTCCCTGCCCCTAAAGGCCTTGTACTTGTAAATCATAATTCACCAACAGTATGTATGTTCTTATAATACTCATCAAAAGTTGTCTCTCCACCTGCTATTAAGTTTAGAATTTCACTTGATAGGGTCTTCATTCCCTTTTCTATAGCGAGATTTTTTATATTTTTAACAGATTCTCTCCTGCTAATCATGTCCCTAATTTCGGAATCAACAATCATTATTTCAAATACAGCCATCCTGCCAGAGTAACCTTGGTTGCACTTATGACAACCCCTTGCCCTATAGATAAATTCACTTTTTATAAGTGGGTTTGTATTTTTAATCTTTTCCTTACAGTAAGGGCAGAGTCTTCTTATTAATCTTTGGGATATTACACCAATAAGACCTGCAGAAATTAGGTAGGGCTCTATTCCCATATCAATAAGTCTTCCTATTGAAGCTGGTGAAGATTCTGTGTGAAGAGTTGATAAAACTAAGTGACCAGTAATTGATGACGAAATTGCTATGTGGGCAGTGTCTTCATTTCTTATTTCACCAATCATAATCTTATCTGGGTCCATCCTCAAAATTGCTTTTAGGCCCTTCTCAAAACTTAGACCTGTGTTGGGATTTACTTCAATTTGATTTATACCGTCAATTTTATACTCAATTGGGTCTTCAATAGTCATGATGTTTATGTCATCATCTTGAATTTTTCTTAAAAGAGTGTATAGGGATGAAGTCTTACCGGAAGATGTTGGGCCACAAATTAGAATCAAGCCTGATGGTTGAGAAATTAATTTCATTACCTTGTCATAATTTTCTCCCACAAGCCCAATTCCTTCTGGAGTGTAAGAAATTCTTTGGATATCTAAAATTCTTAATACTATTTTTTCGCCACTTCCAGTAGGTGTTGTTGCAACCCTTATGTCAATCTTATCTCCCTTAAAGTCAAAGGAAAATCTTCCGTCCTGAGGGAGTCTCTTCTCTGAAATATCAAGTTGAGATAGAATCTTTATTCTTGTTATTAAATGGGGATAAATCTTTTTTGGCAATTCAATTAACTTATTTAGGGCTCCATCAATCCTGATTCTCACAACTATATTGTCATGCCTTGGTTCTATGTGGATATCACTAGCATTTTTAGCAATACTCTCTCTTAGAATATAATCAAGGGCTCTAACAGCTGGTGAGTCTTCCTTGTCCTCATCTTCTAAGACTATTAAGTCCTCATACTCCTTATTTATATCTTCTAAAAGATAATCTTTTCCATCACTATTATAAATTTCATCTAGGATTAGATTTATCTTATCAATACTAGCTTCCTCAAAAGAAATTTTTCTTCCTAGTTTTTCGCCGAGATTGTAGCTTAAGATCTCGTCATTAATATGTAAAGAGTAGAAGACCACTAGGTCGCCTTCTTCTCTATATGGAGCTATAAAATTTTTTCGACAGTAATTTTCTGTCAAAATATTTTTAAGATCAAAAGAAAAATTATTCACTTTCCTCTCTCCTGTAGTCACAAGTAGAATTACTACATTTTATTGTTTTTTTATTTCTTGAATTCATCTCTGTCAAAATGCTTCCACACTTTGGACATTTTTCATCAATTGGCTTGTTCCAAGATACAAATTCACATTTTGGATATTGGTCACAGCCGTAGAAGATTCTTCCCTTTTTAGATCTCTTAACTACAATTTCTCCATCGTCACAGTCTGGGCACTTAACTCCAATTTTTTCAACAAGAGGTTTAGTGTTCCTGCATTCCGGGAAGCCTGGACATGCCAAGAACTTTCCATACCTACCCATTTTTATGACCATATTTCTGCCACACTTGTCACAGATTTCATCTGTCACTGGATCTTCAATTTCAACTTTTTCTATATTTTCATAAGCCTTGTCAAGATCTTCTTTTAAATCACCATAGAAAGACCTGACAAGTTCCTTCCAAGGTTTTTTGCCTTCAGCAATTTCATCAAGTTCAAATTCCATTTGGGCAGTGAACTTCTTGTCAACTAGGTTGTCAAAATTATCTACTAAGATTTCATTTACTGTTTGACCTAGCTCTGTTGGGACAAATTTCTTCTCTTCAAGAACTACATAATACCTACTTTGGAGAGTAGAAATTGTTGGCGCATAGGTAGAAGGTCTTCCAACTCCCAAGGCTTCAAGCTCCTTAATGAGTGAGGCTTCGTTGTATCTTGGAGGCGGATTTGTGAAGTGTTGTTCCTTCTTAATATCTTTTAATTTTAGAACTTGTCCTTCCTCAAGTGGCGGAAGTTCCTTTGCCTTCTCAAGGCTATAGTCGTAAACTCTTAAGAATCCGTCAAAGTCCAAAGTAGACCCAGTTACCCTAAATAATTCAAGATTAGAAACTATATCTGCTGATATTGTGTTAAAAATTGCATTTGCCATAAGTGATGCAACAAACCTCTTCCAAATTAAGGAATACAATTTAAATTGATCCTTTGAGAGGGAATCTTTTATTGAGTAAGGTGTTTTTGTAACATCAGTTGGCCTAATACATTCGTGGGCATCTTGAATGTTTTCAGATTTTTTAGCTGGTGCCTTTGACTTTCCAAGATAATTCTTACCATAAGACTTTTCTATAAAATTTAGGCATGCATTTTGTGCCTCTTGGGAAATCCTCACTGAGTCAGTTCTCATGTAAGTTATGAGACCTACTGAACCTTCTTTTGGAAGTTTAACACCTTCATAAAGACTTTGGGCAACCATCATAGTTTTCTTTGTGGAAAAATTAATTCTCCTAGAACTTTCTTGTTGCATTGTAGAAGTTGTAAAAGGATTTGGAGACTTTCTAGCTCTTTTTCCCTTCTTCACAGAGTCCACAGTAAACTTGTCCTTATCTACATTATTTATTACTTTGTCAGCATCCTTTTCAGTCTTAAGCTCAACTTTTTTAGCCTTATTATTTTCTTTTACACCATAATAATCAGCAAGAAGTTTCCTTCTTCCTGCCCTTAAATCAGCTTCAATAGTCCAGTACTCTTCGGGGATAAAGCTATCAATTTCCTCTTCCCTATCACAAATTAATTTTAGGACTGCTGATTGAACACGACCTGCTGATAAGCCAGACTTAACTTTCTTCCATAGTAGGGGAGAAATTTTATAACCTGCCAGCCTATCAAGTTCACGTCTTGCTTGTTGAGCATCAACAAGGTTCATATCAATAGTTCTTGGGTTTTTAATTTCTCTTTTTACTGTGTCCTTAGTTATTTCATTGAAGGTAACCCTGTTTTTATCATCTTCATCCATACCTAAAATATAAGAAAGGTGCCAAGATATGGCTTCTCCTTCTCTATCGGGGTCGGTTGCAAGGAATATCTTGTCTGCTTTTTTTGCTTCAGACTTAATTTCTTTAATTAAAGGACCCTTACCATATATATTCATGTATTGTGGTTCAAAATCATTTTCTATATCTATACCAAGTTTAGACTTGGGTAGGTCCCTAACGTGGCCTACAGATGCAATAACATTGTAATTTCTGCCAAGCATCTTTTTTATTGTCTTTGCCTTAGTAGGTGACTCGACTATTACGAGATTTTTTGCCAAAATATCATCTCCTTCTTCCTAAAATTTATTTTAAAATTTGGAATTCGTTCATGGAAATTTTTTCTATAATTCCCTTAAGTTCCAATTTTGTCAGTAGCTTATTTATATAAAATACCTCATTATTTAAATTTATGCAAATATCATTTGTGTTATTTATCCCCTTTTCAATGAGATTATAGACTGCTCTTTCTTCCAAATCTAATTCAATCTTTTCTTCTTTTTCTTTTTTATCCAAAATCCCTGGATAAAAATCTAAGATATCTTTTATTTCTATTAAAGGAATTGCTCCATCACGAATGAGCTTATTTGTTCCAACAGAATAAATGGATGTAATATTGCCTGGGACTGCAAAGACTTCTCTTCCTTGTTCTGCAGCAAGCCTTGCAGTAATTAGACTGCCAGACTTATCCTTTGCTTCAACAACTACGACAGTCTTTGAAAGCCCAGAAATTATTCTGTTCCTCATGGGAAAGGTAAACTTGTTGGCTTCAGTTCCTAAGGGAAACTCACTAATAACTGCTCCCTTTTCAGAGATTTCTTCATAAAGGGCCTTATTTGACTTTGGATAGATTACATCAATTCCTGTCCCCAAGACTGCAATTGTATTTAGATTATTTTGAAGAGCCCTTCTATGAGATAGGGTGTCAATGCCGTAGGCCATGCCACTTACAATTGTGAAGTCATAATACCTCAAATCGTCAATTATCTTATTTACAGCCATGTTCCCATAAGATGAGTGGGACCTTGCTCCAACAAAGGCAATGGGATTATAAATATTTAAATTTCCCCTAACATAAAGAAGAGAAGGTGGATCTTCGATGTACCTAAGTTCATCAGGATAGTCTTCATCGAGGATTGTCACTATGTGAACACCAATTGAATGGGTTTTCTCCCTAATCTTTTCTATTATAAGTTCAAAGTCCTTAGCTCTCTTATCTAACCTCTTGGTACTCTTTTCTGAAAGGACCTTCTCTTCCAAATAATTAACTTTATAAAAATCTTCAAGGGGAATATTTTTATCCATTAAGTAATCCAAAACTTTTAAAGAGTTTTGGCTGGAAAAATTTATTGCATTTAAAAAAATAAGTAAATCTCTTTCATCCATTAGATCCTCCTAGTTGCCCCAGAACTTCTTGTCCATAGTCCTATACTGGATACTTTCAAGTACGTGATCTTCTTTTATATTTTCACAACCATCCATGTCGGCAATGGTCCTTGCAATCTTTAAAATTTTATTGTAAGTCCTTGCACTCATTCCATATTTTTTAAAGGCAAGCTCTAAAATTTTTTCAGAATTATTATCTAAGGCACAGTATCTTTTTAATTTATTTTCAGGAATTTCAGAATTGTATTTAAAAGTCTCATCCTTAAACCTATCCTTTTGAACTTCCCTAACATACTTGACCCTGTTTCTTATAGCTTCAGAAGATTCTCCAGACCTTTCGGAAGAAATATCCTTGTAATTAACTTCAGGTACCTCAAGATGGATGTCAATCCTATCCAAAAGTGGATGAGAAATTTTTGAAAGATACCTTTGAATTTCATAAGGCGAGCAAGTACACTCGTGAGTCTTGGAATTATGGTAGCCACAAGGACAAGGGTTTAAAGCAACAACAAGCTGGAAGTCTGCTGGATACTTAACATTTGCATTAGCACGAGATATTATTATGTCTTTGGATTCCATTGGCTGACGCAAAACTTCTAAGACAGACTTTGAAAATTCTGGCAATTCATCTAGGAACAAGACCCCCTTATGGGCAAGAGATATTTCTCCTGGTTTTGGTATCCTTCCTCCACCTATCAATGAAACTGCTGATGCTGTGTGGTGGGGTGACCTAAAGGGTGGTTTCGTTATAAGTGAGTTGTCGTCTAAGAGTCCTGATATAGAATAAATTTTTGTAACTTCAATGGCTTCTTCAAAGTCTAGCTCTGGCAAGATTGTTGGAAATCTTTTTGCTGCCATGGTCTTTCCCGAACCTGGTGAACCTAAGATTAAAATATTTGACTTTGCAGATGCTGAAATTTCTAGAGCCCTCTTCAAGTTTTCTTGACCCTTTATATCAGAAAAATCCATGTCATAAGAAACCTTTTCCCTCTTTAGACTTCCCATGCATCTTTCAATTTGAATCTCTCCCCTTATAAAAGACACAACTTCTTCCAAGGTCTTCACAGGATAAATTTCTACATCAGATACTATGGCACATTCCTTGCGATTTTCATAGGGAACGATAAATTTTCTGTAGCCCTTCTCCCTCATGGATATGACCATGGGAAGGGCACCCTGGATTTTATTTACCTTACCATCAAGGGCAAGCTCTCCCATGTAGACATAGGGTGAGTAGTCCATATCAAGGCTTTCATCACAACTTAAGAGGCTCACTGCAATGGCTAGGTCAAGTTGAGTTCCGTCTTTTCTAAGATTGGCAGGAGCTAAATTTATTGTAATCCTCTTTTTTGGAAAGTCGTATCCAGAATTTTTTATTGCCGACTTTACCCTCTCTGTTGATTCTTTGACAGCTGTATCTGCAAGTCCAACTAGGATGATTTTTGGCATTCCATTTGATAAGTCTACTTCTACGTCAACTGGATATCCGTTGAGTCCAGTTAAGGTACAAGTTTTTGTGCAAGAGTACATAATACCTCCTTATCTATTTATGTAAATTACTTTTATTTTCTTAATTATATTTTAGCAGAAAACCTTTACAAATTCTAAAGTAATTAAAAAAAGTCAGGCCTTCATACCTGACTTCATTTCATTTTAAAAATCATTTTTCAACTGTAACTATTACTTCCTTATCAACTCTTTTTGAAAGTTCTTGATAATGCTTAGTCATTTCCTTGTTCCTATAGTCTACTTGAGCATCTCTAGGAATTCCCTCAGCAGTTTTAATTGTGCCCTTGGAATTTATAAGTTTGTAAAGACCGTCATACATAACATAATCGCCTTTTTTTTGCTCAAATTGTTCGTAATACTTAATACATCCTCCAAAAGTTTTATTACCTGATTGGACAATTTTTTTGTCTAATATAAAGTAACCTGGTCTCCAAGTTGACTTCTCAACTACAAGTTCCTTCATAAGATCATTAGGAATCTTAATTGTTACCTTTGGATTTCCAAAAGTGAAAGTAGTGTAGGCTTCCTTAATAGGAGCAGCTTTTGGTGCGCTTTCTTTTGCTTTTTCAACTGGCTTAATTTTTTCTGTACTATCTTCTACTTTATTAATATTTTTCAAATCAAATTTTGGGAAAATATTATTTGTTGGAAGAGCAACTGATTCTTGGAAATTTTTAAGGGTATCGTCGCTTCCCTTAAGGCTTGGATCAAACTTCTTTAGACTTTTATCTGAGAACTCGTATCTAACTAGGACCTTTCCATTTTCTTGGTAAAGATTAAGAGCTGGGAAGATGGCTTTTTCTTTTTCTGTACCAATTGAACCAACAAGTCCATTCATTGTTCCCTTTTTATAAAGTCCCTTGTCATAAAAGTTTACAAGACCTTCTGGTGGTGCCTCTTCAATAAAAATATTATTTTCAAAATTATCTTTTACATAAAGAGTAAAGCCATACTTGGAAAAATCTAACTTTTTAAGATTTGAGTAGTCTATATTTCTTGTGTTAAGTCCATTTCCAATATAAACTGCACCATCATTTGGATTCCAGCTAATAGGTTTGTTGAGAGATTCTCCAACATAGCGAATTGGAACATAAGTGCTGTCATTGCAAAGAATTGGAGCCACGTCCATTGTCTTCTTAAGTCCATTGACCTCAAGATTTTTGCTTTTAACATTCATGCCAACTTCTTGACCATTTCCCTTGATTGTAATATTACGAGTAGTATGATCGTAAGTTACGTCAAATCCCAAAGTTTCACTGACAAATCTTAAGGGTACATAGGTACGACTGTTTGATATAAATCCATAAAATTTTGAGTCACCCTTGTAGGCAGTCTCACAATCTGCGCCATCAATTACAAGTGGCGTGTCAAAGTTGTAGGCATAGACATTGGCACTTAAAGTTAGGACCAAGGCAAGCCCAAGTAATAATTTTTTAAATCCTTTCATAAATATCCTCCTTAATCAAAAAACTATCTTATTAAAAA
Organism: Peptoniphilus sp. HMSC075B08; assembly: GCF_001815405.1. Taxonomy (NCBI): domain Bacteria; kingdom Bacillati; phylum Bacillota; class Tissierellia; order Tissierellales; family Peptoniphilaceae; genus Peptoniphilus; species Peptoniphilus sp. HMSC075B08. Next base: position 8,200 of record NZ_KV820433.1, on the reverse strand, counting down.
TATTTTATCATATTAAAGGCATGATGTTAAAAAAATAGACAAGCTAATTCTTAATTTCTAGATAAAAATAAAAAAACCTCTCCACTATTTCTAGTGAAGAGGTTTAAATTTTTTTCTAATTTTATTAAATTACAAAATTTCCTTCTTTAAAGATTTGAACTTGCTCTCCATTTTCTTTGACGCCAATGATTTCTGTAGTTTCGTCTCCCACCATGAAATCAACATGAGTTAGGGAATCGTTCATTCCCCTTTCCTTTAACTCTTCTATTGAAAGTTTTTCTCCACCTTCAAGGCAAGTTGGATAAGACTTACCTAGGGCAAAGTGGCAGGATGCATTTTCATCATAAAGTGTGTTGTAGAAAAGGACCTTTCTCATGGAAATTGGTGTGTTATAAGAAACTAGAGCGACTTCTCCTAGTCTCTTTGCTCCTTCATCAGTTTCTAAAATATTTTTTAAATATTCTTTTCCAGCTTTTGCGTCATAATCAACAACAAGTCCATCCTTGAATACTAAATAAAAGTCTTCTATTAAATTTCCATTGTAGTTAAGTGGCATTGTTGAATAAACTTTTCCGTTAACTCCATCAAGTCTTGGGGCAGAGAAAACTTCTTCACTTGGCATGTTGGCAATAAATTGTTCTCCATCAGAATTTATATCTCCTGCTCCTGCAAAGATGTAGCCCTTTGGAAGTCCAACTTCAAGGTCTGTTCCCCTTTCAGACTTGTAAATTAATTTTTCAAACTTAGCATCATTTAAGAACTTGCTGTATCTGTTTAAGTTATCTACGTGATTTTCTAGGGCTTTTTCTGGATCATCTTCAAAAAGTCTAACTGAATTAAAGATTTCAAACCAAAGTCTTTTAACAGCTTCATCTTCTTCAAGGTCCGGAAAAACTTTTGTAGCCCAAGATGGAATACTTGCTCCCACAACAATCCAAGAAACGTAATTTGCCATCATCTTTGCAGAAAAATCTCTTAGTGCCTTAGAGTTGGCAAGGTTAGACTGAAATAATTTATCAGAATCTACTCCCTTGAAGGCATCTGGGTCTGAACCTGTAACTGAAAGATACTTTGCCTTTTTTTCCATGTAGTAGTTTTCCTTGTCAACCTTGTGTTTAGGAATGTCTGTTAAGACATCGATGTTTTCATTTTCATACTTAAGTCTAGAAATAACTTGGTCTCTGTAGTCAACTACAACTTCACCAGCACCTAGTTCATAAGCTTTTTTTGTACATTTAATGGCAAAGTCTCTTGCTTCAATGGGACATCTGACTACAAGCTTGTCCCCATCTTTAATCTTTAAACCAATCTTTAAAATTAGTTCTGCGTATTTTTCTATATAGTCATCGACTTTAAAATTTTTATAGTCCATTTAATCATCCCTTCAATTTATAAATTTATTTAAAATTAATATACAACAAATTATTATAAGATGCAAAAAAAGATACTACCCTCACGGAGTAGCATCTTTAAATCAAACTTATTTAGAATATTTCTTTGCTAAGAAGTCCTTGGCAACTTGTGGGAAAAGTGCGTAAGTCAATACGTCTTCATCACATCTTGCAAGGTCCCCAATTTCTGCCTTGTACTTGTCAAAAGCTGGTTCTAAGTGGTTAGCAGGTCTGTCAGTAATAACTTCTGCATCACCAATTATAGATTTTCTAAAAGCTTCGTCAACTTCCACTGGAGTCTTTCCGTAAAGTCCCTTTAGATAATCCTTGATTTCATTTGGAACCATCTTGTATCTCTTGCCAGTCATAACGTTAAAGGAAGCTTGTGTACCAACCATTTGACTCATTGGAGTAACAAGTGGTGGGAAGCCCATGTCTCTTCTAACATTTGGAACTTCTGCAAGAACCTTATCAAATAGATGGTCTTGCTTAGCTGCAGAAAGTTGAGAGCTTAAGTTTGAAAGCATTCCACCAGGCACTTGATAAATTAGTCCCTTTGGATCAACTGTAAGCATTTTAACTCTCATTGTTCCGTCGTTAAGATATTTATTCTTAACTTCTTGGAAGTAAGGTGCAAGTTCATTTAGAATGTCTAGGTCAAGGTCAACATCGTATCCTGCTTCTTTTAAGATAAGAGCAAGAGTTTCTGTTGGTGGTTGACTTGTTCCACCTGAGAAAGGAGAAATTGCTGTGTCAATAATATCGGCACCTTCTTCAATTCCCTTTAGGTAAGTCATAGATCCACAACCAGTTGTTTCGTGAGTGTGAAGTTCTATTGGAATGTCAATTACCTTTCTCATTGATCTAACTAGGTCTCTTGAAACAGGTGGAGTTAAAATTCCAGCCATGTCCTTGATGGCAATGGAGTCTGCTCCCATTTCTTGAACCTTCTTTGCAAGGTCAGTGAAGTATTCAATAGTGTGAACTTCTGATGTCGTATAACAAATTGCAACTTGAGCTTCTGCTCCAGCCTTCTTTGTTGCCTTAAGAGATGTTTCAATATTTCTTACATCATTAAGTGCATCAAAAATTCTTATTATATCAATTCCATTTTTAACAGATAGTTCAATAAATTTTTCTACGATGTCATCTGGATAGTTTTTATATCCTAAAAGATTTTGACCTCTTAGAAGCATTTGTGTCTTAGTGTTTTTAAAATTAGACTTAATTTTTCTAAGTCTTTCCCATGGATCTTCGTCTAAATATCTTATGCAGGAGTCAAAAGTTGCTCCTCCCCAACATTCGATTGCCTTGTAGCCAACCTTGTCAAGTCTTTCTAGTGCAGGTTCCATATCCTTGTAAGTCATTCGTGTTGCCATAAGTGATTGGTGAGCGTCACGAAGAATAGTATCAACAAATTCTATTTTTTTCATAAATCCTCCTAGGTATTCTATACGTTCAGATTATTCTTATTAACTTAAGTATAACATAAATCCTTCAAATTTTTTAATACTTAAATGGGTTTTATAACAAATAATTTTTGTTGCTCTATAAAGTTTTCATTATATTTTGTAATTCTCTTTACAAAGCCATTGTCATTTAGTATAATGCTATCGGCTTATAAATTATCGCGGCGAAAATTTATAAGGAGTTTGATAAAAATGGCAAAAATGATGGATCCAAAGTTCAAGCAATCAAGAAGACTTGGACTAAATGTATGCGGTCACCCAAAGGCAATGAAAAGAGCTACAAGAGGTACTGCAAGAAGTGATAAAAAACTTACTGAATACGGTAAGCAACTTTTAGAAAAACAAAGATTAAGAGCATACTACGGTGTACTTGAAAAACAATTTGTTAATCTATTCAAAGAAGCTCAAAGAACTCAAGGCCAAACTGGTCCAAACCTTGTAATATTCCTAGAAACTAGATTAGATTCTCTATGTTACAGAATGGGCTATGCATCTTCAATTAGACAAGCAAGACAAATGGTTAGCCACGGTCACTTAACTGTAAACGGAAAGAAAGTAAACATTCCTTCTTACAGATGTCAACCTGGCGATGTTATTGCACTATCAGCTAAAGGAAGAAAAGTTGACCTATTTAAAGAAAACTACAACACTAACATTGTTGTAAACTATCCTTACATTTCTAAGGACGAAGACTTTAAGGCAACTTTAGTTTCTCTACCAAACAGAGAAGATGTTCCAATAGAAATTGAAGACCAATTAATCGTTGAATTCTATTCAAAGAACATGTAATGAAAATGAAAAAGACCCAGCCAGGGTCTTTTTTGTTACTAAAAAAGTGGAGGTCAGTCCCCCACTTTTTTATTGCAAATTTTTAATTAGATATTTTGAAAATTTTTCACTTATTCTTTAAATATAAAAAATCCCATTAAAAAAGTCCCATGGATTTCCATGGGACCTTTATTTTTATTTAATAAATTGACTTAAGAAAATTATAACTATAACAATTGGTGATATATATTTTATACTGACATTCATCCAGGTCTTAACAAAAGGACTTTTAATGTTTGCTGCCTTAAGAACATTTTCCATCTTCCAAGCTCTTGCTGAGAAAAGAGCAATTAGTAGACAACCAATTACTAAGATATAATTACTTTCAACATTATCCAAGAAGGCAAAGGCTGGATCATAGAAAATTGATACAGCTGCAATAAGAACTATTATTGCACTTGCAAGCATTAGGGCCTTGATTCTTTCTAGTTTAAATCTTTCCATAAATTGTCCTACAATTGCTTCAAGAACCCCAACAGAAGAAGTAAAGGCAGCAATATAGAAACCAAAGTAAAATAGAACTGAAAGTACTCTACCAAATGGTACAACGTTAAAAGCAAGTGGAAGAGTTAAGAATGTAAGTCCAACTCCTTCCCCTGGTGTAAGCCCTGTTGCAAAAACTATTGGAAGAATCATAAATCCAGATAAAATTCCTGCAAATACTAGGGCTAGACAAATAACTGTTGAGTCCTTAAAGATATTTTCGTCCTTTTCCTTGATGTAAGAACCAAATACCATAGACCCAAGCATGGCAAGTCCCAAGGCAAAGAAGGCCTGTCCCAAACAAGTTATAATTGAGTTAAAGGAAAATTTGGAGAAGTCTGGTTTAAATAAGAAAGTAATACCCTCTTTTGCACCAGGTAGTCTAAGTCCAAAGAAAATGATAATTATCATAATTACAAATAAAACTGGAATTAAGATCTTTGAAACTCTTTCGATTCCCTTTTGAACTCCAAGAATAATAACTGCGTTGTTAAGGACGAAGTTAACTAAGAAAAATATAAAAACTGTTGTCTTTTTAGCGTTAAAGGCATCAAAGTAAGCTTGAATTCCTTGGCTATCAAGTCCAACAAAGTCACCCATAAATGCTCCCGCTATATATTTTATTATCCATGCATAAATAACTGAAGTGTAACCTACAATTATTAGGGCAGCAAGTGTGTGTAAGTAACCAGCTAGATACCATTTTGTGTTTGGTTTTAAAGTCTTGTAAGCATCTATGGCGGCATTACCCGTTGCATAACCTATGGTAACTTCACAAGTCATTAGGGGAATTCCTATAACTAAGATAATTAAAATATACAAGAATATAAATATTGCTCCACCGTTTTCGCCAACTACGTAAGGAAACCTCCAAAGAGTTCCTATACCAAGGGCAAGGCCAATGGCAACCATAATAAATCCTAGGATTGATGAAAATCCTTCATTTTGTTTTGACATACGCTCTCTCCTTTTTTATATACTAGAAATACTAACACAAAAGCCAATTTTTTTAAATAGATTTAGTGTATTTTCCCCTTTAAAGCGACAAATTTTTTAAATTATTTATTTTTTCTTAAATTCATTCTCAATCCTATTCGTGGTATAATCTCCTTAGGTGATAATATGAAAAAAGACATTGAATATGTAAAACTTGTGACTTCAACTAATAAACTCATCTTTGATGAGATATGTGCTTTCTTAGAAGACAACTCAATTCCATATTTTGTCAAAGACGAGGGTGACTATATGCGTCTCATCTCTGGCTTCTCTCTTTATGAAAAGGGAATTTATGTATCAGAAGATGACTTCGACGAAGCGAATGAGCTATTGGTTTACTTTATGAATGACAACGACACAAGTGGGGACTTGTCCTTTGACTGATCTTAAATAAAAATAAAGCTGAGAATTTTTCTTTCTCAGCTTTTTTTATTGGATAAACAATTCTATTAAATTTTTATTTATGGCATTGGGATAAAATTTTATGATTTCGTAGTCCAGGTAACCTCCCAAGACTAGCGGATCATTGTCACAAAAGTCCTTGACTTCATCTCCCAAATAGATTCCTATTCCTCCACCCTCATCCCTTGGGCCAGAGATAATTAAATTCCCCACATCAACTTCATTCTCATGATAGTTTAAGTGTTCCTCAAGTAATTTTTCAAAATCTTTATCCAGCTTTTTATTTTTCTTTAAGTTTCCGATTATTAAATAAGAGTTCATTTTACTTTTCCAAGAAGTCTACAATGTCCTTAAAGACTTCTTCCCTCTCTTCTTCCCTAAAAATTTCGTGCTTCATCATCTTATAAAGTTTTGATTCTATATTTTTGTAGCCAACTTCTTTTAAGAGATTAATAGAAGATTCAAAGCCTTTCTCTCCCCCAATTACTACGTCATCTTCTCCTGCAACAAAAAATATATCAAGATCAGGATTTTTAAACTTGTAGTTTTTTGTGTTTTTTAATTCTCTTACACCTTCAAAGACAGCAAGGTAACCCCTGTTTTTAAAAACTGAAGGCATGTGAGGGTCTCTCTCTGCATCTTTTATATTTTCTTTAGAGTAAGACAACCAATCAAAGTGTTTTTTGTCTCCAGTATAAAGTTTTTTCATTAAATAAATTGTTCTTTGTTCTCCAAAGTAAAAGTTTATAAAATTTCCAAGAAAAATTGCAAGTGGAACTTCTGGAACATAATTTGGTGGCCCTGACAATACTAATTTTTTTATTAGATCGTCGCCCTCTTCAAGATAGATTCTTCCAAAGACAGTGCCAAGTGAGTGACCAATTAAATAAATATCAGTGCCTGGGAATTTATTTTTAAGTGCCTTTGTTATGGCCATGTTATCGTCAACAACCTTCTCCACTCCATCTATATAGCCAGTGGTGTACTTGCCTCCTGTGGACCTTCCGTGCCCCCTGTTGTCAGATATAAAGCAGGAGTATCCCCTTTCATTTAAATACTTAATCAAGTAATAGTATCTTTCCTTGTGCTCAAGAGCTCCATGGATAATTTGCACTAAGGCCTTGGGGTCTTCCACTGGAAAAAATCCTCCGTCTAAAACAAAACCATCGTAGGATTTTATTTTAACTCTTTCAAAGTTTGGAAGTTCATAAAAATCTTTCTCGTTACCAACTTCTATAAAGTCATCATTTTCCTTTTTCACAGAAATAAATTCTAAGTCACATTTTAAATCCACATCTTCATTTTGCAAAAGTTTGTTGGACTTTCTATAGTGAATTTGTGGAATCAAAAAAATAATTAAAATTAATAAGATAATAAAATAAGTCATAATTCACCTCAAGGTCATTATAACAAAATATTCAGTGACTTTGTCCTATAATATTTTTATTTCAATATATTCGCAAATAAAAAGGAAGGTCTCCCTTCCTCTTTAAAATTTTATTTAATGTTGATTGTAACTGTCTTATCCATATCGTTCCACTCTATATCTTGGTCTTCTCCATCGAGTCTGTTACCACTTGTTAGTCCAAAGACTTGTGCGACATTAACTAGGGGAAGATAAATTCTTCCATTAATATTAAGAGCTTTTGATTCAAGTTCTATTGTCTCGCCATTAGACAAGACAATTTTCTTGCCATCGATTTGTATAAGGGCTGTGAGACCCTCTCTTGTAAAGGAAGCTGTCCTTGTTCCTTCATTCCAAATTACTTTGGCATCGAGAATATCAGCCAAAGTCCTAAGTGGTAAGAAAGTTCTATCATATTTTATAAGTGGTTTTACTTCCATGTTTCTTTCTAAAGTTTTGCCATCTTCTATTGTAGTGTAAGTGCCTGTTTTCATATTAATTACAAATTTTTTTGAATTGACTTGTGGCTTACTTTCTTTGTAAGTAATTTTTGTTTCTACCTTGTAAGTTGGCGTCCTATGATTTCTTGCATAGTATCTTGGAAAGTCATTCCATGAGTCTCTTTTATTTTCTGTCTTTTTATTGTCTTCTTCCTCATTGTCTTTAGGATTTTCTTCAGGGTCTTTGTTGTCTTTTTCTCCTTGTTTTTCTTCTGGGTCATTATCCCCTACTTCTCCTGGTTTTTCTTCAGGCTCTTCCTTTTCAGGTGTCTTTTCTCTTAAGATAATTATGTCTTCTGCCTTGATCAAATTACTTGATCCATCTTCGTAAATTAAAGTCACATTTCCCCTATCGTCAACTTCAATTGAAACAACTTGAGGGTTTGCTTCCCTAATTTTTTCTTCAATTTCAGATTTTTCTGTAGGATTTATATTTTCAAGATTTTCAACCTCAGTTTTATCAGGATTTTGTACTGGGAATTTTTCTGCCATTGGAGCTAGAACTTCAATAGGAATTTCAACAATCCTTGATGATCCATCTTTAAAGATTACTTTTACTTTTCCAGTGTAGGTTCCTGAAATCTTAGTACTAATTGTGTCACTAACATCTTCAACTTCTGCTCCATCTGGTAGATTTTTAATATTATCTAAAAGATTTATTTCTCCATTATAAGGAACTTCTTCTTTGATTATATCTGACTCATTAATTTTTGGTATTGGAGTAAT